>CAIYUV010000139.1 GCA_903929475.1 uncultured Spartobacteria bacterium
CGCCGCCGCCGCCGCCGCCGCCACGATAGCCGCCGCCTCCACCACCGCCGCCGCCGCGATAGCCACCGCCACCGCCGCCGCCGCCGCCACGAAAGCCGCCGCCGCCACCGCCGCCGCCGCCACGGAATCCGCCGCCGCCGCCGGCGGGACGATCTTCACGAGGACGCGCGATGTTGACGCGGACGGGACGCCCATCAATTTCTTTGTTGTCCATTTCACGAGCGGCTGCTTCGGCTTCTTCTGCCGTGCTCATGGTGACGAAGGCAAATCCGCGGGATTTGCCGGTGAATTTATCCATCATCACGGTTGCTTCCGTGACGGTGCCATAGGCCGAGAAGGCTTCTTGGAGTAGACCGTCGGTGGTTGTCCAGGAGAGGTTGCCGACGAATAGTTTGTTGTTCATTTGCTGTGTGTGGTTTTTTTACTGCCGATAGACTGACTGACGCTCTGCGGACTGTTCCCGACTATCGGGTTTCAGACGCACCCTCGGCTGACCGATAGGGCGTCCACCACGTCACTGACTGAACGAGTAAGACTAAGACTGGCGGGCGGAAGATGCCGATCTGGAATGGAATGGCGAGCGTTTTTTTTGCCCGGTGAAAAAAGGCGGCGTCATGCCAGCGCAAGGAGCGCGAGCATCCGCCCGGTCTCTCCCTTTTCAAGGCGGTAGCTGTAGTAGCGGGCGACGTTCGCCGCGGTGCAGGTGCCGCAGTCGTGGATTTGGCCGATGTCTGCCGCACGGCACTGGCGGAGGATTTCTGCGGCGAAATCGTTTTCGTAGTGGGGCGGGCGGATGCAGGGGCCGATTTGGGCGACCATGCGCGCGGGTTCGCAGCCGAACGCGGCGACCATGCGCGCTATCGTGGCGGTGACGATGCCGAGTTCCGTTCCTTTTTTCCCGCTGTGCACGCAGCCGATGGCGCGGCGAACGGGGTCCACAAGCCAGACGGGGGCGCAGTCCGCGACGTAGATGCCGAGGCAGACGCGCGGGTCGTCGGTGATGAGGGCATCCACTCCCGGCACGGGTGTCGGCGTATCGTCGCGCACGATGGCGACGTTTGCGCTGTGGATTTGTTCTGCGGTGATGAAATGCCGGGTGCCGAGTCCGAGCGATGCGCGCAATTCGGTGTGTGGTTTTTCCAGCCGTGCGAGTGCGGTCTCTCGGTCGGTCTTCACATCAAGCCCTGGCACACGCTGCGTGAACGCGTGGATGACGGGCAACGCCGACAGCGCGGGGAAGGTTTCGTGAGGGCACGGGCGCATGGCTCGGCGGCTACTCTTCGCGCAGGGCGGCTTTGCCTTTGCGCAGATCTTTCTTCGCGCGCTCGGCGGCGGGGTCTTTGAAAGTGTCGTCGTAAACGGTGTCCGCACCGGTCGCGCGGTCGAACTCGGCGAGTGCGAAATTGTAGTCGTAAAGCGCCTGCTGCTGAGTGGTGCGGGCCTTGGTGAGCGCGACCTGGGCGTCGAGGACATCGAGCTGCGTGCCAGCGCCGGCTGCGAGACGTTCGCGAGCGAGGCGCAGGGCTTCGTCGGCCTGCTCGACGACTTTGACCTGACTGGCGATCAGCTCTTTCGCTTCGTTGAGGTGCGCGAATGCCTTCTGCACTTCCAACTCCACGAGATGCACGGCGTCTTCGTAGGCGATGCGAGAGGATTCGAGGCGCGCGTCTGCCTGGATGACTTTGCCCTTCGTCTCGAATCCGTCGAAAATATTCCAGCTACCATTGACGCCGAAATACCAGCCATTGGCTTCCTTTGTGATGTCGTCGGTTCTGCGCGAGTTGTTGAATTGCCAGCCGCCGCTTGCCTCGAGGCGGGGTTTGCCGCCGGCGTGCGCGATTGTGATCTGCTGTTCGTCGTTGAGGATGGTTTGCTTCTGCGCTTTCAGGGAGGCACGGCGCTGCTTAGCCATCGCGAGCGCATGCTGCAGGTTCCAGTCGTTGGGCCGGGCGCGCAATTCGCCGGAGACGTCGAACGATGGCTTGCCTGTCGCACTTTTCACTGCGTCGAGGCCGAGTGTCTTGGCGAGTTCGAGCTGTGCAATGAGGTAGTTGTTTTTTGCGCGGATGAGGTCGGGCTGTGCATTCGCCACTGCGACTTCTGCGCGCAGCACATTGAATTTCGGCACCGTGCCCGCATCGAAACGGTTGCGCTGATCTTTCAACTCATCTCCCAGCAAGCGGAGGCTTTCCTCGGCGACGGTGATGAGTTTGCGGTTGAGGAGGACGGCGTAAAATTGCTGGCGCGCCTGTGCGATCACTTTGTCCACCGTGTCGCGAAGAAGCAGAAGGCTCTGGTCCTCGGTGAAACGCGCGATTTTCATTGCAGCCTTCACCTGCCCGCCGGAGTAAAGGAGCTGCCTGGCTTCGATGGTGACAAGCCAGCTTCGGTCATTGCCGCCCTGCTGCCCGAGCGTGCTTGAAAGTCCGGTGGCTGTGCCTGTCGTTGATATTGCACCGCTGCTGCCCAAGGCTGTGCTGCCGTTGGTAAGTTCAAGGAGGCTTTTATCCTCCTGTCTGTAATTCGCGTTGATCGCCACACGCGGTATCGCCTGTGCTCGGACTTCGAGCACCTGCCCGCGCGTGCGTTCGATCTCCTGCTTCGCCCGCAGCACGTCGGGGTTTTGCCGGATGGCGATTGCCACTGCGCGTTCGAGTGAGAGGTCGCCGCTCACCATGGTTGTTTTTTCCGCATGTTCGCCAGCATGGACGGCGAGCGGGAGAAAAGCGCACGTTGCAGCGAGGAAGAGGCGCCTCATTTGTCTTTGCAGAAGGGGATAATCTTCTCGTAGATGCTGACCCACGAATTTTGCTCCTCGGTGGTGAGTTGCTCCATGAGATGGGTGACGCTGCGGATCATGTCTTCACGCACGAATTTCACGAGTTCGGTGCCCTTATTGGTGATCTGGACGAGAACTTTGCGGCGGTCTTCCTTTGTGCTCTGCCGCCGCACGTAGCCGAGTTTTTCAAGGCGATCCACAAGTCCTGTCGCAGCGGCTGTCGTGTGTTTCATGCGCCCGGCCACTTGCGTCATGGTGAGGGGTGCATCGAGTTGTTCGAGGATGCTGAGCAGGAGATATTGTGCAAAGGATACCTGGCCGCGTGTCAGTTCCTTCGAGAGATAAAGCACGAAGTCGCGCTGCAACTGGGTGAAGATATCGGTTAGTTTTTCGGCGCCTGCGCGCAAAACGATGGCTGTGGATTTGTTTGGCATGATGAAAGTTAAGGGCGTTAGGAACACAAATCCGCCCCTTATCGTCAATTGGTAATTCCTAAATCATCGGGGCACACTGACTGCTATACAATTTTCGTAATTCCCAAAAACCATGCAACGCTACACCGAAACTACCTGCGACACGATTGATATCTCCTGCGACGACATCCTGGAACCCGGCGACAAAAAGGGCAAGGTCCTGCTTCTCGAGGACGACCCTCAGTTCAAAGACATTATGAGCGAATTCCTTTTTGCTCATGGCTTCGAGGTCGTGGCCGTGCAAAACGGAGTTGAGGGTGTGCATGAAGTTCTAGCCAGCGATTTTGAAGTCATACTTTGCGACATGATGATGCCAACGCTGCCCGGTGATATGTTTTTCCGCGCCGTCGAGCGGATGCGCCCGCATCTCTGCGAGCGCTTCATTTTCATGACCGGTCATCGCGGTAATCCCAAGGTGAATGACTTTATCCGCAATGTGAACGGCACGCTGCTATCGAAGCCATTTCAAGTGGACGACTTGCTCGAAATGATCGCTTTTGTGCAGGTGCGCATGGCGGTGAACTAAAGGCCAACCAAGGGAAGTCACCCCATCCGGGTTTCCTTTTTCTCCCTCCGGCAACATTCGCCATGCATGGCGAAAACGGTGATTTGCTCGTGGCGCAAATCAATCTGCGAAATCGCGAGGCTTGCGGGGTGGCTGTTATTCAGAAAAAAGAAATGCATGGATGAATTCACAAAACGGCCAATTGGCGGGGACGCTTTTTTCCCGAGGCGTGGTTTGGCTAGAATGGCGGCGTGGGTGATCTTGTTGCTGGCGGGCAGTGTGTGCGGGGCGGAGGGGGTGAAGCCGGATGTGGGGCTTGTGGCGTTGGGGCAGTATAATTGCACGGTGTGTCATGCGGCGTCGGAGAAGCAGGCGGCGTGGATTTTGCCGAAGGCGGCTCCTTCGCTAACGGGGCTGGAGAAAAGGGTGAATCCCGACTGGTTGCGGAAGTGGCTGGCTGCACCGCACGCGACGATGCCGGGCGCGACGATGCCGGATTTACTGCACGGGCTGCCGGATGCGGAGCGGGCGAAGGCGTTGGATGAGCTGACGCATTTCCTGCTCTCGAATGGGAAGCCGGAGTTTCGCCGCGTGCCGCCGGATCGGGCGGCGGTGGCGCGGGGGGAGAGTCTGTATCACCGCATCGGTTGTGTGGCGTGTCATCAGCCGCAGAAGGGGGGTGCGCCGGATTCGGTGCCGTCGGCTCCGCTGCCGAAAATGGAGGAGAAATGGTCATTCGATGCGTTGAAGGAATTTCTGCTCAAGCCACACACGATACGGCCATCGGGCCGAATGCCGGGGATGGACCTGACGGATGCGGAGGCTTTCGACCTCACGCATTTTCTCCTGCGCGAGACGCGCATCTTTTCGCCGATGGAGGCGACGGTCTGGCACGAGCGTGTGCGTTCGCTGGCGGAACTGGACACGACTGCGCCGGTGAGCACGACGCCGGTGAAAAACTTTTCGCTCGCAGTGCCGGGTGTGAACCGCCGCGTGAGCATTCGCTTCGCTGGCTGGCTGCGCGTGGACAAGGCTGGCGACTACACATTTCACATCGCCGCAGATGGTGCATCGCGCATCGCGCTCGATGGAAAATGGACGGAGGACGAAGACTGCTGGGAGCGCGAAAGCACGAAGCTGGACGCAACGCATCACCTCGCCGAAGGCTGGCATGAATTGAAGGTGGACTTCGTGAGGCGCGGTGGAAATACGCCGAAGCTGAATGTGGAATGGGAGGGGCCGGGCGTGCCGCGCGGGGAGATTGCGACCGAGCGGCTGCGCGCGGAACGGGACTTGGAGCCGACGCTGGAACCTGTGCCGTTTGTCGTGGACAATGCAAAGGCGGAAAAAGGGCGCGCTCGTTTTGCGGTGCTGAACTGCGCAGCGTGCCACGAGTCGAAGGCTCCCGCGAATCCATTGCCCGCTCTCGCCGCGCTGGTCGCCACGCGCGGATGTCTGGCGGAAAAGCCCGCGATGAATGTTCCGAATTTCCATCTTACGCCAGCGCAGCGTGAAGGATTGCGTGCATCTCTCGCGATGATGAATCGCGCTAACCTTGCTGCGCCTTCATCCGCGCAACGCGTCGCGCATACGATGGCGTCGTTTAATTGCTACGCGTGCCATTCGCGCGACGGCGTGGGCGGTGTGCCGCGCGAGCGTGACGGCTACTTTACCTCCAACGTGGACGATCTCGGCGACGAGGGCCGCCTCCCGCCGACGCTCGACGGGGTGGGGGATAAGCTCCGACCGGAGTGGCTGGCGAAGGTGCTCGCGGAGGGCGCAGGCGTGCGACCGTATCTTAATACACGGATGCCGCAATTTGCGCACTGGCGTTATCTGCCGGACCTTGCTTTTGCTAACAGTTCAACGCCGTCGCCGAGCCAGAAGCAGCTAGAGCCCCTGTTTTATTTGTTCATCGAACTCGACCGGCACGCCCAGCCCATCAAACCCGCGACCGACGAGCGCGATGTGCTCCTCGACGCCGGGCGCAAGCTGACTGGGACGGACGGGCTCTCGTGCATTGCGTGTCATCGTTTCAACAAACAACCCGCGCACGCTTTGCAGGTGCTCGATCTCATCAGCACGCCGGGGCGGTTGAATGAAGACTGGTTCCGCCAGTTTCTCCGCGACCCGAATCGCTTTCATCCCGGCACGCGGATGCCTGCGCTCTGGCCCGGCGGGCGCAGTGCGTTTCCTACCTTGCTGGATGGCGATACGGACCGGCAACACGCGGCGCTGTGGGCGTATTTTTCCGAAGGCGAACGCGCGAAATTTCCAGAAGGGTTGAGTCGGAAAAACATGGAACTCGTGGTTGGTGGCGAGACGGTGGTGTATCGTGGAAAGCTGTGGGAGGCGGGCTTCCGCGCCATCGCCGCAGGCTATCCCGGCGGGTTGAACTCGGCGTTCGATGCGGAGGAAATGCGGCTATCGCTGCTGTGGCGCGGGCGCTTCCTCGATGCTTCGCCGCACTGGAGCGTGCAGGGCATGGCATCCATCCGCCCGCTCGGCTCGGAGGTCGTCGTTTTCCCGCACGGACCCGCGCTCGCGGTGCTCGCCGATGCGAACGCGCCGTGGCCGACGGAATCGAGCAAGGCAACGGGGATGAAGTTTCGCGGCACACAGCTCGATGCGCAGAATCGCCCGACGTTTCTTTACTCATTCCGCGATTTGAGCGTGGAGGATGTCATGGTTCCGATTAGCGACAACAGTCGGACAGGGCTTCGGCGCGTGGTGAAATTCAGCGGCACGCTCCCGGTAGGTTTGCATTTCCGCGTGGCGGTGGGTCGGTTCGCGACGGTGCCGGGAAACACATGGGCTCTCGGCGGCGAGACTTCACTGACCATGCAAGTAATGGACGTGCCCGGAGCGTTCCTGCGCGGGAAAGGCGACAAACAAGAACTGCTCCTGCCCGTGCCGCGCGAGCCACTTGCTGGCGAAAAGGAACCGAGGCTGGTGATAGATTACTGGTTTCAGAAATAACCGATGCCGATGATTGCAAAACTCACACCGCTTTTCCTCGCCGTCGCGCTCGCGTGTGCGTCTGCTTTTGCGCAGACGAAGGTGAGGGCGAAGCAGAATCTCAATACGGATCAGCTCGCGGAGTTTCGTGCGAATGAGCGGGAGGTGGAATTTTACCCCATCACCGATGTGCCGCTGCCGCTGGGCGCGGTGGCGGAGGCGGGGAGTTTGCGGGCGCTGCCCGATGGACGGCTCGCGATGGGCACGCGGCGTGGCGATGTGTTTCTTTCCACGGGCGCGGAGGCGACGCCGCCGGCTCCGCAGTGGAAACTTTTTGCGACGGGGCTGACGGAAATTTTCGGTCTCGCGTGGCGCGATGGCGTGCTTTTCGCGACGCAGCAGAGCGAGGTGACGCGGTTGCTCGATACGAATGGCGACGGACGTGCGGATCGTTTCGAGACGGTGAGCGATGCGTGGGGCTGGGGCGATGAGCACGAGTTCACGTTCGGCTCGGATTTCGACAAGGATGGCGCGATTTGGACGGTGCATTGTCTGACGGGCAGCTACACGTCGGACCGCCCGTTTCGAGGATGGGCGCTGCGGCATTTTCCCGATGGCCGATGGGAGGCGATGGGCAGTGGTTTGCGCAGTCCCGGCGGTGTGGCGTTCAATACGGAGGGCGATGCTTTTTACACGGAGAATCAGGGGCCTTGGAATGGCTCGTGTTCGCTGAAGCATCTGCGGCCCGGCGGATTCAACGGGCATCCCATCGGCAATGCGTGGTATCGCCTAGCGCCGAACATGGGGCCACGTCCTGCGGAGCCGACGAACACGGAGGACTCACGCTATTACCTCGACGTCGAACGCATCCCGCAACTCGTGCTGCCCGCGATCATTTTCCCGTATAAAAAAATGGGGCAGTGCGCGACGGCGATCATGCTCGATAAATCGGGCGGAAAGTTCGGGCCGTTCGCGGGGCAGTTCTTCGTTGCTGATTACACACTGAGCATCGTGATGCGCGCGGATTTGGAAAAGGTGAACGGTGTGTATCAAGGCGCGTGTTTTCCGTTCCGGCAGGGTTTCGCGACCGGACTTATCGGAGGCGTGCTCACGGAGCGCGGTCAGCTTTTCACCGGCGGCAGCAAGCGTGGCTGGCCCGTGCGCGGTCTTGCGGAGAGCGCGCTGCAACGTCTCGACTGGACGGGCAAGGTGCCGTTCGAGGTGCTCACGATGCACGCGCGGCCCGATGGTTTTGATCTGCGCTTCACCGTGCCCGTGGATGCGACCACTGCGGCGAATCCCGCGAGTTACACGATGGAGACTTTCACGCATCACTATCACGAGGAATATGGCAGCCCGGAGATCGAGCAGGACGACCGCATCATCAAATCCGCGACCGTCAGCGCCGACGGTCTCGGCGTGCGTCTCATCGTGGATAAAATGGTTCGTGGGCACGTCCATGAATTGCATCTCCCCGGCGTCCGCGACCGCGCAGGCTTAGCGCTGCTGCACCACGTGGCGTATTACACGCTGAATCAAATTCCGAAGCAGTGACGCGGACGCTTTAAAGCGCGAGGAAGTTTTTCAGGATGTGTTTGCCTTCGAGTGTGAGGATGCTTTCGGGGTGAAATTGCACGCCGTAGATGGGGAGTTCGCGATGCTTGAGGCCCATGATTTCGCCCTCCGGTGTTTCGGCGGTGATTTCGAGGCAGGCGGGAAAGGTTTCTCTTTTCACCAAGAGCGAATGGTAGCGTGTGGCCTCGAAAGGCGAGGGGAGTCCGGCGAAAATGCCTTTGCCATTGTGGAGGATTGGCGAGGTTTTTCCGTGCATGAGCCGCCCGGCGCGGACGACATCGCCGCCGAAGACGTGGCCGATGCTTTGGTGGCCGAGGCAGACGCCAAAGAGCGGAATGGTTGCGCCGAAGCGGCGGATGACATCGCACGAGATGCCGGCTTCGTTCGGCGTGCAGGGGCCGGGCGAAATGCAGATGCGCTCGGGTTTCAGCGCGGCGATTTCGTCGAGCGTGATTTCGTCGTTTCGCTTCACGAGCGGCTCCGCGCCAAGCTCGCCAAAATACTGGACGAGGTTGTAGGTGAAGCTGTCGTAGTTATCGATCACAAGGAGCATGGCGATGTTTTGCGCGAAGGCGCGATGCGCGGCAATACGACATTTCCGCGATATGCGAAAGCAGGCGGCCGCATCTTCCTGCAAAAGATGGCTTGCTGCTTCCGCCCGTGATGCGTTCAACTCATTACCCGCGCTGCGGAAAAACCAACGTTTCGATGAAAAAAATCACCTTACTCGCAATCTCGTTTCTATCCGCAACTGTCCTCGCCGAGCCTCCAGCAAAGATTGATGTGAGCAGGCTGCCGAAGGAGAGCAGGGTTGTGGATGACGTGATCGTTCCGGTGCCGAGCGAGATTTTTGGCGTGCTGGACAAGCTCGGGAAGCCGAATTGGGCGGGAGTTCTGCGCCCGCTCAAGGGTGTGGCGAAGCCATTTGGCGAGCCGCAGCAGCAGGCGCTTTATTTGGGTAGCGTCATTGCAGAGGGTTTCATCGCGGTCGAGGCTGGCGATGTGGCGGAGGTGAAAAATATCGGCAACAGCGTGCTGAGTCTCAGTGGTGCGCTCGGCGTTCGCAAAGCGGTGACGAAGCGCGCGAATGCGATCATCAATGCAGCCGACGCTGGCAACTGGCCGCTCGTGCGCAAGGAACTCGATGGCGCGCTCAACGAAGTCAAAGACGCGATGACGGAACTCGGCAGCGGCGATCTTGCGTCGATGGTTTCGCTCGGTGGCTGGCTGCGCGGCACGGAGGCGCTTTGCGATGTGGTGGCGAAAAATTATTCGAAGGATGGTGCTGATTTGCTCCATCAGCCGGCATTGCTCGATCATTTCGATGCGCGTCTCGGTGCACTCAAGGCCCGCGCGAAGAAGCACGCGCTGGTTCCAAAAATCCAGGCCGGACTCAAAAACATCCGCCCGCTCATCGGACTCACCGACGGCACTGAAATTTCGGCCAAATCTGTCAAAGAAGTCCGCGACATCGCCGCCGGGCTGGTCAAAGACATCCAGACCAAGTAATTACTCTCCAATCACGTGAAGCGTTTCATTTCACTCTTGCTCGCAGCGGTCATCGCCGCCACGCCCGCGCTGGCCAGCGTGGACGATGCGCTCTCCTACGCACTCGAGGCCGCGCAGCCGTATGTAAAAGAGGGGTTCACGGTGCGTGAGGACTATTGGGGCGGCGACATGGCGGTGAAGCAGGCGAAGGCGATCACGCATCAGCTTTTCAAAGGGAACGAGTATTGGTTCTGGATCGGCACTGATGAGAAGGCGGCGAAAGTGAGCGTCCACATTTACGACAGCGAGGGGAATCTTTGCGAAGTCGAGGGCTGGCAAAAAGGGCAGTTCGGCGCAGCGCGGGTGATCCCGAAGCGGACAGGGACTTATTACCTCATCGTCGAAGTCGAGAAATCAAATCGGGAGCGCACGCATTGGGGAATGGCTTACGGCTTCCGTTGAGTTGTTTTGATGTGTGTCAGGCGGTTTGCGGAGGCTTGTTTTGTATTGCAGGCAAGGGCGTTCCCAGATACACGGACGCACAAATCAGCCAAAACTATGAACTCAACCAAAGGTCGTATCGTTCCAATCATCAGTCTTCTATCTCTAGCTGCAACGGCTGGTGCTCAGGAATACTTTCGTGAGTTTGGTTCGTCGCGTTCTTCTGGTGGCATCGGGCGACTTTCGCCGGCTGCGGAAGTTTTTACAGGAAATGACCCTGATGGACTTTCACCGATTACTCCCTTTGACGAAGTCGCTCAGGAAGAAGACTACAATATGCGGCTGGGCATTTTCGACTTCGTCATCGCTGCGGGTCTGGGAGTTGAATTTAACGACAACATCACTCTCGCGCACCGCGACAAGCTTTCAGACATTATCTTCCGTCCTGAACTGGACATTGAGGGTGTGGTTCGTTTCTCAGATACCAATCGCATCCGCATCGGCGTTGGCGTGAGCTACGCCAAGTATTTGGATCATTCCGAATACGACACGGACGGTGTGCTAATTGCGCCCACATCGGCGATTGTTTGGACGGCGAAATCCGGAGCGTTCACCTTCACGTTGAGGGAGAGGCTTTCGTATCAAGAAGATCCTTTTACACAGCCGGTGGTTTCGGGGGTTGCGCTCTACAAGCGCTGGGAAAATCAGGCCGGCATTCAGGTGGACTGGGAGGCGAATCAATATACCAAAATCACAGTCGGCTATGATCGCTTTGACCTATGGGCCAAGGATGACACGTTCAAGTCCCAGTCGAAGGGGATCGACACTATCTACTTGAGACCCTCCTACCAGATTTCGCCGTATTTCACCGTCGGGCTCAATGTATCCGAGAGTTTTGTGAAGCATCGCGAGGATATTCAGGCCGACGGACAGTCGTTGCTCGTCGGGCCTTATGTGCAGTGGAAAGTGAACGACCGCACGGATGTGTTTGTGGAAGTCGGCTATCAAAACACTACGTTCGATGGAAAAACAAAGACCGAGATAGTGGACGCCAATGGGAATGGAACTGGGGCGTTCGTCGAAGATGGCGAGGATTCGAGCGGGGTGTATGCAAAACTCGAAATCACCAACCGGCCAACGGAAACCTTCAAACACAAGCTCACTGCATCGAAGACCACCGAGTTCGGCTTTGGCACGAACAGCTACGAGCTCTATCACGTTGAATATTCGGCGGAGTGGGCAATTGCAGAAAACACCTCGCTGGTTCCGACTTTGTTCTACGAGCATTATAAAACCTCGGGCACGCTTTCAGAGACGGGTCATCGCTTCGGTGCGGCAATCGGCCTTCACCACATTTTTTCACAACATCTGACACTTGGGCTCGATTATCGCTTTTTGATGAAGAACTCCGATCTTGCCGATGCTGACTACCGTCAGAACCTCGGGATGCTCAGCCTTTATTATAAATTCTAACCTATGCGTAGCTGCCTGTTCGCTTTTGGCGCGATTGTCGCCCTGCTTTCCCAGCCAACAGCCAGCGCCCAGAACGTCATCTCGGGTAACGGTGCGCGCGCTTCGTCTGCAATACCTGCAGCGGTGCCGCCGCTTCTGGGGGCTGGTGATATGGCTGCGACGGGAGTCGTGGTTCCTCATGACAGCAAGCTGATTCCGGGCGACGAAGTTTCCATCAAGATCGAAGAGGATCGGGATTTGCCTTGGAAAACCATCGTGACCGATACCGGCGAAGTGGAGGTGATGGGGAATCTCGGGAGCGTTTCCGTATCCGGAAAAACAGCAGCGGATGCTGAGGCGGTGATCGGTGCTTACTTGCGCCAGCGATATTACAACAAGGCGACGGTCAGTTTCAAAATCCTGCGCAAGGCGATTGGCGCGGTGCGTCCGTATAAGGTGAATGTGAACGGCAAGGTGCAGCGCAACGGGCCGCAGTATTTCACCGGTGCGAATCCACTGAAGCTCAGCGAGGCCGTGATGGTCGCGGGCACGAGCATTTACTCCAATTTGAAGCGCGTGCAACTCACCCGCGACGGCAAGAACACCACCCACGATGTTCAGGCGATTACCAAAGAGGGGCGCACAGAACTCGACATCACCTTGCAGAACGGCGACCAGATTTACGTGGACGCAAAACCCATCGTCGGTTTCGGAAACTAGCCCATGGACGCAAAACAGCCCACGCCCGCGACGGGCGGAGAGATTAGTTCCCGCGTAGGGATTCGCTTTTACCGCTACCGCGGAATCATCAAGCGCTACTGGTGGGTGCTGGCGATTACCGTGGGTCTCGGGCTCGTGTATGAAGCGTGGGTGCTTTTCAACAAGCCCACCCGCTATGTCTCCTACGGGAAACTCAGCGTTCGTGAGACAGGCGGCGATCAAAACAGCCACGCCCGCACCAACGACCCGAGCTGGTATGGCACTATCGTAAAGACCATCGAGAGCCCCGCCGTTCACGAGCGCGCGGTAAAGAGCGTTGCGGTGTTGAGGCCCGACTACGAGCCGCTTGCCAACAGCGCCGAGGTCACCGCCGAAAACGAAGCGAACACCTACTTTTTCAAAGTCACCGGCAACGGGCCGAATCCCGAGTTCACCCAGTTTTTCACGGACCGTGTCATGGAGGCATTCATGGAAATGCGCCGCGAGGAAAGCCGCGACATGATGCAGGGGAACATCCAGCAACTCGTCCAGCAAAGCGAAGCCGAGCGTGCGCGCATCGATCAGGCGCAATTGGAGATGAATAAATTCGTGGAGGACAACAACGTCCCCTTCATCGAGCAGCAAGCCGAACAAATCGCCGCCAACCTCGCCGACGCCCGCAAGACACGCGAGGCGCTCACGCAGGACGTGAATCTCTACACGACACTCGACAGCGGCGCTCTTCTCAACAACCCCGCCAGCAGTGGCGGCGGCGGCACGCGCTCCGACAAACTCAGCGACAAGCAGCAGGAACTCGCCATCAAGGAAGACGAACTCAAGGAACGCTCCGCCATCTGGAAGCCCGCCCATCCGCGCTACCAGTTGCTCGTCGAGGAAATTGACAAACTCAAAATCTCCATCCGCGTCCTGAACGATCAGGCCGAAAAAGGCCGCTCCGCCGCACTCGCTCGCTTGAAACTCGAAGTCATCGCCAAGGACAAATCCATCACCGAGCTCGAGGAAAAGGCACGCACCTTTAGCAAAATCATGGCGAAATACAGCACGCTCAAACAGGAAGTGCAGCGCCGCGAAGCCCTCTACAACCAGACCCGCGAGACCCACGACAAACTCCTTCTCACCAACGGCGTCCCCGAGATTCTCGCCTTCCAGCAAAAAGCCACCGTCGCCACCAAGGAAAATCGCGGCGTCGTGAAAGGACTGCTCACCGGCATTATCGGCGGCTTGCTCCTCGGCCTCGCGATTCTCTTCGTCATGGATCGCGCCGATGATCGCTTTGCCAGTTCCACCGAGATGATCGAGCAATTCAGCGAACCCATCCTCGCCCAGCTCCCCGATGTGGCCGACAGCCGCACCAACACCGGCCTCCCGCTCCTTCTCGCCGAAGACGAGCGCTACATGTATGCCGAGGCCTACCGCAGCCTGCGCAGCTCCCTCATCTTCATGCCCAACCAGCAGGAGCTGAAAACCCTCATCGTCACCAGCGCCATCCCCAACGAAGGCAAAAGCACCATCGCCAGCAACCTCGCCATCACCATGTCCAACGCCGGCGCGCGCGTCCTCCTCGTGGACGCCGACCTGCGCCGTGGCAACATCGCCGCGCTCTTCGACACCGATGGCCGTCAGGGCCTTTCGAACATCCTCCGCAGCGAAGTCCCGTGGCAGAACTGCGTGAAAACCCCGCGTGGCGACAAACTCCACGTCATCCCGCGCGGCCCCGTCACCAACCAAAGCAGCGAACTTCTTCTGCTCCCCATCCTCCCCAAGCTCCTCGAAGAATGGAAAGCCACCTTCGACCTCGTCATCTTTAACACCCCCCCCATCCTCGCCACCGACGACACCCCCACCATCGCGCCGAATTTCGACGGCACCCTCATGGTCATCCGTGCCAGTTTCACCAGCGCACGTCTCACCCGCAACGCCCTCAACGCCCTCTACCAGCGCCAAGTCAACGTCCTCGGCCTCATCCTCAACTGCGTGGATACCGACCTCCCCGACTACTACTACTACCGCTACCCCAAATACTACGCCGCTTGATCGCGCGGCGGCGTCCGCTAGCCTCCCACCATGCTGAACATCACCGGCCCCGGCTCCATCATCACGTGCGACGGCGTCACGCGGCGCGACTTCCTGCAAGTCGGCACCCTCGGCGCACTCGGATTTTCCTTGGCGAAAATGCTCGGCGTCCCCGCTGCCGCCGCGCCCGTCAAATCCGAAAAAGCCTGCATCCTCATCTTCAATCTCGGCGCACCTTCGCAGCTCGATTGCTGGGATCCAAAGCCCGACGCCCCGCGCGAAATACGCGGCCCCTTCAAGGCCATCTCTACCAAAGGCGACTTCCAAATCAGCGAAGTCTTCCCCAAGCACGCCACCGTCGCCGATAAATTCAGCATCGTCCGCAGCGTCTATCACACCGCCGCCGCCGTCCACGACACCGGACACCAGATGATGCAGAGCGGACGCCTCTTCACCGGCGGCGTGAATACCCCCCACGCCGGCTGCGTCTATGAATTCCTCCGTGGCCGCCGCAACGAACTCCCCGCCCACGTCATCCTCCCCGAATCCATGGGCCCCACCGGCGGCAACATGCCCCACGGGCAGGACGCCGGATTCCTTGGCAAAAGCCGCGACCCCTTCGTCCTCAACGCCGACCCTTCCAAAAAAGACTTCAAAGTCCCCGACCTCCTCCCGCCCGCCGAAATCGGCGAAGCCCGCCTCGAACGCCGCCGCAAACTCCGCGAAGTTGTCGAGGGCACCATGAAAAACTTCGAGGGCTCCGCCAATGCCGAACTCATGGACGCCAACTTCGAGGCCGCCTACCGCTTGATGACCTCCCCGCTCGCCCGCGAAGCCTTTGACCTCGCGCAGGAGCCCGCCTCCATCCGCGAACGCTACGGCATGAACCGCTTTGGCCAGTGCTGCCTCCTCGCCCGCCGCCTCGTCGAACGCGGCGTCCGCTTCGTCACCATCAACACCTTCATCACCGTCTTCAACGAAATCACCTGGGACATACACGGCAGCAAACCCTTCACCAGCATCGCCGGCATGAAAGACATCGTCGCCCCCATGTATGACCAGGCCTACAGCGCCCTCATCGAAGACCTCCACCAGCGCGGCATGCTCGAAAGCACCCTCGTCACCAACCTCGCCGAATTTGGCCGCACCCCAAAAATCAACCCCGCCGGCGGCCGCGACCACTGGCCCCAATGCTGGAGCGTTTACTTCGCAGGCGGCGGCGTGAAAGGCGGACGCACCGTCGGCAAGAGCGACGAAATCGGCGCCTACCCCACCGAGCGCCCCGTCCAGCCCAAAGAAATCGTCGCCACCATCTTCAAAGCATTGGATCTGGATCTCGAAGCCCACCTCCCCGGCCCCCAAGGCCGCCCCTTCCCCCTCGTGGACACAGGCACCAAGCCCATCACTGAATTGTTTTAGTAGCAGAATATGCGAATAATCTGTCCCCACTTCCACCCACTTCCCACGATGAAGCACACGCATCACATAATTTGGTTGGTAATCGCGATGATCGTCAGCGGCTGTGCAAATAGACGAGAAGCACAACGTGAAATCGATCTCACTCACGACAAGATCATCCCGAAAGGAACTTGGGCGGCTGGGCAAATTTACGCTCTCGCCAAACGGGGTTACGTCGTGAACGAACTAAATAGTTGGGATTTATTGGATCCTAGAAGGTATGATGGTTTTGCTGAATATGAGAGTAATCCCGCAGCGTCGAATGGTCGTTTTGTGGGTGTTGCCAAAGTCGGCGAACGAATTCGGATCGAGAGCCTAATGAGTGATGGCTCGGGACACATTTCCGTGGTGGCAGTCTTTTTAACCGGGCCTCTGGCAGGAAAGAAGTTATGTGTAGAGCATTTCGGCACTACAAACCCAATGTTTGGAGATTATGGAAGGATTTACCCTCCCGATCCAAAATATCTTCGCCAAATACATAAATGAAACACTTTATGCGCTGCTTTATTTGCAAACTTTTATTGGTATGCCTTGCCTTGTGGATCACTGGATGCGCTGTTCAAAATCCCAATGCGCCCGGTGCTGAGTGGAGGCAGAATCGCAGTTCGCAACTGGATACGTTTTATCCTGGCGTAAAATATGGAATGTCGCCGGATGAAGTTCGTGCGAAGGTGCCTGCCAGTTACCATGTGGTGCTCAATGGTAACGTCATGCGACTGACGCGGCCACGCTCCAATGGGCGTATCGAGCAAATCGAATTTCACTTTGAGGGTGGGCGACTCACCTATTCTGCCGATAGAGGTTGAAGGCTAAGGCCAAGATTCAATCGCCCCTCTCGCGGCCACCGGCACCAAGCCCATCACCGGGCTCTTTCAACTCGAACACCGCATCCGGGAAAAGGCGCGCGGCGGGTTGTCCCGGAGGGACAGCGCGAGCTTAGCCGGTGGTGACAACCACCGGATCACGCCCCAAAACGCCAACGCCCCGGAGGGGCGGCGGATTGCGGGCCGCGCGAATTCCAACGCCCTGCCATAAACCGCCCCATTTCCCATGAAGCCCGCGCTTTCACGCGCGCGCCGATCCGATATGCCGCGTGATGAAGATGAAATCTCAAAACTCGAAAACATAGATGTTTCAACTTTCCCGCGTTTGATCCTCTATGTTCAGTCACATATGAAAAGTGGCAACGCCGGCAAGGAGCTTTATAAACAGTTGCGCGTTTTGTCGTGGGAGGAACTCTGGGGCGGGGAAGTGCCGCGATTTGAGCGGGCGGGGGAGCGGGAGCGGTTTGAAAGGGTGAGCGTCATCCGCGCGGTGGGCGTGGTTTTTGCCGAGTCCGGCCCCGCGGGGAAAAAGGAGGAGGTGCGGCAGTGGATGCGCGGGCTGCTCAAAGACCCGCAGGAAAAAATCCGCCGCTACGCGATGACCGAATTGCCCAAGCTCGGAGCGAGCACGGAGGATGAGGCGGAAATGCTCGCGCTTTTGCGCAAGGGCGCGAACGAGCGGGAAACAAAATACCTCGGCAGATCGCTCGGCAGGATTGGCGGGAAGGCCACGCTCGACGCGCTGGAAACACTCGCCGCGAAGGGCGCGCCGGATGCGCAGACGGTGCAAAAGGTGAAGGCCGGCGTCGCGCGCAGTGAGGCGCCGAGCCGCATCGTGATGGATCGTGCGGTCGCAGATTTCGCGGGGCTGCGCATTCATCTGCGCGGGCGTGAGGGGCTGGAGGGCATCGTGCGCGGGGAAGTGGAGGAGCAGGGGAGATTTCGCGTCGAGGACGTGCAGCCGGGGCTTGTCGTCGTCACCGCGAAGGCGGCGTTCACGCTGGCGGATGTTTTTGCGCTGCGCTGCTTCGGCACTGTCGGCTTTGTGCTCGGTTTTGTGAAAAGCGCGGGCGAGGCCGACTCCAACGAGGCGCTGGCGAAAGTGATCGCGTCCCCGCTTTCGCAGCGCATCCTCGGCGCGCTCACCGTTGGCGCGATTCGCTATCGGCTCGAATTCATCGGCAAGGGCCACCGGCGCGGGGCCGTGCGCGAAATCGCGAACCGCGCTTACGAACTTTGCCCGCAAATCCTCAACGACGCCCGCGAAGCGCCGTGGGCGGTTGATATTCACCCCACGCCGAACGGCGACTCCGTCGAATTGCGCCCGCGCATTGCGCCCGACCCGCGCCATGTCTGGCGGCTCGATGACGTCGCCGCCGCATCGCATCCGCCGCTCGCTGCGTGCATGGCCCGCCTCGCTGGTCGTGCGGAGAACGAAAACGTTTGGGATCCCTTTTGCGGCTCCGGCCTCGAACTCATCGAGCGCACTTTGCTCGGCGGCGTGAGGCGCGTCTTCGGCAGCGACCTCAGCGCCGATGCCATCGCGATTGCAGAGCGCAACTTCGCAGCCGCCCATCGCGGCCCGGTGAAAGCGCGTTTCGCCTGCTGCGACTTCCGCGATTTCCCCGCCGTTGAAAAACTCCCGCCCCGCAGCCTCACCCTCATCATCACGAACCCGCCCCTCGGACGCCGCGTCCCCATTCGCAATTTACGAGGTTTGTTTGACGACCTCTTCGCCGTCGCCGCCGCCGAACTCGCTCCCGGCGGACGCCTCGTCCTCACGAATCCCTTCCACATGGAAAGCCCGCAGCCTTCGCTCAAACTCGCCGCGCGCCAGCTCGTGGACATGGGTGGCTTCTCCTGCCGCATGGAGCTTTATCGAAAGGCCATGCGTTAATGGATGCAGAGGCTTTCAATCTTAACTCAAAGGGGGGCATATTGGGTGCTAGTCACTGCGCACGATGAAAGCCCGACTTCTCACATTCTGTCTCGTTGTCTCGACGATGTCCGCCGTTTCAGCGCGCGCGCAGGCGGTGATCGAGGGAAAGGTGGAATTGCCGAAGGCGCGCTCCGCGCCGGTGGTGAGCAAGCGCTACGAAATCGTGAGCAAGGGCGGGGTGCTGGCGACGGACCCGCCGACTGCGGTGGTGTATCTGGAGGGGACTTTCCCGAAAGGCGCTGCCCCGGCGACGGCGAAGATGGCGCAGAAGGATTTGAATTTTGTGACGCCGCTGCTGCCGGTGCAGGTGGGGACGAAGGTGGAGTTCCCGAACGAGGACGACACGTATCACAACATCTTTTCGTATTCGCCCGCGAAGCGTTTTGATCTCGGTCGCTACCGGCCGGAGGAGCGCCCGATTCCCTCGCAGGTTTTCGACACGGCGGGGATGGTGACTTTGCACTGCGAAATCCACGAGCACATGCGGGGGATTATTCTGGTGTTGGACACGCCGCATTTCGTGCGGAGCGACACGGAGGGAAAATACCGTCTCGCGGGGCTGCCGCCGGGGCACTACACGCTGAAGGCGTGGGTGAATAGCAAGACGACGCTGGTGCGCGAGGTGGACTTGAAGGCAGGGGCGACGCTGCACGTGGATTTCCCGTGAACGCGCCTCTCAAACAGCGGGCGACGAGTGCGCGCAGATTGCGTGTGAGGCTGCTGATGGGGATGATGCTGGTGGTCTCCGCCATCACGGCGGCGGGTTTTTTTCTCTCGCAGCGCAGTGTGGAAAGTGGTGCGCAGCAGAGCTTGCAGCAGCGGTTCCAGTCGGAGTTTGCGAATCTACTCGGCGTGCAGGAGGCGCACCGGGCGATGATTGCAGAACGCTGTCGCGCATTCGCCAGTGCAGTGCGGACAAGGGCGGCGTTTGAGAGCACTGAGGATATCGATCAAAAGCTCATTGAGGACCTCTACGTGAGTGCAGGGCTCGACCTCCGCGACCTTTTGAGTGGTAACGATGATGCCGCAAATGCCAGCGCGCTTCATGCAACTTTCGTTCGCTTCATTGACAGGCACGACAAGGTGCTCGCGCCGCCTCAGAGTCTGAAAGCAGAACCTAGCCCAGCGCCGACCGAGAAGGAGCTAGCGATGGCTGTAAGTGCTGTGGAAAAAGCCCCTGCTTTCTTTGCTTTCAGCGCGGATGGCGGGCGGGGGCGTATTGACGAAATCATCTCTACGCCGATTCTGAGCACCGAGGATGGAGATGTCATTGGAACGATGCTGCTCGGTTTTATGCCCGCAGGTGTCAGTAAGTTATTCGCCGACACGCAAACAAGGAGCGGCATTTGGATGGATGGACGTCTTCACCTGCTGTCCGTGGGTGTGGAGACTCGCAGTGAACTCGGTGAGAGCATCGGGCGGGCGGTCGGCGGAGCGGGCAGGGAGGAGGGAAGTCTCACGGTGGCGGTGGGCGGTGCGCCGCACTTGCTGATCTACAAGCTGCTGAATCCCGGCTCGCGTTTCCCTCGCGCCTATCAAGTGTCGCTTTACCCGCTCACGGAATCGCTGGCCAGATTGCGGCGGCTGCGCTGGCAGATTGTCGGCGCTGGCGTGTTGCTGCTGCTTGCGGCGTTGATTGCTAGCCACTTCATTTCATCGCGCCTGTCGCGGCCGGTGGAGACGCTCGAAGTGGTGTCGGCGGAGAATTTCGCGCAGCGTGAACGTGCGGAGGCGGCGCTGGAAATGACGAGCGACGAACTGCGCGTGCGCAACGCGGATTTGCTGGCGGCGCTCGCGGAGTTGAAGTCCACGCAACAGCAAATCATCCAGCAGGAGCGCCTGCGTGCGTTGGGGCAGATGGCCAGCGGCATCGCGCATGATTTTAACAACGCGCTCGTGCCGATCCTTGGTTTTTGCGAACTGCTGCAGCTCAGCCCCGACATACTCGCCGACAAGAAAAAGTCCGCGACTTATTTGGAGACAATCCGCATCGCCGCTCAGGACGCCGCGAGTGTGGTCGGGCGTCTGCGGGAATTTTACCGGGCCAACGAAGAGCACGAGAAATTTTCGCCGGTGGATCTTTCAAAGCTCGTGGAGCAGGCAATCAATTTGACAAAGCCCAAGTGGAAAGATCAGGCACAGGCCGCAGGTGCGACGGTGCGGGTGGTGCCGGAGCTTTCCACCGTGCCGCCCATCGCGGGAGAGGAGCCGGCGCTTCGCGAACTGCTCACGAATTTGATCTTCAATGCCGTGGATGCGATGCCCGACGGCGGCATCATCACCATCCGCACGCGGCGCGACGGTGGGCGCGTGGTGCTGGAAGTCGCGGACACCGGAACCGGCATGTCCGAGGAAGTTCGCCGCCGCTGCCTGGAGCCGTTCTTTTCCACGAAGGGTGAGCGCGGCACCGGGCTCGGCCTTTCGATGGTGTTTGGCATCGTGCAGCGGCACGGCGGGGAAATTGATATTCGCAGCGCGGTGGGGAAGGGGACGACATTCGTGATCACGTTTCCGCCGCAAGCTGCCGGTGAAGTTGCCTCCAAGGATGCCGCAACGCCGCTTGCCAATCGCGCGCTGAACGTGCTCGTTGTGGACGACGAAGAACTCGTGCGCGACCTGCTCACTGCCGCGCTCACGAAGGACGGCCATCATGTAGAACTCGCGGAGCAGGGCGTGGATGGATTGCGGCGTTTCATGGCGGGGAAATTCGACCTCGTCGTGACGGACAAGGCGATGCCCGGCATGAGCGGCGACCAGATGGCTACCGCGATCAAACAAGTGTCGCCGAAAACCCCCATCATCCTCCTCACGGGCTTCGGCCAATTTCTCGACAAGGAGAAGATTCCCAATGTAGATGTGCTCGCCAGCAAGCCCATCGGCATCGTCGCTCTGCGCGAAGCCATCACCGCTGCACTCAAGGCCGCATGAATGAATAAGATCATCACCCTCGCCAGCCTCATGTTCACTGCGTTCGCAGTCACCGCTCCGGCGGAGGACTGGCTCGAACGCCTCAACGAAAACCTCACCGTCACTGCGCTCGACGGTGACATCCGCCTGCGCTTGAGCGGCACACTCGACTTGGAAGCCTACCACGTGGACAGGCCCGCACCGGGGCTCATCTACACGGACCACGATTTCCTTTTTAATCCGCGCCTCACCCTTTTCGTGGACGCCCAATTCGGCCCGCACGTCTATGGCTTCGTCCAGTCACGCGTGGATCGCGGATTCGATCCCTCGGAGATGAATGCCCGGATGCGCCTCGACGAATACGCTCTGCGCATCACCCCGTGGGACGACGGGAGATTCAATCTGCAAATCGGCAAGTTCGCCACCATCGTCGGCAACTGGACCAAGCGGCACGACTCGTGGAGCAACCCCTTCATCACCGCACCCGGGCCTTACGAAAATCTCACCGGCATCTGGGACAGCTACGCGCCCGGAGATGCGGATACCCTCTACGACTGGGCCCACGTATACCCCGGCGAGAGCGCTGCCGAAGTGTATGCCGACAAATTCCAGCGCAATCCCATCATCTGGGGCCCCAGCTACTCCACCGGCATCTCCATCTCCGGCAAGATCGGAATGCTCGAATACGCGGCGGAGATGAAAAACTCAGCCCTCGCCTCGCGTCCCAAGTCTTGGGAAATCGGCGAAGTGGACATGGCCCACCCCACCTTCAGCGGGCGGCTCGGTTTGCGCCCCAACCCCATGTGGAACGTCGGCGTCTCCCTCAGCGCCGGGCCGTATCTCTTGGACAGCGCGCAGCCAGACCTCCTTCCCGGCCAGCGCATCGGCGACTACCGCGAATGGGTGCTCGCGCAGGACGTTTCCTTCGAGTGGCACCACCTCCAGCTTTGGGCGGAATTTTTCGAGACCCGCTTTGAAGTCCCCAGCCTCGGCCATGTGGACACCTTCGCCTACTACCTCGAGGCCAAATACAAAATCACCCCGCAGCTCTTCGGCGCCCTCCGCTGGAACCAGCAATTCTTCGGCAACCTCCGCGACGACCTCGGCAACCCCATGCCGTGGGGGCGCGACATCTGGCGCGTGGACATGGCCCTCGGCTACCGCTTCACCGCCAACACGCAGATGAAACTGCAATACAGCTTCCAGCATGAAGAACTGGCGCTGCACAACATCACCAACATGCTCGCCGCGCAATTCACCCTGCGGTTTTAGCGCCCAGCCGGTTGTTCGTAAAAAGCCCCAAACCGAATGACAAACACTCCCAAGCAGCCCACCGCCAAAAGCCGCGCGTTTCATCGAAAAGCATTCCTTCATCGCTACCTCCGCGCCCTCGGTCTTTCCGCCAGCGTCGTCAGCGTCTCGCTCGGCATCGGCATGCTCGGCTACCACTTCATCGCCGGATTAAACTGGGTGGATTCACTCCTCAACGCCTCCATGATCCTCACCGGCATGGGCCCCGTGAACGTATTGAACACCGACGCCGCCAAAATCTTCGCCTCCGCCTACGCCATCTTCTCCGGCGTCATCTTCATCAGCGCCACCGGCATCCTGCTCTCCCCAGTCTTCCACCGCGTCCTGCACCGCTTCCACATCGAGGAAAAGATTGACGCCAATGACTAAACCTTTGGCGTCAATGGCCCAAGTATTAAAGCCAAAGACGCAACCATTGGAGCCAATGACGCAACCTTTGAACTCAAAGACCGAACCTTTGAAATCAGAGACGCAATCTTTGAAATCAGGGACGTAACCTTTGAGCTCAAAGACGCAATCTTTGAAATCAGAGACCGAATCTTTGAAGTCAGAGACTCAACCTTTGAATTCAAAGACCGAATCTTTGACGTCAGAAACGCAATCTTTGACGTCAGAGATTGAATCTTTGAAGTTAGAGAATGAATCTTTGAACATCGAAAATGCCCCGTTTTCTCTGAAGACCGCGTTTTTCACCCCCGCGCCCCCATCGCGCTCTGGAAATAGCCCAGCGTTTTAACGCTGGGAACCATGCTCCACCTAGACCACGAGTCCCGTCAGGGACGAAAGAACGGTTCTGCCGTCCCTGCCGGGACTTTGCTCCTTTGGGGATGCGCCCCCCAGCACTGAAGTGCTGGGCTATTTTCAAGGCGCAAACTCTTTCGCCTCTGGGATTGAATCTGGAAGGTCAGAAATCCCGGCGGCGGCCTGCGCGGAGCACCAAGGGTGCGAACCCATACCAGCCTAGGGCAACGCCCTAGGAACCCGGTCGTAAAAAACCAAAGCCCCAAAGGGGCGCGCCAAATGGGGCCGCCCTTTCAGGGCTTTGTTCATCGTGGACGGTGGACCTAGGGCGTTGCCCTAGGCTGGTATGAAACCGGGCCCTTGGCCCTGCAAAACAGAACCGCCATCTTCGTCGCCAGCCATTGTCCTCCCTTACTGCGGCGGGTTCTTGGTGCCGTCGGGGAAGGTGATGTCGGTCTTCGGCAGGGCGGCGCGCAGTTCGCGCAGCGCGGCGGCGGGGATTTTGTCGCAGCCGCTGAGGTTGAGCCATTGCAGTTTGTTGAGGCCCTTGAGTCCGTCCACGTTTTGCAGCGCGTCGCAGCTCCAGAGGCCGATCTCTTGCAGGGCGGTGAGGCCTTTGAGGGCGTCCACGTTTTGCAGCGCGGCGCAGCCGGTGAGGTCGAGATATTGAAGTCCGGCGAGGCCCTTGAGGCCGTCCACATTTTGCAGCGCGCGGCAGAAGTTGAGGTAGAGCGATTGCAATGCGGAGAGGCCCTTGATGGCGTCCACGTTTGCGTCCTCACATCCGGAAGCACCCAATACCGTAGGATTGAGACGGTGGAGCATTTCACGGTAGCGGCCAAGCTCGGGGACTCCACCCATCTCAAGCGCGCGGGGGTGCGCGCCCCATGTCTCCTTTTTGAGCGCATTGTGCCAGTCCTGCCGGATGAGGCTGAGGGTGTCATCGCACTTCCAAACGAACCCCGCCTCCTTCGCTTCGTGGACGGCGTTGTTGTAAGCGTTGATTTTCCACATCTGCCAGCCTATGCCGCCGAGGAAGAGGACGATGAGCACGCACCAAAGCTTCTTCCCAAAGCTGCTCTCCCTTTTCGTGGTGTGCGCGTCTTTCACGCCCGTATTCTGCCCCACGCTGCGAACGATGACAAGGCGCTACGCGCGCATGCGGTCGAGGATGTTTTGCATGATGCGCTGGGCGCGCGGGTCGGGGCCGCGGGGGGCGTGGTAGATTTTGGGGCGGATGTAGCCGGGCGGGGCGCTGAGGGCGTCGGCCCACCAGCAGGTGGCGGCGTTGAAGACGAAGTTGTTTTTGGGGCCGGGGTAGATGGTGGCGGTGTAGGTGCCGCCGTTGGGCTTTTTGCCGTCGTCGTGGGTGGGGCCGGTGGCGACGATTTCGAGGCCGGGGATGTCGGCGGGATCACCGTGGTATTCCCAGCCGACGAGGCCGGGGATGCCGTCGCCCGTTTTCATGCCGGTGCCGGCGAAGAGCCAGTGGTCGGGTTTTACGCAAGTCCAGTCCGCGCCGCCGGTGACTGGGCCGGTGCTGTGCGCGCCGACGAGTTCGTTGGCGTAGGGGCGCTCGTGGGGGAGTGTTTTCATGAATTGAAATTCCTGGGTGCCGCCGGGCGGGCCGAAGACGCCGACGCGCTCGAAGGCGCGGGTGGGTTCGTCGAAGCGGATGCGCCCGCAGACCGCGTTGCCGGAGAGGAAGGCGACGTTCACTCCGGCGGCGATGGCGGCTTTGACGTGGTTGAACATTTCGGGCGTCCAGTATTCGTCGTGCCCGACGGAGAGGAGGCCGCGTGCGCGGAGGAGGCCGGCGGGGTCGAGGTGGGTGTCGAGGTGGGTGTCGAGGTTGGAGATGTAGGTGACGTCGCAGCCGAGGGATTCGAGCCAGAATGCGAGGGGAAATTCCCACAGGAAGAATTCGCCGGAGCCGGTGGAGAGGGGGGCGTTGAGGATCTGGCAGTATTTTCCGTAGGGGCGGTTGTAGGAGACCTGGACGTTTGGCCCCCAATACCAGTCGGTCTGGCCGTTGTCGTAGAGGGCGAAGTGCGAGGGCCAGCGGTTGTAGGCCTGCCACGTGTTGTCGCTGCACTGGTAGATGAAGTCGGCGCGGCGATCATCGCGCACGATGAAGATGACGTAGCTCTGCAGGCCTTCGAGCGCGGCGGTGAGTTTGCCGACATAGACGCCGCTCACCCAATCGGCGGGGATTTTGATTTCCGCGCACGCTTCCCACGCGCAGTCGCGCACGCGCTTTGGCCCGACCGGCGGATCGGTCTGCACTTTTCCCTCGAAGGGTCCGAGCCGCTGCATGAGGCGTCCGCCATCGCCGCCGTAGTGGCCGAGGCGGAAGACATCGAGGGTGAAGCTCGACGCGGGATTGGTGCTGACGTGAAAAGAAATCGTCTCGCCTGCGCGGACGCTGGTGCGGGAGCAGTAGCCTTCAATCCACGGGCAGCGGTATTTCGTTTTGGGATCAATGCGCGTGTTCGTGAGCATCCAGTCGCGCGTGCCGGGTTTGGCGTTTTCGTCGCGGATGAGGCTCGGCTTTCCCTCGGCGAAAAGCGGCGTCTGCCCGGTGAGTGCGGCGGCTCCGGCGGTGACGAGGTTTTTTAAAATGTCGCGCCGGGAGAGAAGGGGACTGTTGCTCATGTGGGATTATTTCTTCGCCGGTTCGTTGGCGAGGTTGAGGAGGTATTGCTCGACCATCGCGCCGTATTCCTGCGGGTATTTTTCGCCGAGCGATTGCTGGATTGCTTCGCGCTCGCGAGGAGGAAGCCCGAGGAAACCGGCCTTTTTAATCGCGGCCTGACGCGCCTCGCGCTGCACCGCTTCGGGGTCTCCGGGCTTGTAGCTTTCGGCACCTTCCGAAGGACCGTTGCCGGATTTGGAATTCGGCCCGGAGCCTTTGCCCTGGCCTTTTCCCTGCCCCTTTCCTTTTCCCTCGCCCTGACCTTGTCCTTCACCCTGGCCTTCGCCTTGTCCCTGACCTTGCCCTTGCCCTTGCCCTTGCCCTTGGCCTTGGCCTTGGCCTTGGCCTTGGCCTTGGCCGGGCTGTTGCGAAATGCCGGCTTGTTGCGCGGCGGCCATGCCTGCTGCTTGCGCGAGCGATTGCGCGGCTTGCTGGGCGGATTGTTGCGCGGCGGCGGTCTGTCCGCTTTGCGCCTGCGCTGCTGCGTCGGAGAGTTGTTGCGCGGCCTGCTGCGCCGCTTCCTGCGCGGAAGGTGACTGCGCGCCTTGCTCGGCTGCGGCTTGCGCGGCCTCCTGCGCGGCTTGCGCGAGTTGCTGTGCGGCCTGTTGCATTTCCTGCGCGGCTTGCGCTGCGTTTTGCTGGGCGGCCTGTGCGGCGGCGTTGGCCATTTGCTGCGCTTGCTGTGCCTGCTGCGCTGCCTGCTGTGCGGCTTGCGCGGCTTCGCCTGCTTGCTGGGCTGCTTGTTGATTTGCGGCCTGCTCGGCTGGCTGTCCCGCTTGCGCTGCTTGTTGCGCGCCTTGCTCGGCAGCTTGCTGCGCCGCTTGCGCGGCCTGCGCGGCTTGTTGCGCAGCTTGTGCCGCCTGCCCCGCTTGCTGCGCTGCTTGTTGACCTGCCTGCGCGGGCTGTTCGCCTTGCGCCATTTGTTGAGCGGCTTGGGCGGCCTGCTGTGCGGCCTGCGCGGCTTGCGCCGCCTGCTGTGCAGCTTGTCCGGCTTGTTGCGCGGCCTGCGGATTGTTTGCCTGCTGCGCTTGTTGCTGTGCGTTCTGCGCCGCCTGCGCGGCTTGCTGTGCGGCAGCCGCTGCTTGTTGCGCGGCCTGTGCGGCATTTTGCGCGGCTTGCTGTCCCATTTGCTGAGCGGCCTTTTCGAGATTCGCCTGCGCCTGCTGCACCTGCGCCTGCGCTGCTGCGAGATCGGCGGCGGCTTTTGCGGCGTCCACGGC
Source organism: uncultured Spartobacteria bacterium (assembly GCA_903929475.1). GTDB lineage: Bacteria > Verrucomicrobiota > Verrucomicrobiia > Chthoniobacterales > Chthoniobacteraceae > SXWH01. Next base: position 27,500 of record CAIYUV010000139.1, read on the forward strand.
GCTGGCTTCCTCGCCGAGCTTCTGCTGGGCGTCGGCGAGTTTGGCGGTCATCGCGCGCTGTGCGTTGAAGAGTTCTTTCAGCGCGCGTTCCTCGGCGGCGCGGGCCTGCGGGCCGGCCTTCGCTTCGAGTTGTGAACGTGCGGCGCCCATCTCCGTGGCGGCGTCGGTGAGCGGTTGCGCGGCGATGGCGAGATCGGCTGCGAGCGATTGCTTCAGCGCCTCCGTCTGCTGCTGTGTCGTCGCCTGCTGCGGTGCGAGCGCGTTGAGTTCATCCGGCTTTTTCGTCGCTGTTGCCTTGATAGTCGCCAATCCAATCGCCTGCTCGCTCGCGATGATCTTCGCCAAATCCGCGAGCGATTTCTCCGCCTGCTGCATCTGCTGCTGCGCGGCCTGCGCCTGCGCGAGTTCCTCTCCGATTTGCTTCACGGCTTCCTCGAAATTCTTCGCCGCCTCCGCCGCCTCTTGCTTTCCCTGCTGCGCGTTGTTCGCTTGCAGCGCCTGATCGCCTTGCTTCGCATCGGTGGCTGCGGCCTGCATTGATTTCTCCGCTTTAGGAGCGAGTTGCGCAGCGCGCTCAGCCATCTGCGCGGCACGTTTGGAAATGTCGGCCTGCATCGCCTTGTCGGGCGCGGCTGCTCTTGCGATTTCGTTTTCCTGCTTCGCCATTTCCTTGGCGACTTGTTGCAGGCGGTCGAGGTCTTTGATCTTGTCGCCGCTGTTGCCCGCGAGCACCTCGGCTTCGTCGGCTCGCTTGTGTAACTCCGCATGAGCTGCGCGCAATTTCTCCGCCGCCGCCAACTGCTGTGTCTGCGCCTGAGAAGCGTTCGCATCCTGCATCGCGCTGCGCGCCTCCTGCATCTTCGCGTTGGCATCGCGAAGTGCGTCGGATGCCAGTTTCGTATCGGCGAGGTCCTGGCCAAGCGCGTTGGTTTTTACTGCGAGTTCGCCCTGCTGGTCTTCGAGCTTCGCGAGCTGCGCGCCTTTGTCGCGGTTCTCATTTTCAAATCGCGCACGCAGCTCCTTGCTCGCGTGCATCTGCTCCGGCGTGAGTTTGCGGAATTTTCCCTCCAGCGTTTTGTTCGGATCCTTCTCCGCGATTTTTTCTGCGAGCCACTTGTCGAAATCCTGTGCCGTCTTCTGCTTGCCCGTGTTCGCCACGAGCAAATCCTGATCGCGGATCATCTGCGCGACCTCTCGCTCCGCCTTACGCAATGCCTCGACTCCGCGCTCGCGCGGCGCGATCTGACGGGCCACGTTGCGCAGTTCGTCACGGCTCGTCTTCTCGTCCGTCACCGCTTTGAAAACCTGCCCCGCCTTCAGCGCATCCGTAGCACTGCTCGCCACCGGCTCCACGCGCTGGAGTTGCTGCGCGCCTGCTTTGAACTTCTCCGCCACGCCCGCATTCTCCGGGTCCGCCGCAAACTTCTCGATTCGCGCACGGGCCATCTTCACCTCGTCCGCAATCGCCGTTTGCTCGCCCCGCTGCGCTTCGAGCTGCGCCTGCATCATCGCTTCGAAATTCTCCGGCTTTGTCGCACCTGCCATCCGCCCCAGCTCGATCCCGTTTTGCAAATTGCGCGACTGACGATCTCCCAAATCATTCAGCGTCCGCGCAATTTCCTGCGCCTGCTGCTCGCGCGCATGGTCGGAAAGAATGCGCTTGATCGAAACGACGATTTGTTTTTGCGCCGAAAAAGCATCCGCCACCGTCTTCGCCGCCGCGCCCGGGTCCTTCACTGCCCGCGCCTGCTGGAGCAAATCCACCACCTGCTTCATCTCCGCCACGCTCAATTTATCCAGCGACCCGCGCAGCCGCTTCACCGTCGCCACTTCCTCGCCGCCGAGATTATTCCGCTCATACTCTGCCGTCATCTCATCCAGCGCCGACACGAGCGCCTTCGCATCACTTTGAATCTGCTCCTGCTTCACCTCGCTCTCCCGCAAGCGTTCCCCCGTCTGTGCTGCAAAAATAGAAGGCGTTGCCGCGAGGAAAATCTGACAGGTGAGCAGCAGAGATAGCGTTTTCATTGGGCGGAGTAGTTGTGAATGACCGCCAGAGTAGTCCCTCCGCAGCCAATTGTCTTTGGAGAAAACGCACGATTTCAAAGCACACAAAGTCACACCAAAACACCGTCTCAACTCAACTGCAGCTTCGCTCTCACAGCACTGATTGGCGGCGAAGGTGTGTCTCCGGGCTTTGCTTCCCGTCGGGTGTCGAGGTTGATCGTGCGCGCTTTCAAATGGCATTCACAGTTCGACATGGTCGCGTCATTCCGTCATCCGTCACCCGACATTTTCACCATGCCCCACGCACACGACACACCCGACGCCGCGCTCGCCAACGCGATTGAACAACTCCGCGCCCACGACCTGCGCGTGACCGAGCCGCGCAAGGCGATGCTCGCGATTCTCGTGCAGGAGCACGGCCCATTCAGCGCGGAGGAACTTCACGGGAAGTTGCGCGCGAAGGAATGCGATGTCGTCACGGTCTATCGCTCGCTACAGGCGATGGAGGAAATTGGTGTGCTGCGCCGGTGCGATTTCGGCGACGGCACCTACCGCTACGAATTCAACCACGGGGAGCATCATCACCATCACATCATCTGCCGCACCTGCCGCAGCGTGCACACGCTCGACCTCTGCGTAGCCGACAGCCTCGAACGTCTCGCCCGGCAAATGGGCTACCAAAACGTCTCGCACACGCTCGAAGTCTTCGGCACCTGCCCCCGCTGCGCTGCGAAATGACCGCGCTCAGTTCACGTAGGCCGCCTCGTTCGAGAGGAGCAGCACTTGCGCGTAGGTTTCCCACGGAGTGAGGGGACGGCGTGCGACGCGGAGGCCGTCGTTTTTGATCGAAGCCTTTGCGCCTCCGCGGTCGCCACCGTGACGGAGGTTGCCGTTATAGACGAAATTATTCGCCTGAGTGTCATCCGTCTCGGCCTTGAGAAAATCGTGCCCCATTTTGTATTCATCTTTCACCGGCATTCGCTGGAAGATGATGCGGTAGAGCGCGCTGATCCTGCTCGCCTCGGTCGCGGCACTCGTAAATTCGGGACGGTTCACGATGCGGCGCACGACGTCCACGGTCATCGGGCTGTTCATCAAAAAGAGCGCCTGCTGCGGGACGACGGTGCTGGTGCGTTTGGAGTTTGCCATGTCGGGCTTGGAAAAATCGAAGTGCGCCATGAGTTCGGGGAGGTTGCCGCGATCCACGTAGCCATAGACGGAGCGGCGGAAGCTGTAGGGTTCGTCGGTGAGGTTCACGGGTTTGCCGCCGATTTTTTTGTCCAACTGTCCGCTAAAGGTCAGCATCGAATCGCGCACGCTTTCGAAATCGAGCCGCCGCACATTCGCACGCCAGAGCAGCTTGTTGTAAGGATCCTTGTCCTCGTATTCGGCGATGACGTGGGTGCTTTCCTGATAGACGCGCGAGAGCAGAATGAGGCGGTGCAGCTTCTTCATGCTCCATCCGCTCTCCATCAAATACGAAGCGAGCCAGTCGAGCAATTCGGGGTGTGTCGGCTTTTCGCTCATCGTGCCGAGGTCGTCGGGCGTGGGGATGAAGCCTTCGCCGAAATGATGCATCCACACGCGGTTCACGAGGACGCGCGCGGTGAGCGGGTTGCTCTTGCTGGCGATGTCCTGCGCGAGTTCGAGGCGTCCGCTGCCTTGCGTAAATGGCGCGGCTTTTCCGCCGGGGCTGAGAATGTCGAGGAAGTGGCGTGGGACGAGTTCACCCTTGTTGTCGGCCTGCCCGCGGATGAGCACGGGCGAATTGTGCGGCTGACTTTGATCGCTCACGACCATCGCGTGCGCGGGCGCGCCGGGGTGGGTGAGGAGCAGTTCGTTGTATTTTACGAGCGTCTGCTGAATCGCGCCCTGCAAGCGGTTCGGGATGCGCTCCACGGCGGTGCGGTAGTCGTTCATCGTCATCGCGCCACCGGGTTTGATTTCCAGCGGCACCTGCATCACATCCGCGAGCGCGGCGTCCACGCCTGCGACCACGCCGGTGCTCGTGAGGGCCATTTCATCGAGCCAGATCGCGGACTTCGGCGCGGCGGCTGCGAACACTTTGTCGTAGAGCTGCCACACGTCCTTGATGTTCGCGGGCTTCGCGTCCTTGAAGACACCGACGACGATGGGGTTCACCTTGTTCTTCGAGCGACCGAGCGCGCTCGTCTGAATTTCCGCAAGCAGCGCGGGAGCTTTCGCTACCCAATTCTCCGGCGTGATTTCCCCGAAGCGTGCGAGCGGGCCGAAGATGGAGTCCTCACGGCGGTTTGCGCGGCGCTCGACGGCGCGGACGATTTCTTCGTCGAGCTTGTTGTTGCGGATGAACTGCCCGAACGGCGACAGCGCACGCAGGGCATTTGCATTGAGCGGTTTCGCCGGGGTCGTGCTTGCGGGCTGCGGCGGAACCTGCCGCGATTGCGTGAGCGCTTCGAGATACAGCGGCGATTTCAGCCGGAAGGTTTGGTTGATGCGACCGAGCGCGCCGAAATACGTGTCGCGGATGTTCTTCATCGCCTCGACTTCCTTTTTCACGAAATCATCCAGCTCAGCCTTCGGTGGAAGCTCGCCGACCTGCGGTTTCACGCGCGGCTCCGTGATGCTCGAAAAGACCCCGTGCAGCGCGTAGTAATCCTTCTGCGAGATCGGGTCGAACATGTGGTCGTGGCACCGCGCGCACGCCACCGTCATCGCGAGGAAACCCTTGCTCACCGTATCAATGCGCTCGTTGATGAGGTCGTTCACGTTTCCAAACCGCTCGCCGATGGTGATGAAACCAAGCGCTGCGAGATTCTCCTGCTTTTTCCCCTGCATCTCCGCCGGTAAAAGATCCGCCGCGAGCTGGTGCATCACAAACTGATCATACGGCATGTCCGTGTTCAGCGCGCCGACGACCCAGTCGCGATACGCCCATGCGTGGGGAAAGCGGTAATCCAGCCCGTTCACGTTGCTGCCCGCCGTGTCGGAATAGCGCGCCGTGTCCAGCCAGTGGCGTCCCCAGCGCTCGCCGTATTGCGGCATCCCGAGCAGGCGATCCACCACCTTTGCCCAAGCCTGCGGAGTCGTGTCCGTGAGAAAAGCATCCACCTCCGCAGGCGACGGCGGCAGGCCGATGATGTCGTAGTAAGCTCGGCGGATGAGCGCCTCCTTCGGCGCGTCGGGCGATGGGAACATCGTCGCCGCCTCCAGCTTTTGCAGGATGAAACAATCCACCGGCGTCCGGCACCACTGCTGGTTTTTGTTCACCGGCACCTGCGGCTTTTTCACCGGCTGATAGGCCCAGTGCGAACGCGCCTTGTCCGTCAGCCCGCTCAGCTTGCTCTTAATCGCCCCGCCCATCGCTGGCACCGGCGCGCCCATCTTCACCCATGCAGAAAGATCCGCCACCTGCGCGGGCGAAAGCTTCTCGCCCTTCGGCGGCATTTGCAGATCGTGATCCTTGTATCCCACCGCCGTGATGATCAGCGATTTCTCCGCATTGCCCGGCACCACCGCCGGCCCCGTGTCGCCGCCTTTCAGCATCGCATCGCGACTATCCAGCGTCAGTCCGCCCTTGTCCTTCCCGCCCTCCGCGCTGTGGCAGCGGTAGCAATTCTCCGCAAAAATCGGCAGCACCTTGTCCGTGTAAAAAGCCGCTTGCTCGGCAGTCGGTTCCGCCGCGAGCAAACGGATGGCAGGCAGCGCGGCAATGATGAACGGGCGGAAGTCCATGGCAGTGTTTCGGTGAAAGAGTATCAAGAAACCCGCGATGCTCTAGCGGTATTTTCGGTGAGAAAATCACCCGCCAATCTCCAGACTCATCATCCCTGCGGACAAAGTGTCGAGGGACAGCAGCATGCGATTGATTCATTCGCGCTTGGCGAATTCTTTACTTGCCCTGACGCAAAGTGTGCAGACGTAAATCCTGCCACGCTCGCGCCCATAATGTCCCATTTTATCACGTTCGTCGCCAGCATTAGGGAAATGGCGGTCTCTAGCATTTGTATAATCATCGTTAGCGTAGAGGGCACAATCGATATCAGAGCCGGACACCACAACCGTCTGCATGGGGATGTGATGGACTTTGCAAACACCAGTCCCGTAACGCCAATCCTGAACTGATGCACAGCCTACAAGCAGAACTGCAAGCGCGCTGCACAAGCCCATGAATCGAGAAAGGGTCATAGCGACCGGTCATCTCGTCTCCTCGAAAAAAGACGGCGAATGACATGGCCCTTCCACATCCAAAGCCCTGAAAGCACCACGACCGGAAAGTAGATGAAACGAAAATAGGGCAGATACTGCACAGTCTCCGCTGGTGGCCCATAAATATAACCGACCAACGGCAGCGCAAAGAGGATGTGAATCCAGCGAAGAATCGAACGCTTGGTGGTGTCCTTCATGGCGGAGGGAGGGGAGCGGGTCTGGGCTTCTTTGGCAAAGCGAAAGTGGGTTTGGTGTGCGGAGAGTATTCCGCCATTCATGGCTGGGAAAAATGCGGCCCCATTGGGCCAAAGTTCCGGCAGGGACGGCGGAAGGGATCTATCGTCCCTGCACCCATCGGGGTGGCTGGGATATGACATTGGCTATTTCGATGCCACGGATGCCGGTTCCAATACCACGGTTGCCAAATCCAATGACGCGGTCTGGCAGGCGGGTGACAGATTTTCCGAAAAAAGGTGACACGATTTACTGGCTCGGCACCGCCGAAAATCCGCCGGTCCTCTACGGCACTCCGGCCACCATCGCGCGTTCGGCTTGAGACCTTGGTTTTTTTCTCAGCGTCCTGAGCGCGTGATACGCACTTCCGGGCGATAGGTCACGCGCACGAGCAGATCGCCACGACCGCCGCGCGGCTTGGGCAGGCCTTCGCGCGGGATGCGGAGCGTTTCGCCGCGAGGGATGCCGGGCGGGATTTCCACGCGGAGGAAATTCCCCGTCACACCACGCAGCGATTCCGTGCCGCCCTGCTGCGCGCGCTGGAAGCTGATCTTGATGTCGCATCGCAAATCAGCACCGCGCGTCTTGAATCGAAAGTCGGGCCGTGCCTTCACGCGCACGTTCACAAAACCGCCCGCTGCGTTTTGCGAACGTGGAAGCCGGAAGCGCGTGCCGGGCGCGGTGTCGGGCGGCACGATGAACTGGTAGTTTTCCGCGCCGCCGGGATTGCCGGGATCGTTCACGCGCACATCGAGCGTCGCTCCGCGAAAGAAGTCCTCGATGCGCAGTTGCGCGTCCTGCGCGATGTTGCGGTCGCTTTTCGCGGCACGCGAAGGAGCGGCGGGCTTTTCTGTGGCGTTGAGTTCGCGATCATAGGCGCGGCGGAGATAGGGATTGCTGAGCGTTTCGTGCGCGGCGTTGAGTTCCTGCGCTCGCGCTACGGCGTCCGGCGAACCACCGTTAACATCGGGATGATGCTGCTTGGCGAGCAGCCGGTAAGCCGCGCGGATTTGCGCAGTGGTGCACCGGCGGTCGAGACCGAGCGTGGCGTAGTAATCGTGCGTGGCGGGGTTCAAATTTTCGTGGAGACTAGCGCGCCGAAAGGAGAGCGCCAGTCATGTCTAATCTGTGTTGTAAGTTAGAGAAGGGGAATCCCCTTTACAGGGTTGGGCGTGTCGGCAGAGTCGCGGGATGAATTTGATGCGGATGCGCGCGGCCCTTTGGGTGTTTGTCTGGGGGATGCTTTGCTCGAACTCCACGGGGGCGGAGGCGCGGCGGCCTAATTTGGTTTTTGTGATGAGCGACCAGCAGTCGTTCGACATGCTGGGTTGCTACGGGAACAAGCAGATCCTCACGCCGCAGCTCGATGCGTTTGCGGGTGAGGGGATTCGTTTCAATTACTGCATTTCGAGCCAGCCGGTCTGCACGCCGTTTCGCGGGATGTTGCTGAGCGGGCAGCATCCGCTGCGCAATGGGGCTTTCAAAAATGATGTGCAGATGGTGCCGGGGGAGGGGAAGTATTTTGGCGAGGTGTTGCGGGATGCGGGATACAAGCTGGGGTATTTTGGGAAGTGGCATCTTTTCGGCGGGAACCGCGACCGGGCGATTCCGGCGGGGCCGTTTCGCTATGGGTTTGATCACGATTTTCTCTCGAACAACTGCACGCTGCTTTTTGATGCGGCGCGTGCTTTTTACTGGGATGCGCAGGGGCGCAAGCAGCTTTACGGGGATTGGGAGCCTTACGGGCAGACGAAGCAGGCGCGGCGGTTTATCGCGGAGAATGCGGAGCGTCCGTTTGCGGCGTTCATCGCGTGGCATCCGCCGCACAACTGGCAGACGCAGGCGGGCTATGCTGCGCCGAAGGAACTGGCGGAGCTTTACGATGCGGGGAAAATCACGCTGCGCCCGAATGTGGCGGACACGCCGAGGCACCGGAAGATGTATCACGGTCACATGGCGATGTGCTCGGGGCTGGACAAGGCGTTTGGCGAACTGATGCAGGAGCTGAAGGATCGCGGACTGGCGGAAAATACCATCGTGGTTTTCACATCGGACCACGGCGATATGCTGATGTCGCACGCGTGGCCCTACAACAAAGGTGTGCCGGAAAACGAGTCGGTGCACGTCCCGCTGCTGATGCGCTGGCCGCAGAAGCTAAAGCCACGGGTGAGCGATTTGCTTTTCGGGACGCTGGATTTTATGCCGACGTTGCTGGGGATGATGGGCGTGCCCGTGCCGGAGACTTGCGAGGGGAGGAATTTGTCGGAGGCGATTTTCAAGGCGGATGACAGCGCGGTGGAGTCGGTGCCGCTGTTTCATTTTGCGGGGAACTGGCGCGGCATTTACACGAAGCGTTACACGTATGCATTCGATCTTTCGGAAAAGGACATCGGCGAGGATGCGCTCTCCGCAGGCCGCCCGCGCTACGCCTGCCTCTACGACCACGAGGCCGACCCGCACGAGATGCGCAATTTATTCGATGCGCCGGAAAGCGCTGCGCTGCGCGAGAAACTCCACGCGCAGACGAAGACGTGGATGAAGAAATTTGGCGACACGGGCGTGCTGGTGAAGGAATTGACGAGGCAGGTGATGGTGGAGGAGGACATCGGCGATGATCCGGGGCGCGGCGACAGTCCGTTCGGGCAGGGGAGACTCAAGGGCAGGCCGATTGATTTGCTCGGCAAGGCGGACGCGGGAAAATAATCGCCTAAGAGGGGAGGGCTTCGTGAGTGATTGAACGCACCTTCCTTCACCTATGAAAAAATCCTTCAGCTTGTTTGTTGCTCTTTTGGGCGTGTCATTTCTCACGGCGGCAACGGCATCAGCGGGCCAGCCGGAGAAAGGCCCTGTCAAAGTTTATATCCTCGCAGGACAGTCGAACATGGATGGTCAGGCGGACATCGCGACGATTGATTTCCTCGGCGAGGACCCCGATCCGGCGCGCGCGGCTTTGCTGAAAGTTTTCAAGCCAAACGGCAAGCCGATGACTCGCAGTGATGTGTGGGTGACGAGCGACGATGTCTCCGACGAACTCCAGCCGGGCTTTGGCGGGCGCAAGGATTACTCCAAGCTCGGTCACAACATCGGGCCGGAATACGGCTTCGGCTACTACATGGGCGAGGCGTCGAAGCAGCAGATTCTCCTCATTAAATACGCACCGGGCGGGCAGAGCCTTTATCAAAACTTCCGTCCGCCGAGCGCGGGAATGCCAAACCCGGTGCCGATGAAAAGTCTGCCGGACAAAACCAAAGTCCCGATGACAGCCGAGGATTTCGGCGGCCAATACCGTGGGATGATCGAGTGCGTCCACAGTGTGCTGAAGGATCTTAAAAAACGCTTTCCTGCCTACGATGAAAAAGCCGGATACGAAATCAGTGGCTTCGTGTGGTTTCAGGGCTTCAACGATCTCGTCGGCGGGCAGCAATGCATCGGCGAATACGCCAAAAATCTCACGTGTCTCATCAAGGATGTGCGTAAGGAATTCAACAAGCCGGACATGAAAGTGGTCGTCGGCGTCATCGGCGTGAACGGAGTGCAAAACGAAGTCGGCAAGATGAAGGATTTGCGCGATGCGATGCGCTCGATGAACACGGTTCCGGAATTCAAAGGAAACGTGAAAGTCATCGAGAGCGCGTCGCTGCTCGATCCGCGAGTCGTCGCCCTTAAGACGGCAGGCTGGCTGAACAAGGATCGCGATTTGAAAGCGAACCCGATGACCGATGCGGAAAAGGCGATGCTCTCGCGTGCCACGTCGAATATGGGTTTCCATTACTACGGCGAGGGCCGCTTCTTCATCCTGCTCGGCAAGGCCATGGCTGAGGCGATGCAGGAATTGACAGGCCAGACTCCAGCGGCGAAGTAGCACGCCCCGTTTTCTCCGAACCACCTTTACCTCGATAAATCTCACACCACACACACCTATGAAAAACATCCTGCAATCACTCATCGTCTGCGGAGCGCTCATCTCGCTCACGCCCGACAGTCAGGCTTGGGCACCGAGCGCCACCGAGCAAACCGCAGCCGTCAACAGCGGCGACTTCGCCTCCTACGGCGGCAAGCTCACCGAATGGCTGAATGAAAAAACGCCAGCGAGCGCGAATGATTCCGCCCTCAAGGCACTCATCAAAGACCCGGCGTTCCTCAACGCACTCGATCAGCGCCAACTCATCGTCAAAGTTGGTGCGGACAAAATCGCCGCCTTCGCGAAGGCCGCGCCCGCGAACAAAGAATTCGTCGCATGGCTGCTCGGCAACACCGAGGCGCTGGAGCTTTTCCTCGAAGGCGCAGTGCCTCCCGGTAACTCGCAGCGCGAAGCAAACAACTACGGCATCAACGTGAACGCCCTAGAAATCTGGAACAAAATCCGTCTCGCCGATCCCGATGCGAAGCAGGGGTTCTATCAGAAACTCGCCATAGCCACAGGCCTCCGCCCTCCCGGCAGCGGCGCTCCCGGAGCAGGACAGAACGGGCGAAATCAAGACCCGGTAGTTCGCTACCAATACTTCAAGAACGCTCAAAAAAACAAAGAGCTCTTCCCGAGTTTCGACAACATCAACGTCTGGGAAATGGGTTGTGTTGTGAACACGGGTGCCTCCGAGGAAGATCTCACCTGGGCGCGCAACATGATCAACACATGGCGTCCCGACCTTCGCATCAACGAACAGGTCATTAACTCCACCAGCGAAGTGTGGCGCAGAAATTCACCACATCCTTTCACCGACTACAAAGCCGTCCTCTCCGGCGGTGGAAAATGCGGCCCACGCTCTTCGTGGTCTGTGATGATTTGTCAGGCATTCGGCATTCCCGCCGTTGGTGTCGGACAGCCTGCACACGCCTGCGCCGCCTATCGCGCAGTGAATGCAATGGTCGAGCCACAACCCGGCAGCCATTGGAAGGTCGCCTACGGACGCGGCTGGCAGGTCTCCCGCCTCGAAGGCACCGGCGGTGAAGATTTTCACGCCGGAATGCAGGAGCGCGACCACGCTGCTGAATTCTCCCAAGTCGAGCGCCTCCGCTGGCTCGCTTCGGGACTCAGCGCAAAAGATCGCGCCAGCGCGATCATGGACGTTGCACACGCCATTCAGAAGGCATCCGTCACCGTGAAGACCGACGTCACCGCCTCACTCAAACCCGAGGAAGCTGAGGCAGAGGTGAAACCCAAGACTGCACCCGAAGCAAAATCACTCGCGACCGGCCCCGTCAAAATCGGTGCAGGCGCCACTCGCTTCGACGCAGCCGCCTTCGCCAAGCTCACCCAAGGCCGTGTCCTTGACTGCTTCACCGGCGGCAAACAAATCAACTTCGACAAGAGCCTAGACGGCAGCTTCGTTGAATATGCGCTGGATGTCCCCGCAGCCGGCACTTACGTGCTCGAACTCACCACTGCTGCTGCAAATCTGGATCAGGTTTTGGATGTCAGCATCGGCGCCAATAAAATCGAGACACTGAAAGTGCCTTATTCCACCGGACTCTGGGCGCAGACGCCAGCGACCGAGGTTGCCTTGGAAAAGGGAGCGCAAACCCTGAAAATCTCCGCACCAAACCAACGCGGCGTCGCAATCCGCTGGGTTGAGTTGAAGTCCAAATAAGCGGCACAGAATTCAGAAATACAAAAGCGCCAGCCGTGAAAACGACTGGCGCTTTTGATTTACGGAGATTGCCCCGCCTTTGCCGTCACGACGAAGCTCCCGTTCCCTGTTGGGTAACGGACGGGTAACCTGGGGCGGGCTTCGGCCTTCCAATAAAGGCATGACCTACACACGCCCACCCTGGCCCCCTTGGTTTCGATTAATATCGGTTCGGGATTTCCGTCTTCTACTCGAACAACGCAGGGCAAATTGATGTCGAAGAACGAAAGTCACACAATGAGGAGGGCGCAACTTCCGCTTCGCGAAATCTTTTGTGAAAGAACTAAGGAGAGTGTCGGCACGAGTGCGCCGCGCGTCAACGCGAAGCTCGAAAATTCTGTGAGCCGAATTTCCGCAGCACTCCACTACATCAAGCCGGCACCTTGCAGAGCCTCGATGTAGGGATCGTAAAATGAACGGGTGCGCTGGGTCGCACGTCGCAGGACGTGTTTGAGATTCGGCACATCGGCGAGGCTCACGACGAGGTCCACACTATTCGCCCACGCTTCCATGTCACTGTCCGTGTGGACACTCGATCCCACGATCACCATGAGCTGCCGTCTGCGCTGGTTGTTGGGAATGTCATTCAGTGACTGGAGAATCGGATTCGTTGCCAGCGTGGATGCATTAAAATGCTCCGAAATGACGACAACGTCGTAAGTGTGCGACTGCAGCTTTAGCAGGATGTCCTCGAAAAATAGACCTGTATGGATTTTGTAATCAAGTTCGCTGAGGTTTTCGACAACGATGCGCTGCACCTCTGGCACGTCCACGCACACAAGCGCAGTCTTGTCGCCCGGTTCAAAAAGATCAATCCGGTGGTGAAAATCGTTGTCAATAAGGAGGCTCATCGTGCGAGGGATTGTATGTCGAGTTTCATACCGCTGGTGTCCACGGATTCGAGATTCAGGCGTTTTTTTGCGTCATCGAGGAAACGGCTCATTTTGCCTTTGTTTGTCGAGTAAAGCAGCGCTGTCTCCTCAGTGACTTTTCCCTGTTCAAATGCGCGGATGATTGTCTGATCAAAAGTGCACCAGCCGAATGTTTCAGAGCTTTCGATAATGCCGTAAAAACTGCGTTCATCATCTTCACCAAGTGCAATGGCTTCGCGTGTCCGCAAATTGTTTCCCATGATCTCCTGCACTAATACACGTCCGCCGGACACCTTGGGCAACAATCGCTGACTGACGACCCATCGAAGCATGTCTGCAAGCCGAAGCCGGATTTGCGTTTCCTCTTCGCGCACAAACATGCCGAGGATGCGGTTGATGCTCTGACCTGCGTTGATGGTGTGAATGGTTGAGAGGACAAGGTGCCCTGTCTCAGCGGCAGTCATCGCAATCTCCACAGTGGCGCGATCACGCATTTCGCCGACAAGGATAACCTTCGGAGCTTGACGCAGAGCGGCCCTTAATCCGCTTGGATAATCGTCGAAATCCGCGCCCAGTTCTCGTTGATTGAACGTGGCCCTCTTATGCGCGTGCATGTATTCGATGGGATCCTCAAGCGTGATCACATGGACGGGCTGCGTCCTGTTGATTTCATCGAGAATGGAGGCGAGCGTCGTGGTTTTTCCACTGCCGGTCGCGCCGGTGACGAGTATGAGGCCGGTTTTTTCCTTTGAGACTTCCTTCAGGATGGCCGGTAGGTTGAGGGTTTGGATGGATGGCACATCAGACTGCGCCTTGCGCATGACGACGCTGAGTTGTCCGCGCTGACGGAAAATATTCACACGGAAACGCGCGCGTTCATTGATCATATATGCGCAGTCACAGGAGCCGTGTCCGGCGAGTTCATTCAGGAGTCGCCGCTCGTTGCTGATAATGTTGAGCGCGATGCGCTCAGTCTGGTAGGCGGTGAGTTTTTGAATATGAGGGGGAATATCCGCAGTCTTTAGCACTCCGAACGCCTCGACCTGCGGAGGTCGGCCCGTGCTGAAATTGATGTCCGAAATTCCCGGCGCAACTTCGAGCATCGCGAGCAGTATGGCATCAAGTTCAGCGCGTTTCATGGTTGGGTGTTTGTGTTATGTAACTGGAGTCCATTAATCTTCCCACTCGTCGGGGTTTTTCAGGAAGACGCGGAATTTCTTTTTATCCATCGCCTTTTCGTAAGCCTCCTCCGGCGCAATCTTCGAGGCGCGCAGCAGTTCCATAATGGCGTCGTCGAGCGGCTGATTGCCCTTCTTTTTCCCTACCTGCATCATGCCGGTGATTTGGTGCGTTTTACCTTCGCGAATGAGGTTCGCGATCGGGCTGTCAACGACTAGAACTTCGAGTGCCGCACACCGGCCCGGCTTGTCTATGCGTTTGAAGAGATTCTGCGCTACGATTCCGCGAAGCGACTCGGAAAGTCCGCTGCGGATTTGGTTCTGCTGTCCGGCGGGGAATACATCAATGATACGATCAATTGTTTTTGGTGCGCTGGGTGTGTGTAGGGTGCCAAATACAAGGTGACCTGTCTGCGCCGCGGTCAGTGCGAGTTCGACGGTCTCCAAGTCGCGCAACTCGCCGACGAGGATGATGTCCGGGTCTTCGCGAAGTGCACCGCGCAATGCGGAACTGAACGACTTCGTATGCACGCCGACTTCGCGATGGTTGATGAGGCTCTGCTGACTTTTGTGAACGAACTCGATCGGGTCCTCGACAGTGAGGATGTGATCTTTGCGGTGCAGGTTCGCCCAGTC
>CAIYUV010000140.1 GCA_903929475.1 uncultured Spartobacteria bacterium
CGTCCATGAACGGCGCAATGACGTCCATGAACGGCGCAATGACGTCCATGAACGGCGCAATGACGTCCATGAACGGCTGGGGGAAGCCCCTATTTCTTCGAAAAATGCAACTCTTTTCTTCAGGGAAACTCCTCTGTAGCCAAAGAGGGCTGACGGGAACCCCGGCGAGATTGCCGGACGGACGGGAACCGCTGCGCCATGACAATAGCCCAGCCATTCATGGCTGGGAACCCCGCCCACCCGCGCCAAGGAGTCCCGCAAGGGACGAAAGAACCGGACGGAGCGAGCCAGCCAGCCGGAGGCAACCCGAAAGACACGCACGGCGGGGTGTGGCAACCGTCCTGCCGTCCCTGACGGGACTTTGCTCAATTCGGGGGCGCATCTCCCAGCCATGAATGGCTGGGCTATTATCAGCGCGGCAGAAGTGCGCAGGCCATTTCCACGAAATTGAGCGAGCCCAATCCGGCAAACGCTACCCGCCCTCCCGATGCGGCACCCAGTTTCGGTTTGCCAAGGAAGCGCCAACCCGTTCCCATCCTTCCGCCATGCCACCCAGCAGTCCATACTTACTTCTATGTGGCTGAATGCCATGTTAGGCCACTACACACGCGCATGAGTTGGAAAGACGATTATCCATACCTTTACGAGTTATTCGCAGCGAGCGATGTCCAGCACCGTGACAATTACTTTTCCCGTATGGACGGCTTTCATTCTCCGCAGACGGTTCATGGATACCGCGACTGGGAAGTCCGATTCGCACGCCTCGATTCGGAGTCACGCCAGAATATCATTGAGCGAGCCGCGCCTCTCGTCACGCGGCGCGACACCGCAAACGACCGCCATTGGACTGCACTTTTCGAGACGCTCAACGAAGTCAAGGGATACAACTACCTGCAAGACCTGGGATACTGCGAAGTCCGCTTCATCCCGCCGACTTCCCATCCCACGCCCGACCTTCGTGGGAGCGCGTCGGTTGGCGACGCGCTACTTGAAGTCAAGACAGTCAACATGTCGGACGAGAACCTAGCGACCTACGGAGTAGTGCAGACGGCACACGACGGTCTCCCAGACGGACTCAAGCGGAAGTTAGAATCTGATTATGCGACCGCCTGCAAGCAACTGCGTTCCATCCACGTTAGGGAGCCCACTCGGCGCATTTGCGCCTTCTTCATTTCGATAGACCGACAATTAGCGTTTGCACGCTCCAATCTACAGGCATTGATCGACTTCATGGCCTCAATCGAGAATGACTGTGAGATATACCACCATTCGCAACACTGGTAACCATGCACTGCACTCTAACTGCAGCGGCTGTCACCTTGGTTGCTCCGCCGCCTTCTCCCGCGCAGCCATCGCGTCAGTCTCCGCCGTCGCTGAACTTGGCGGTCTAGGCAACTCCGCCCGTATTACATGAGACTAGTCCATCCAGAACTGCGCCGACATGTCGAACGTTGTTGCGCCATGAAGACGGACATGTCCGAAGAGCAACAGTTCGTCACGGCCATCATCGATGCGAATGGGTTCTTTCGTGTCACCCGTGGCGAGGATTCCGAGCCGGCACAGGAGAGTCTTCGTTGCCTTATCTCTCCAGAACTCCGTCCGGCGTTGCGTCGTTGGTATCAGAGCTTTGGTGCGTCTCCGATGAACCCTGTAGCAGCAGATTTTCGCCATCGCCTAAGCGAACTCATAGGAGAAGCACTATGACAGCGTCACCCACGTCGCCTAGCTGCTACTTCTTCTTCGTGCCGCAGCCGCAGTCGTTGCCGCAGCCTTTCTTTTTTCGACCGCGCAGGGCGAGGTAGAGGATGGCGGCTAGGATTGCTGCGATGACGAGGATGGTTTGAAGGGTGTCGCTCATTGCCAGCCGAGGAGTTTGCCGCCTTGATAGACGAGGAAGGATGCCAGCCATGCGAGGGCGTTCATGTAGGCGATTTGGAAGAGGGGCCAGCGCCAGGAATTGGTCTCGCGGCGGACGATGGCGACGGTGCTGAGGCACTGCATGGCGAGGACGTAAAAGACCATGATGCTCAGACAGACGAGCGGGGTGAACATGGGTGCGCCGGTTTCGCGTTTTTCGGCGGTCATGGCGGCGCCGACGCGATCCATGAGTTTGTCTTTGTCGTCGTCGGTGACGTCATAGACTTGCGACATGGTGCTGACGAAGACTTCGCGGGCGGCGAAGGAGCCGACGAGACCGATGCCGATTTTCCAATCGAAGCCGAGCGGGGCGATGGCGGGTTCGATCATTTTGCCAGCGCGTCCGCCGATGCTGTTGGCGATGCGCTCGCTCTCCGGGGCGGATTTGTCGGCGGGCTTGGGATAATGGAGCAGCGCCCAAAGAATAATGTTCAATGCGAGGATGACGGTGCCCGCGCGGCGGAGGAAGATGACGCCGCGTTCCCACATGCGCTGGATGATTCCGCGAATGGCGGGGGCGCGGTAGGGCGGGAGTTCCAGCAGGAGCATGGGTGTCTCGCTGCGGAGGAGTGTCTTTTTAAACAGCCACGCCATGCCGAATGCAGCGACGATGCCGAGGAGATACATCGAGAGCATGATGCCGGCTTTTTCCCAAAGCCCTGCGGCTGGCAGCAGCAGGGCGATCATGAGTGTGTAAACGGGCAGCCGCGCGGAGCACGACATGAGCGGCGCGACGAGGATGGTGACGAAGCGATCTTTGCGGTTTTCGATGGTGCGCGTGGCCATGATGCCGGGGATGGCGCACGCGAAGGACGAGAGCATGGGGACGAAGGATTTCCCGTGCAGGCCGACGCGTGACATGAGGCGATCCATGATGAATGCGGCGCGCGCCATGTAGCCGCTGTCTTCCAGCAGCCCGAGGAAGAAGAAGAGGATGAGAATTTGCGGGAGGAAGACGACGACTGCGCCGACGCCGTGGATGACGCCGTCACTGACAAGGCTCTGCAAGTCGCCGTCGGGTAATTTGGTTTTCGTCCAGCTTGCGACGGCGTCCACGACGGCGGAGATCCAGTCCATCGGCCATTTCGCGACGAGGAAAATGCAGAGGAACATCGCGGTCATCATCCCGAGGAATGCAAGCCAGCCCCACAGTTTGTGCGTGAGCACGATGTCGAGCCGGTCGCTGATCGTGAGGCCGTCGGAGTCTTCGCCGTGGCGGTGGATGACGGCGGTGCAGATGGCGGCGACCCAATCGTAGCGGGCGTCCACCGGCGCGGCGAGCGGGTCAATGCCGTGCGTGCGGAGGCGGGCCTGTGCGGCGGCGACATCGGCGCGGTGCGCGGGGTCGCATTGCTCGGCGAGGCCGGTGTCGTCGAGCGAAAGGAGGAGCATCGCTTCGAGGCGCGCGGTTTCGGCGGGGTAGGGGAGTTTTTTCCCGAGCGCGGCAAGCTCGGTTTCATAGACGATGGGGAGTTGCGCGCGCTGTTCGGGTTTGTGCAGCGGCGTGCGGGAGACGGCTTGTTTCAGCTCGATGATGCCGGTGCCTTTGCTCGCGACCATCGGGATGACGGGCACGCCGAGCCGCTCGCGCAACGCCATGAGATCAATGACGAGGCCGTGCTCCTCCGCGACGTCCACCATGTTCAGCGCGACGACGACGGGGATGCCGAGTTCGAGCATCTGCGCGGCGATGTAGAGGTGACGGTCTAAATTCGACGCATCCACGACGGCGATGATCACATCCGGGCGCGCAACGCCGGCGATGCGACCGAGCAGGAGGTCGCGCGCGACGGCTTCATCGGGCGAACGCACTTGCAGCGAATAGCTGCCGGGGAGATCGATCAATTCCATCGCCTCGCCGTGACTGCTGAAAAACTTGCCGGTCTTTTTTTCGACCGTGACGCCGGGGTAGTTCCCCACTTTCTGCCGCAGGCCGGTGAGGGCGTTGAAAATCGTGCTCTTGCCCGTGTTGGGATTCCCCGCGATGGCGACGCGGCGAAAGATGCCGTCGCTCATAGCCGTGCGACCTGGATGCCCGCCGCGTCGGCCTTGCGCAGCGAGAGGTGAAAGCCGCGCACTTTTAGCTCCATCGGATCTCCGAGCGGCGCGAACCGCACGACTTCGATGGTCGCGCCGATGGTGAGGCCCATTTCCATGATCCGCCCGCGCGATGCGCCCGGCAAAACGATGGCCGTGACTTTCCCGCGCTGGCCCGGCTGGAGTGTGCTGAGGGGCTCCGATGGCGTCGGGGCGTTGTCCATTTCGCCCAGACTAAGCGGCGAGCCGCTCGACCTCCACGTGTTCGCAAAGTTCCCGCCCCAGCGCGACGCGTGCGCCCATGAGCGCGCAGATGATGGCCATGCCGTCGGCCAGTTTCGTGACGACACTGCGGTCGTGAAAGCCGAGTTCGCGCAACCGCACACAATGCGGGCAATCCGGGCAAATGTGCCGGACGCGCAGCCGTTCCCCGCATTTCGCGGTGGCGAGGGTGAGCTTTGGCGACGTTTTCGGCATGACTGAGGACGGCAAACTAAGCGGAGTGAGATTCTGTCGCAACAAGAATCTGCGATTCAGTCGCAAAAGGTGAAGTCGGCATTAGGCAAGAATTTACCGACCCCTACTTGGTCTTTCTAGCCGTATCGGCCTTCGATGTATTCGGCGGTCTTGGGGTTTTTCGGGGTGAGGAAGAGGTCTTCGGTGCGGGCGTGTTCGATGAGTTCGCCCATGAGCATGAAGATGCATTCGTTACTCGCGCGGCGGGCCTGCGCCATGTTGTGCGTGACGATGACGATGGTGAATTTGCCGGCGAGCGACCACATGAGTTCTTCGATGGCTTTGGTGCCGTTCACGTCGAGCGCGCTGCACGGCTCGTCCATGAGGATGACTTCGGGCTTCAGCGGAAGAAGGCGGGCGATGCAGAGTTTTTGCTGCTGTTCGAGCTGGAGGCCGATGGCTTTGTCGTTGAGGCGATCCTTGAGGTCGGACCACAGGCCGACTTCGGTGAGTGCTTTTTCCACGGCGGCGTCGAGGTCGCTTTTGCTGAGTTTTTTCTCGGCATGGATGCGGAGGCCGAAGACGACGTTTTCGTAGATGGAGATGGGGAGCGGGTTCGGGCGCTGGAAGACCATGCCGACGGCTTTGCGAAGCTCGATGAGGGAGACGTCGGCATCATAGATGTTTTTGCCGAGGACTTTGATTTCGCCGGTGGTGGTGACGTTGCCGTAGCGTTCGTTGACGCGGTTGAAGCAGCGCAGGAGTGTGGTCTTGCCGCAGCCGCTGGGGCCGATGAGGGAGGTGATTTGCCCGTGCTTGATGTCCACGGTGATGCCCTTGAGCGCCTGAAATTTCCCATACCAGAGCTGGACGTCGCGGGTAGTGATGGAGAGGCGGTCGGTCATATTCTCGCGCAAAAATATTGTGACTGGCAGCGGCGGGCGGAACGAGCATCCTCGCGGTATGGAACCGAAGAGCCCTGAGGAAATTCTGGAATGCCACCGCGCGCTCCTGCTGCGGTGGGCGAAGAAATATCACTTTGAGACACCACCCACCGTGGGCGGATGGCACGCGCTGCATGAATATGAAGAGCGGAATGCCGCACAAATCCACGAGGCGGATATAATGGAAGAGATTGAGGAAATCCGCGCCCGTCGTTCCTAGAAACAATCTCGTCGCTGTGGATGTGCTTCGCTGTTTTCATCCGAAAATTCCGTTCACGTAGTCGTGGGTGCGTTTGTCTTTCGGGTTGTCGCCGAAGAGTTGTTCGGTGGGGCCGAGTTCGATGATTTCGCCGTTCCACATGAACATGGTGCGGGCGGCGAGGCGGCGCGCTTGCTGGACGAGGTTGGTGACGAGGATGATCGTCATGTCCTTCTTGAGTTCCTTGAGCACGTCCTCGATGCGCATGGTGGTGACGGGATCGATGGCGATGCTGAATTCATCGAGGCACAGGATTTCCGGGCTGTGGGAAAGTGCGCGAGCAATGGTGAGGCGCTGCTGTTGTCCGCCGGAGAGCTTCGTGCCGAGCGAATCGAGGCGGTCTTTCACCTCGTCCCATAGCGCGGCTTGCCTGAGGCATTTTTCCACAAGAGCGGAGAGTTCGCTTTTGTTGTTCATGCCCGCCGCGCGCGGGGCGAAGGCGACGTTGTCGTAGATGCTGAGCGGTAGGCCGACGGGTAGCGGCGCGACCATGCCGATGCGGCGGCGCAATCCATAGACGTCGCGCATTTTCGCGGTGTCCTCGCCGTCCACGCGGATGGTGCCGGACATTTTCGTTCCGGCGGTAAATTCCATCGTTCGGTTGATGCAGCGGAGCAGTGAGGTTTTTCCCGACTGCGCAGGGCCAATGATGCCGAGGATTTCGTTCGGCTCGATGTCGAACGAGATGCCGTGGATGACTTCCTTCGACCCGTAGCTGAGGCGCAGGTTTTCGACTTGGACTTTGGGCGTTACCATTTTTTGCGACTGCGAAGCCACGAGCGGAAAAGGATGGCGGTGAGATTCACGAGAAGCACGAAGGCGAGGAGAACCGTGGCGATGGCGAATGGCAGCGCGTGCGGCGCATTCGTGACCTGCGTGGTGACGGTGAAAAGATGCATGGAGAGCGCCATGCACTGGTCACCGAGTCCGTAGGCGAAGAGATTGCCCTCTTCGATTTTCCGGTAAAAGACTGCGCCGGTAAACATGATGGGCGCGGTTTCTCCAGCGGTGCGGGAAACTTGCAGGATGACGCCGGTGAGGATGCCACTGATGGAGTTTGGCAGGACGATGCGCCAGATGGTCTGCCACTTGGTCGCGCCGACATTCCAACACGCTTCGCGGAACTGGCGCGGCACGGCGGCGAGCGCTTCTTTGGTGGAAGCGATGATGACCGGCATGGTCATGATCGCCAGCGTGAGCGAGGCGGCGATGATGCTGCGACCCATCCCGGCGAAGAGCACAAATGCGCCGAGACCGAAGAGCGCGTGGACGATGCTGGGCACGCCGGCGAGATTGACCACGGCGAGATTCACGACGCGGTTGAACCAGTTGTCCTTCGCGTATTCGTTAAGATAGACGGCTGCGAGAACGCCGATGGGCGCGCTGATGCAGAGCGAGGTGCCGACGAGCCAGAAGGTGCCGAGCAACGCGCTCCAGATGCCGCCTTTTCTCATGCCGCCGGTGGGATTGGTGGTGAGAAATTCCCACGAGATGAGCGAGACGCCCTCTTTGATCAAATAGCCGACGATGAGGAAAAGCGGGATGACGATGCAGGCGACCATCACGGCAAAGATGCCCTGTGCGATCTTTTCGTTGCGCCGCTTCTTTCGCGTAAAGGGTGTTTCGCCGAACTGCGGTGCTGGCTGGATTTGCGCGTGCATGGTCATTTATTTTTGATGCCCTTCACGACGAAGTCGGCGACGAGGTTCACGATGAATGTGATGGTGAAAAGCAGGATGCCGATGAGGAAGAGCACGCGGTAGTGCGGCGAACCTTCGCTCGCTTCGCCGAGTTCGGCGGCGATGGTGGCGGTGAGCGTGCGCACGCTGTCGAAGATGCTGTGGGGAACATTCACCGCGTGGCCGGTGGCCATGAGCACGGCCATCGTTTCGCCGACTGCGCGGCCCACGCCGAGGAGCACGGCGGCGAGCAATCCGTTTTTTGCTGCAGGCAAAAGCGCACGCCAGATGAGCTGCCAGCGCGTGGCTCCGAGGGCGATGGCGGCTTCGCGGTAGCTGTCGGGCACGGCTTTGAGTGCGTCTTCGCCTATGGAAACCATGACGGGGATACTCATCAGCGCGAGGAGGATTGCGGCGTTGAGGACGTTCAGGCCGACCTGGACGTGAAAGACGGTCTGAATGACGGGGTTCATCACCGTGAGGCCGATGAACCCCCACACGATGCTCGGGATTGCGGCGAGCAGTTCGATGATGACTTTCAAAAACTCACGCAGCTTTCCGGTGCAAAATTCAGAAACAAAAATCGCGGCACCCAAGCCGAACGGAACTGCAATCAGCATCGCAACGCCAGTGACGCTGAGCGTTCCCGCGATGAGTGCGAATGTGCCGTAGCGGATATTGCTCATCGAGGTGGGATACCACTCGGTGCTCGTGAGAAATTTCCACAGGCTGAACTTCTCGTCGGCCAGAAATGGCGCGCCCTCGCGGAAGACGAAGAAGAAGATCGCAAACACAAAAATGATCGCGCTCACACCGCAGATGCGGATGAGCCACTCGATGGCTTTTTCGCCGTAGATGCTGAGAGCTGAACGAGAGCTGGTCATTTTGTGGGAAAGGGCGGACGGCCCCAAAAGGAACCGCCCGCCCGTGATTGATTCAGTTGGTGTGGTTTTTACTTCGCGTCCTTCGGTGCAAATGCGTCGAGCGGGACGTAGCCTTCCTTGATGACGATTTTCTGCCCCGGTTCGGAGACAATCCACGCGATGTATTTTTCCGCCTCGGGCTTTGCGGTCGGCGGGACATACATGAACATCGGGCGTGCGATGGGGTAGGTCTTGTCGAGTGTGGTTTTGATGCTCGGCTCGATACCCGGTTCACCGGTCTTCTTCGCGACTTTGATCACTTTCACTTTGTCCGTGCGATAACCGATGCCGCTGAAGCCAATCGCACTTGGCGTCGTTGCGACGAGATCCACGACTTCCTTCGAGCCGTTCATATCGCGCGAGCCCTGTTTGAAGTCGTTCTTTTTACCAACGACCGCCTCGCGGAAGTAGTGATAGGTGCCGGAGTTATTCTGGCGGCTGGCGCGGACGATTTCGTCCTGCCCTGAGGGCATCGTAATGCCAAGGTCGCTCCACTTGTTGAATTTCCCGCCTTCCTTGTAGATTTCAGCGAGCTGCTCGATGGAGATTTCCGTGATCGGGTTGCTCGGGTGGACGTAGATGGCGAGCGCATCGTAGCCGATGTGATGCTCCACGGGATGCTTGCCGCCGTATTTCGCGGTGGCCTTTTCCTCTTCTTCCTTTTCGAGTTTGCGTGAGCTGTTTGCGATGTCGCAGGTGCCGTTAATCAGCGCCGCAACGCCGATGCCGCTGCCGCCGCCGGAGACTTCCACGGAGACTTTTGGCTCAACATTGTGGTAGGCCTCGGCCCATGCTTGGGCGAGATTCACCATCGTGTCGGAGCCAATGTTTTGCAGTGCGATGGTATCTTCCTTTTTGCTGGAGCCATCTGCGTTCTTTTTGCCGCAGCCGCTGAGCACGAGGCTGGCGGCGAGAAGTGCGGTTGTGAGGATGTGTTTCATGTTTTGTGTTGTTTTGTTGTTTTGGGAAAATCAGCTCAGGCGGTCTGCCAGCACGGCTTCACAGATGTCGGAGATGTGCTGGTGGAGAAACTCGTAGGCTTGTTCATAGGCCGCCTGTTTTTCTGCGGCGCCTGCGGTGAGCGAGGGATCGGGCAGGCTCCAGTCGAGGCACACGGCCCGGGTAGGTTTTGGGTAGGCGCGTTTTGCTGCGGGCGAGAGGGCTACGATGATTTGCGCGGCGTCTATATTCGGGTGCTGCTCGACGCTGCGGCTCTTCGCGGGGGAAATGTCGAGGCCTTTGCTCTTGAGAAATTCAATCGTGCCTTCGTCCACAGGTTGCGCATCAAGGCCCGCGCTGGAGAAAAGAAACCGCGGCTGGTTTAGCGAATTTGCGATGGCCTCCGCCATCTGACTGCGGCAGTGGTTGTGCTCGTCAATGAAGACCATGCGCCACATCTCCCCACCCATGTGTTTGTAGTATTCGCCGGTGACCATATAGATGACCTCCTCGGCGATGTTCGTAGCCTGATCGGCGGCGCGCTCGAAACGACGCGCGATGGTGAGGAGAGGATCGAGGGATTCGAGCGGGATTTTGCCGTCCTGACGAAGCTGGAAAAGCTCGGTGTTGATTGCGCTGCGAAGTGCGTCGGTTTCCTGCTCGCGGGAAATGACATCGTGGGCGAGATCGGCATCACCAGCGATGAATGCTTTCACCGCATCGCGCACCATTGGAATGGCGATGGCTCCAAGTTGCTGAAAGCGATCCAGCGGCGCGGCGACGGACATACTGGAGAGCTTCAAAACCTGCCGGGCGATGCTTTCGGCGTAGTCGCCGATGCGCTCGAGATCGAGGTTCACTTTGATCGTCGTGTAGGCAAAACGCAGATGCTGGGCGACGGGTTGCTGGCGAACGAGGAATTCGAGGCAAAGGCGGTCTATCTCTTTTTCCAACTCATCAATACGCCGGTCGCGAAGCACAACGGCGTAGGCGGTCTGGCGGTCGCGGTGCGTAAGAGCGCGCACGCAGGAATGGAGCGCGTCCTCGGCAAGCCTCGCCATGTCGGTGAGCTTTCCGCGGATGCGGCTGATGTCGCGCTCGAGTGATTCTTCGTAGTGGGATGCCATTGCTCCTCCGATAATCCACACGGGATGTTACAATCACGTGGCAGGATAGTGGCTTTTTGGTTAAAGCACTGCGGAGGGAAAAGGGACGCCCGATCCACAACCGGGGGTGCTTCATGCTTTGCAGGGTATTGTCACAAAAATGACAAACTTCTGTAACGCATTATCCGTAATCGTCACCTTGTCGTCACACGGTTGTAACATTCCACATCCACGCTAACTCCCGTCACTCCGACACGAACTCACTAGACACCCACGATCCAATGCCTCTCATCAACTTCTTCGGCCGCGATATGCGGTTCTTTGATCTCCTCGAAAGCAGTGCGGCGGAAGCTCGCGAAGGCGCAAGTTGCCTCGCTAAATTACTCACGGCCCTGGGAAACAACCCCACGGAAACCCTGCTCGGCGACCTCGCGCAAAGCCGTCGCAAACACAAACGCATCACCGCTGAGATCAGCGAAGCACTCACCAAGGTCTTCATGACTCCGCTCGATCGCGAAGACATCGAAGCGCTGAGCGGTTCCCTTTACCGCATCAGCAAGACCATCGAGAAAGCCGGCGAACGCCTCACCATCTGCCCGCCCGGCGCAAAACTTGGCGGGCTAATGAAGGAAGTTTCCGCCATCGAGCACGCAGTCACCGTGGTGCAGACGCTGGTGGGCACGCTTCGCAAAGGGGCAAACATGGACAACATCAAGGACGCCTACGAACGTGTGCAGGCGCTCGAGGGCGATGCGGACAAAATCTTGCTCGAACATCTCCGCGAGCTTTTCCGCAGCGAGACGGATGCGCGGATGATTGTCTTTTGGAAGGACCTCTACGACCTCTTTGAAAAGGCCACCGATTTTTGCCGCGACGCCGGCAACGACATCTTCCACATCGTCCTCAAAAATTCATAGCCGCCCCGCATGACGCTCGTCCTCATCGTCATCTTCGTCGCGCTGGTGTTTGAATACATCAACGGCTTCCACGACACGGCGAACTCCATCGCCATGGGCGTCTCGACACGCGCGCTGACTCCGCGGCTCGCGCTCACCATCGCAGCGTGCATGAATCTCTGCGGCGCGCTCGTCGGCACCGCAGTGGCGAAGACCATCTCCTCCGGCCTCGTGGCCGACGACGCGATCCCGAAACAAGTCATGTCCTATCTCGTCATCAGCGCGCTCGTCGGCGCCATCGTGTGGAATTTGATCACGTGGTGGTTCGGCCTGCCCTCGTCGTCTTCGCACGCGCTCGTCGGCGGCGTCGTCGGCTCCGCATTGGCGGCGAGCCATGGTAATTTTGCCTCCGTGGTGTGGTTCAAGGCGGGCGCGCATCATTGGTGGGAGGCGGGTGGTGTGATTGGGAAGGTCATCCTCCCGATGATGCTTTCGCCGGTCATCGGATTTTTCCTCGGCATGATCGTGATGTCGCTTTTTTTCCTGCTCGTCCGCTCATGGCGTCCAGCGGCGGTGGATCGCACGTTCCGCTTCGGGCAGCTTTTCAGCGGCGCATATATGGGCTTCAGCCACGGCAGCAACGATGCGCAGAAAACGATGGGCATCATCGGCCTCACCCTCGTGGCGGCAACCGGCGCGCACACACTCGACAGCCTGCCGCACTGGGCCTCTTTTCTGCGCATTGAGAGCCTTGGGCCCAACAAAGATCATATTCCCATCTGGATCAAATGCACTTGCGCGCTCGTAATGGCGGCGGGAACGGCGGCTGGCGGTTGGCGCATCATCAAGACGATGGGACAGAAAATGGTGAAGGTTCTTCCG
Organism: uncultured Spartobacteria bacterium; assembly: GCA_903929475.1. Classification (GTDB taxonomy): domain Bacteria; phylum Verrucomicrobiota; class Verrucomicrobiia; order Chthoniobacterales; family Chthoniobacteraceae; genus SXWH01. The sequence continues at coordinate 12,039 of CAIYUV010000140.1, forward strand.
ATCAATGGATTCGCAGCGGACGCGAGCGGCGCGACCGTGCTGATGGTGGCTGCGCACTTCGGGATGCCCGTTTCCACGACGCACGCAATCACCGCGAGCATCATGGGGGTGGGATGCGCGAAGCGATGGAGTGCACTGAAACTGAGCGTCGTCGGACGCATCCTCATCGCATGGGTGCTCACACTGCCGATGGCCGCGGTGTTCGGCTGGCTTGTGATGAGACTTTTGATATTCTTGGGCTACTAGCGGCTAATCAATTCGCTTACTGAGCCGCGAATCCATCCACACGGCTAGGATGAGCACTGCGCCGCGAGCGATATATTTTAATTCAGGGTAACGTGAGGTGAATGTTGTCAGCGACATACCTTTAGCCAGCGTAGCCATGATTAACGCGCCATATAGCACGCCGAGAACTGTTCCGCGCCCACCTCTCAACGATACACCGCCGATGACACACGCAGCGACAGCATCAAGCTCCATTAAATTACCAATGTCTGGTGTCGTGTAGCCCGCGTAGGCCGTCTGCATAAAGCCGGTGATCGCCACGATGACGCCCATGAGCACGAAGGCACGGACGACGATTTTCTTCACGGCGATGCCGGAGATCACGGCGGCCTCCTCGTTTCCGCCGATTGCGTAAAGGTAGCGCCCGAAGCGTGTGTGCCGTGTGAGTGTGTGGACAGCAAACGCCACCGCGCCGCAGATGACCGCCGGCATCGGGACGCCCTGATATTGATTCGCAACCAGCACGAAGAGGAAAAGAAGCTGCGCAACGATGAGCCATTTTACGAACGTGAGTTCGCCGTCGTCGCCCGCGATGTTGTGCTTGCGGCGACGCGCCCAGCCGCGCACCGCGCCGAGGAGCATGAGCAACGAAATCACAGCCGCGAGCAACAGGCCGGTCGTGGCATCGAGGTATTCGGTGGTGAGCCGGTGCAGCCAGTCCTGCGGAACGTCGAAGGTCTGCCCGCCGACGGCGAGCGGCCACGATTTTCCCAGCGTCGGGCCGATCACGGGAATGGTGTGACTCTCGATGACGCGCCAGAACAGGCCCTTGAAAATGAGCATCCCGCCGAGCGTGACGATGAAAGCCTGGATGCGTTCGCGGACGACGAGCATCCCCATCAATCCCCAAAACACCATCGCAACGACGAGGCACACGAGCATCGCCACCGGGTCCGGCCACGGCGGCGGTGGAAAACACGCGGCTACCTTCGCGCCGAACGTCGCACCGAGCCATGCGTGGAAATTGGTGAGTGCTTTCGTGAGCCAGCCCGTGCCGCCCACGAGCACCGTCGCGAGCCCGCCGAGCAGACCGACGCCGCTACCTGCGGAGAGATCAATGTGTCCCGGTAAAATCACGAGCAACATTCCGACAGCGAGTGTCGCGGTGATGGAAACTTCGACCACGAGTTGTGTGAGATTGCGCGGTGTCACAAAGCCGTAGCCCGGCACTGCGAACGTGAAGAACGCAGCGATGGCGAGCAGCGCAAAGAAGAGCGAAAGATCGCGGAGTGAGAACTTGGAGTTCATAAAATTGGCAGGAAAATGGAGGATGGAATGGCGTAGGAACCATCGTAGGTGCACGGCATGGTGAGCAGGGTCGGCGGTGCCGGAGATGCGCTCACACTTTCCCCACCCATCGCCGCTGCGAGCAATTGCTCCTGCGTCGCGCCGCGCTCGAATTCCCCCGCGATGCGTCCTTCGTGCAGCATGAGGATTCGGTCGCTCATGCCGATCAGTTCGGGCAGTTCGCTGGAAACAAGCACCACGGCTTTTCCGACGGCGGTGAGGTTGTTGATGAGTTCGTAAATTTCCGCCTTTGCGCCGACATCTATGCCGCGCGTTGGCTCATCGAGTAGGATGACTTTCGGCTCCGTCATGAGTGCTTTTCCAAGCACGATTTTCTGCTGGTTGCCGCCGGAGAGTTTTCCAGCCGTTGCCTCCAGGCCCGTCGCCCTCACGCCGAGACGGCGAAAGAATGCGTCGTTCAGCGAATGCTCGCGCGCAGGCTGGATGAGCCCGCAGCGGCTCATGCGTGCGAGCGGGGAAAGCGACAGATTGAACCCGACACTTTGATCCAGCACGAGTCCCTGCCGTCGTCTGTCCTCGCTCACAAGCGCAAGCCCGCTGCGCAACGTCGCCGGCGGCGAATCCGGGAGCAGGCGTCGCCCGATTGCGACACGTCCGCCGACGCGCTCGCCCCACGCTCCGTAGAGGTGCATGAGCAACTCCGTCCGCCCTGCTCCCATGAGTCCTCCAATGCCGAGGACTTCGCCGGGCGCGATGGTGAAAGTGATATTCTTCAGCCTCAGCGATCCGGTGTGCGGATCGGCGACGCTCAGATTCTCCACGTAAAGCGCCTGATGATCGGCGAGCGGGTCCAATTTTAACGCGCGGGGAAAAAGTTCGGTGATCTCGCGGCCCACCATGTGGCGGATGAGTTCAGGCTTGCTGGTATTCGCTGCCTTTGCAGTGAAGACAGTCTCGCCGTCGCGCAAGATGGTGATGCGGTCGGCGATGGCGAAAACTTCATCGAGCCGGTGCGAAATGTAGATGCACGCGATGCCGCGCCCGCGCAGGTCGCGGAGGATGTTCAAAAGGATTTGCGTCTCGTGTTCGGCGAGTGCTGCGGTTGGTTCGTCGAGGATGAGAATGCGCGAGTTTTTGCCGAGGGCCTTGACGATTTCGACGAGCTGTTTTTCGCCGACGCCAAGACGCGAAACCGGCGTGTCGGGCGAGAGATTAATTTGGAATTTTCTCAGCAGCGCCTGCGTCTCGCGGTGCATTTTCTCCCAATTCACGAGCCCGAAACGACGCGGCTCGCGTCCGAGGAAAATGTTTTCCGCCACGGTCATCTCCTCGACGAGCGCAAGCTCCTGATAAATCACCGCGAGTCCCGCGTGTTCCGCATCGGCGATGCCACGGAAGCGCGCGAATTTTCCTCCAACCTCCAATTCACCATCGTAACTTCCGTGCGCGTGCAGCCCGCTCAGCAGCTTGATGAGCGTGGATTTCCCCGCGCCGTTCTCACCGCAGAGCGCGTGAATTTCACCCTCGTGCAGATCAAACGAAACGTCCTTCAGCGCGACGACGCCGGGGAAACGTTTCGTCAGATTCCGGGCGGAAAGGACGGGGCTCATTTTCCAAACAACTCGCTCTCGTTGTGGAAGCCATCCTTCACCACCGTCTCGCGGATGTTGGCCTTGTGGACGGCGATGATGTCCACCTGCACCGTCGGGACTTCGCGCTTCTCGTTGTTGTAGCTGGCGCTGGTTTTAATCGGCTGTTTCTTTGCCAGCGCCACGGCGCTCTCGGCGGCTTGCTCGGCGAGAAGTTTGAGCGGCTTGTAGATCGTCATCGTTTGTTCGCCCGCGAGAATGCGGCGGCAAGCATCGAGGTCGGCGTCCTGTCCCGTGACCATGATTATGCCAGCGAGCCGCTCCTCGCGAAGCGCCTGAATCGCCCCGCCAGCCGTGCCGTCGTTGCTCGCGAGGATAGCGACAATGCCTGCTGCTCCCGCCTTTGTCAGTGCAGCCTGTGTGATCTTTTTTCCATTCTCCGGTTTCCAATCCTCGGCCCAATCTTCGAAGACAACCTCCAGTTGCCCGCTGTCCAAAAATGGCTTCAGCGAATTGTCCTGGCCCTGCTTGAAAAGTTTTGCGTTGTTGTCCGTGGGCGCGCCGTAGATGCGGGCGATGCGTTTTTTCGCCCCGCCGATAACCGGGCCTGCGGGGAAAATTCGCTCCATCAAAAAACGCCCCTGCAATTCGCCGACCTTCACGTTGTCGAAGGTAAAATAGTAATCGAGGTCGCAGTTTTTGATCAGCCGGTCGTAGGCGCAAACCAGCACGCCCGATGCGTGCGCCTCCTCCACGGCCTTCGACATCGCATCGCCGTTGTGTGGCGCGATCACGAGCACATCAATGTGTTGCGCGAGCAGTGAATTGCAGTCGCGAATCTGCTGCACGTCGTCGCTGTTTGCCGAAAGCACCACCACCTCCGCGCCGAGCGCCTGCGCTTTCGCCACAAAAGTATCGCGGTCCCGCTGCCAGCGTTCCTCCTTCAGCGTATCGAGCGAAAGCCCGATGCGCAGCTTGTGCGCTTTTGCCGTTGGCACTTCGGGCATCGAGAGCGTCTGCGTTGCTACAGTCTCCTTTTTTACCTCGCTGGTTTTTCGCGCCTGCCCATCCCATCCGCCGCGCGAAAGCACGAGGCCGATGGCGATGCTGAGGATGCAGGAAACGATGCAAAGGGTGACGCGAATTTTCATGACGGGTGGAAAGGCGCGCACCGTAGCTACGATGCACGCCATTTGCCAAACCCCGAATCCACGAAAAAGAGAAAGGCCCGCCGCACGAAGCGACGAGCCTTTCTAACCAAACACCACCTAGGGGTGGAGATTTTTTAGAAGCTGAGACGCACGCCGGTCGTCCAAGACCAGCCGTCGTATTTGCCGCCGTCGTTGGCGCTGTCTTCCATCATGGCGTAGGTGAAGCCTGTCTGGAGCTTCAGCTTGTGACCATAGACGTAGTAGTTCAGGCCGGCGTATAGCTCCTGATACTTGTCGCCCTTGCCGCCGGTCATCACGTTTTCGTAGCGCGAAAGTCGCAGGCCGTTTGGATCACTGCTCTCCATGTAGGTGTAGCGCGCGACGAATTGGAGCTGCTTGGTGATGTTATACCAGGGCATCACAACAAAGCCCCACACATCGCTCTGTTTGCCATAGCCGGTGCCCGCAGCGAGGTCGGTCGAGAAACCCCATTTTTCCTGCGCGAACTGGAAGTTCAATGAGCCGACGTTCTCGAAGGAACGGGTCGCAGTGCTCTCAGCATTGCGGTCGTTATAGACGTAGTCAGCGCGGAGCAGCGCTTTCTTCACGCCCAGTTGCTTGGCGAAGTCATAGCCGAGGCTCAGGAGACCGAAGTGTCCCGCATCGAAGTTGCCGAACTCCTTCGTCTCCGTGCCTCCGGAGAAATAGCCGGCGTTGTATTGAAAACCGCTTACTTTTCCGCTGAGGCTCACGCCGCTGATGTATTCGGTGGTGAACCACAGGTTGTTGGTGAGGTTGTTGCGTTCGAGTGTGATGAGTTCGTTTGAAGATGTGCCTCCATCGAGGGTGAACTTCGTTGATTGTTTGCCGATGGTCAGCTTCGCCGCTTCGCAGAAAGTCCAAGCGATGTATGCGTCTGTCAGACGTGAATAGAGCGGAGTGGGAGTTTGAGGGGTTAGATCGGTCTCAACGTGGAGATCCAAGTTATGAAACAGCTTCGCCTTCAAACCCAGACGGAGGCGGCGCACGATCCAATCCGAATCGTAGCCGAGGCCGGAGTCCAAACTATACACGTCACCGTGGAAGCGGCCGACGATGCGGAGTTCATTGAGGAAGGAAGAGTCATCGTTTTTGTAGATCGTGGGATAGCTCCACAGTCTGTCGTAGATGGATTCTTCTTTTGCAGTATCGGCCGTCGTAGTGGTGGCTTGGCCGGCCAAAACAGACGAGGCGGCGGCTGTGAGTGCGAGTGTCAGGGTTTTTTTGAACATGATGTTTGTTGTTGGTGTAGATGTGTTATCGCGTTGGCGACAATGCGAAGGTTCTGCGGCCAATGTTACAGTTTAATGGCGGGAAAGTGCCAAAAGTGAAAAATAGGCGGCGAATAGAACGAACCTGTGCCGTTCTTGTGCGGATTGCGACCATCCGCTCCTTGCTGTCACTTACAAAAGCAAGTTCAGCGTCCCCTACTAGCTTGGGCGGCCGCAGCAGTCCTTGAACTTCTTGCCGCTGCCGCAGGGGCAGGGTTCGTTGCGTCCGACCTTGGGGGCTTCGCGGCGGACGGGTTCGATTTTCACGTCTTCTTCGGGCTGCGACTCGGCGGGCGCTTGTGGCGATGACATCCCGGCGGAGATGGCACTTTCGTCCGGCGCGCTGAGGAATTGCGGCAAGTTCGCGAGGAATTGCTCGAAGGCCATGATGTTCGAGGTGCTGCGGAAGAGGTTGTGCAACACTTCGTCTTTGATGCTGCCCATGAGGACTTCGAACATTTTGAAGGCCTCTTGTTTGTATTCGATGAGCGGGTCTTTCTGCCCGTATGCGCGCAGGTAAACGCCCTCGCGGAGGCCATCCATGGCGTAAAGGTGCTCCTGCCACAGCTTGTCAATCGCGGTGAGCATGATGTAGCGCTCAAGGCCTTTGATGGCGTCGGTGACTTCGTGCTGGCTTTTGAGTTCGTAGGCTTTTTTGACGCGCTCGGTGAGGATGTTCGCGACTTCTTCGAGGGTCTTTCCAGTGAGCGCGGCTTTGTCGAGCGCGATGGGGAAAGTGACATTCGCCCACGCGAGGAGGGCGTCAATCTGCGGGTCTTCGCCATCGGGGAAGAACTCTTCGCATTTCTCGGGGATACGATCTTCCACCACGTCGTAAATGAGTGTGCGCGGTTCGTCGGTGGTGATGGATTCGTTGCGCAAGCCGTAGACGACTTCGCGCTGGCGGTTCATCACGTCGTCGAAATCGAGCGTGCGTTTGCGGATGAGGTAGTTCCGGCTCTCGACGCGCTTTTGCGCGGTTTCGACGGAGCGGTTCAGCCACGGATGTTCGAGCGCTTCGCCTTCCTTCATGCCGAAGCGATCCATGAGCTTCGTCATGCGCTCGGCTGCGCCGAAATTGCGCATGAGGTCGTCTTCAAAAGAAACGAAGAAGCGAGAAAAGCCGGGGTCGCCCTGACGTGCGCAACGACCGCGCAACTGGCGATCAATGCGGCGTGACTCGTGGCGCTCGGTGCCGAGCACGTAGAGTCCGCCAGCTTCGGCGACGCCTTCGCCGAGTTTGATGTCGGTGCCGCGTCCGGCCATGTTCGTGGAAATGGTGACGGCGTTCTTTTGTCCGGCGCGCGAGATGACCTCGGCCTCGTGCTGGTTCTGGCGCGCGTTGAGGACGGTGTGCGCGATTTTCGCACGCTGCAACATGCGCGAGACCAGTTCCGATGCCTCGACGCTCGCTGTGCCGACGAGCACGGGCTGCCCCTTGGCGTGCGCCTCGGTGACTTCCTGCACGACGGCGTTGTATTTTTCGCGGCGTGTTTTGAAAATGAGATCGTTGCCGTCTTTGCGAACGCACGGGCGGTTCGCGGGGATGACGGCCACTTCGAGTTTATAGATGTCGCTGAATTCGTTCGCCTCGGTTTCCGCGGTGCCCGTCATGCCGCTGAGTTTGCGGTAGAGGCGGAAGTAGTTCTGCACCGTGATCGTCGCGAGCGTCTGCGTCTCCTTGTCAATCTGCACGCCTTCCTTCGCCTCGACGGCCTGGTGAAGTCCATCGCTCCAGCGGCGTCCCTGCATCGGGCGCCCGGTGTTTTCGTCCACGATGACGACCTTGCCCTCTTCGACGATGTAATGAACGTCCTTCTCGTAGAGGCAGTATGCGCGGAGGAGCTGCGAGATGTTGTGGATGCGCTCGCTCTGGAGATTCATGTGCTCCTGCGCCTTCGCCTTCATCTCCACCTTCTGCACGTCGGTGAATTCGTTGTTTTGATCGAGGACGGCGAACTGCGTGATCAAGTCGGGCAGCACGAAGGCGTCCGGTTCGCCGGGCGACATATACTGGCGGCCCTGCTCGGTGAGGTCGGCTTCGTGGGCGCGCTGATCGATCGTAAAAAAGAGGTCTTCCTTCAACCGCCACATCTCCTCTTTGCGCACGTCGGTGTAGAAAGAGAGTTCCATCTTCTCGATGGCACGGCGCTTTTCCGGATCTTCCATCGCGCGGAGGTAGCCTTTGTTGAGCGGCTGTCCCCATTTCACTTTCACCATGATGCGCGCGGCGTCCTCCGCTTTTCCCTGCTCGAAAAGCTGGAGCGATTCGCTGGCGAGACGATTACAGAGCATGGTCTGCTTTTTGACGATCTGCTCGACGAGCGGTTTGTATTTGTCGAACTGGTGCGTCGAGACCGTGACCGGGCCGCTGATGATGAGAGGCACGCGCGCTTCATCAATGAGGATGGAGTCCACCTCGTCCACGATGCCAAACCAGTGCCCGCGCTGGACCTGCTGCTCCTTGCTCGTGGCCATGCCGTTGTCGCGCAGGTAGTCGAAGCCGAACTCCGAGTTCATGCCGTAGGTGATGTCGGCCTGATACTGCTCGCGGCGAAGGTCGGGATACTGGTCGTGCTGGATGATGCCGACGGTGAGGCCGAGGAATTTGTAGAGCTGTCCCATCCACTCCGCGTCGCGGCGGGCGAGGTAATCGTTCGTCGTGACGAGATGCGCGCCGCGTCCCGTGAGGCCGTTGAGGAAAAGCGGGAGCGTGGCGACGAGCGTCTTGCCCTCGCCGGTGCCCATCTCGGCGATCATGCCTTTGTGCAGGCAGTAGCCGCCGATGAGCTGCGTGTCGAAATGCACCATCGCCCATGTCATCGGCTGTCCGCAGACTTCAAACTGGTGCTTGCGCTCGGTGAGCCGCCTCGCCGCGTTCTTCGCAGCCGCGAATGCCTCGGGCAAAATCTCGTCGAGATACTTTTGCTGCGCGTCCCATTCGAGCTTCGAGAGATCGTCCTTCCACTTCGCGACCTTTGCGCGGAGTTCGTCATCGCTGAGTGTGCCGAACTGCTGCTCCAGCTCGTTGATTTTTGCGACCATGGGTCGCAGCGTCTTGACGAGGCGTGCGTTTTTGGAACCGAAGAGTTTTTTGAGAATCCAGCCGATCATTTTTAAAGAGTATTATTTGCTGCCGGGCTTGTGCGCCGGGATTGCCGCGAGGTCTGCCGGCACTTTGTCCGGCTCGAAAGTTTCCACGTTCAGCGCGATGAGCGACACGAACGGCGCGCCGAAATCCGGGCGGTTGCCGCCGCTGCGATCCACGAGCGTCGCGATGGCCACGACTTCGCCGCCGCGCGAGCGCACGATGTCCACCGTCTCCTGCACGCGACCGCCGCGCGTCACCACATCCTCGGCCACGATGAATTTTTGTCCGGGCCGAATCTCGAAATTGCGCCGCAACACGAGCTTGTCGTTTTCCTTCTCGGCGAAAATATGCGGCAGCCCGAGCGAGCGCGCGACTTCATGCCCGACGATGAGCCCGCCGAGCGCCGGCGAGATGACCGTCTCCGCGCCCACGCCGCGCAATTTCTCCGCCAACGCCGCACACACACGCGCCGCCACGGTCGTCTCCTTGAGCAACAGCGCGCATTGGAAAAACTGCCGGCTGTGCAGGCCCGAGCGCAGGATGAAATGTCCGTCGAGCAGTGCGTTCGTTTGCCGGAAAAGGCTGAGGATTTCGTCTTGTGTCATCGCGTTATTTTGCAGCCGTCACTTCGATCTCCACCCGCGCGCCACGTGGCAGCCCGGCGACGGCGACCGTCGAGCGCGCCGGAAACGGCTCCACAAAATAGCGCGCATATACCGCGTTCATCGCGGCAAAATCATCCATCGTCGTCAGGAAAACCGTCGTCTTCACCACATCGGAAAAAGTCATCCCGTTCGCCGCGAGCACGCCCCGGATGTTCTCGCACACGCGCTCCGCCTGCGCCGCCACATCCGCGCCCACGATTTCCCCGGACACCGGATCGAGCGGAATCTGCCCGGCACAAAACAGCAAATTGCCGAACGCAACGGCCTGCGAATACGGGCCGACTGCCTTGGGTGCTGCATCAGTTGCGATGGTCTTTTTCATCAAAAGGGGCGCGAAGCTATCAGGGGAACCTAGCCTGTCAATCCACACGCCCGGCGGATGAGCCACGTTCGCGTGAGAAAAAATAAAGCCACGTGGTGACTGGTGATTGGTGACTGGTGAATGGTGAATGGTGAATGGTGAATGGTGAATGGTGAATAGTCAGCCCTTCGCAAAGCTGCACCCATCGCGCTTGCGCAGAAGAACGCCAACGGCGCTCCATCATTCAGCCCAG
>CAIYUV010000141.1 GCA_903929475.1 uncultured Spartobacteria bacterium
AAACAACCAACTAATTGCCCCGTCGCGCACCTCTCGCGTCCAAAAATCCACATACCACTCCCACTCGTTAGACAAAAAACAGCCGCCCAGAAAACTTTCAGACGATCGCCGCTTTATTCAGCGTTTCCTTAGCCCGCCGCGTGCCATCGTGCCACGCGGAGCATGAGAAATAGCTTGCGACGTTTTCATCTAAAAGATGAATTGCATTCATATATGTCGCAACCACTGGACAGCAGACAACTCCGGGCCTTCTCCATCCTCGCGCGGACGGGCAGTTTCACGCAGGCCGCGCGCGAACTTCACCTCTCGCAATCCGCCGTGAGCCATTCGATGAAGGCGCTCGAACGCGAAGTGGGCTGTCGCATTTTGGACAAGATGGGCAAAAAAGTAGTGCTCACACAGGCGGGCGAACAACTGCTCGAACGCGCGGCGCGCATCCTCGCCGAGATGTCCGAGGCTCGCGCGGAACTCGGTCGCCTCGGTAAATGGGGCCAGAGCCGCCTGCGTCTCGGCGCAAGCACGACGGCGTGCCAGCACGTGCTGCCGGGGGTGCTGCGGGAGTTCAAGGACAGCTTTCCAAAATGCGCGATCTCCATCGAGCCGGGCGATACGCCGGAGATGATTGAGGCGCTGCGGGCGCACAAGATTGATCTCGCGGTGAACCTCGAGCCGAAGCGCGGCGAGCCGCTGGATTTCCGCCCGCTGTTCACGGACGAGTTGCATTTCATCGTCAGCCCACAGCACCCGTGGGCGCTCGCGGGGCGCGTGACGCGCGAGGAAATCGCGAGGCAAAATTACATCGTTTACAAGCGCAGAAGCTACACCTCGGCGATGATCGAGGAATACTTCCGCACCGATGACATCGTGCTCTTCAGCCAGCTCGATCTCGGTAACATGGAGGCGATCAAGGAACTCGTGAAACTCGGCCTCGGCGTGAGCATTCTCGCGCCGTGGACTGCGCGCGAGGAATTGGAGGAAGGCTCGCTCGTCGCGCTGCCGCTCGGAAAGCGCAAGCTGCGCCGCCGATGGGGAGTGCTGCACTGGCAGGGCCGCAGGATGAGCCTCGTGGAGGATACTTTCATCGGCCTTTGCGCGGATGCTGTTCGCACCATCGGTAAGTAATGTAATCTACAGATGCGCTGCGGATGGATTGCTGGATTCCATTTTCCCGCAGGTGACTTACGGTGGCGCGATATGAGCATTTTCATCACGGGCACAGACACAGCGGTCGGCAAGACACGAGTTGCAGCACTGCTTGTGCGGGCGTTGCGTGCGGCGGGGGTGGATGCGGTGGGGTTCAAGCCGATTTGCTGCGGGGGGCGCGAAGATGCGGAGGAACTGGTGGCGGCGAGTGCGGGCGCGGTTTCTTTGAATGATGTGAATCCGGTGTGGTTGCGTCCGCCAGTCGCGCCTTACACGGCGGCGATGATCGAGGGGCGCGTCGCGGATGTGGCGCTGGTGAGGGAAACTTTTGCGCGGCTGCGCGCGAAGCACGCGGCGGTGATCCTAGAGAGTTGCGGTGGATGGCTGGTGCCGGTTGCGAGGGATTTTTCGATGGCGGATCTGGCGGCGGAATTTGCGCTGCCGGTGCTGGTGGTGGCGGCGAACCGGCTGGGGGTGATCAATCACACTCTGCTGACGGTGGCTGCGATCCGTGCGCGAGGGCTGGAGTGCGCGGGTGTGCTTTTGAATCAAGTGCAGGCGCCGTCGCCGGACGATGCGGCGGTGCTGACGAATGGCGCGGTGCTGGAGGAGTTGCTGGATGTGCCGCTGCTGGGCGAGGTGGTGTTTAATGCGGAAGCTTTGCCTGCGAAGGTGATCGAGGCGGTGTTGTGAAGATGAGGATTGCTTGCGCTCTGTCGCGGGTGCATGGGCTTCTGCCGTGAATCCCTACGAGACGGACAAATTTCTGCACGAGTATCTGCTGTTTCACTACGGGACGGCTGATGAGGTGCTACCCTACGCAAACGGGCCGCGCGATGCGCTGGACTATGCGGTGCGTTGTGTGGGCGAGTGTCTGGATACGACGCTGCTTTCGCACGCGTCGCGCGCGCTGGATGTGGGATGCGCGGTGGGGCGCTCGACGTTTGAACTGGCGAGGCATTGCGGGGAGGTGATTGGGGTGGATTACTCGCAGCGTTTCATCGAAGCGGCGCGGACGCTCGCGGAGCGCGGCACTTTTCCCTACCTGCGGATGGATGAGGGCACGCTGACGACGCCGCTGGTGGCGTGCGTGCCGGAGGGCGTCGTGCCGGAGCGGGTGCGTTTTGAAACCGGCGATGCGCACGCGCTGCGCGAGGGGCTGGGTGTGTTCGACGTGGTGCTGGCGGCGAATCTCGTGGACCGGCTCGCGCAGCCGTTGCGATTTCTGGCGCAGTTGCCGCAGCTTGTAAAAACGGGCGGGCAATTGATCCTCACGACGCCCTGCACGTGGCTCACGGAATACACGGCGCCGGAGCATTGGCTGGGTGGCTTCGTGGCGGAAGGAAAACAACGCACCACGCTCGACGGGCTGCGCGCGGCGCTCGACCCGCATTTTACGCTCACGGGCACGCGCAATTTGCCTTTTCTCATCCGCGAGCACGCACGCAAATTCCAATGGAGCGTGGCGCTCGCGACGATGTGGAGACGGCTATGAATACGGATTGGGAGCAACGCTACCGCACCGGCGACATGCCTTGGGAAAAAGGCGCGGCGCACCCGGCGATTGTCGAATTTCTCCAGCGCGAGCCGATGCGCGGGCGGGTGTTTGTGCCGGGTTGCGGGACGGGGCACGATGTGCGCGCCATCGCCGCGACTGCGGTGGAAGTGGTGGGGCTGGACATCGCGCCGTCGGCGATCACTGCGGCGAAAAGCCAGCCTCTCGTCGGGGGTGAGAGATATTTGCTCGGTGATCTGTTCGCGCTGCCCGCAGAGATGCGCGGAGCGTTTGACTGGGTGGTGGAGCACACTTGCTTTTGCGCCATCCCACCGACGATGCGGGCGGACTATGTGCGCGCGGTCGCCTCGGTGCTGAAGCCGGGCGGGCGTTTGTTCGCTGTGTTCTATATGACGCCGGACATGGAATCCGGTGAGCAAGGACCGCCGTTCGGCACGAACGCACCCGAACTGGACAAATTTTTCGCGCCGTATTTTACGACCGAAAAAAAATGGGTGCCAGCGACGACCTACGCCGGGCGGGAAAAACGGGAGCTTTGCCGGGTGCTCGTGCGCCGTTCGTCGTGAACTAGGCGGCTTTGGTTTTCAGCTCGTGACCGAGCATCTTGAGGGCTTGTTCGAGCACTTCGATTTCGAGGGGCTTTTTCAAAACGGTGACGGGGCCGTGTTTCAAAATGTTGTCGAGCATCTGGCTGTCGGGATAGCCGGTGATGATGACGATGGGGAGTTCGGGATGAAGGGCTTTGGCCTGTTTGTAGATTTCGTCGCCGGTGATGTCGGGCAACTGGAGATCGAGGAAACAGAGATCGAATTTTTGTTTATGCAGCGCAGTGAGAGCTTCCCTGCCGGTGCCGACGACGATGCGGGTGAATCCCTGCTTTTTCAAAAAGAGCTTAAACATACTCTGCAAGCCGGTGTCATCGTCCACGACGAGAACGGTGGGAGCGCCGCTCTGTTCTTCTTTGTTGCGCAGGATGTCGCGGTCGAGCAGATCGCGCTTCACGCGCCAGCGCCCGCCGATTTGCACGGCTGGAAGCTGCCCGCGCTGGACGAGGTAATAAACCGTTGGCAGCGGAATGCGCAGGTATGCTGCGGTCTCCTTCACGGTCATCAAATTGTGATCGGACTTGGCGCTGTAGTTAGGCATTTGGCTATGGCGATGGGTGGGCTCGCTTCATTATTTAGGGCGGAAGGTGTCGCAACGGGAATAGAGTGTCAACGCGGGATTCTGGTAATTGTAGATTCAGCATTGGACATTTGGCTGGAAAACTTGGCAAGTGCCGCGATGCCGAACGAACTTTCTGCTCTCGCCGCCGCGCTCGCTCCGCTCGGTCTAGGCGCGAGCGCCATTTCATTTGATGGGAATTTTCCGAGTCTCGCTGAACTGCGAGTGAACCTGACCGGTGCGCGCTTCCATCGCAGGATGCGCCTCCCTGATGCGACGGGCAGCGGCGAAACGGCGTTTTCCGCGCGCTGTGTGAAGGCGGACGCAACTCCTGCGTATTTCGAGACGCTGCCATTCACGCTGTCGCTGCAAACCGGGGATGCGGCTTTTTCGTCAGCGCCCGCATTGATTCGCAGCGGCAAAGGCACGCTCGAACTGTCGGCGACGCTCGCGGATCTCGAAAACACACTGCTCTCCCTCGTGCGCAGCGCGGCGGAAAAACAAGGAGCGGAGGCTGAAAGTGTGCGCCTCAGCCTTGCCACAGAAGGCCCGCGTGCGCTTGCGCTGCGTGCGACGGCAACGGCGAAGGCGATGTTTTTCACAGCAGTGCTCACGCTCGCTGGCCGCATCGAAATCACCGATGCGCTCGAGGCCCGGCTTTGCGCCCTGACGTGTTCGGGCGATGGAATGATTGCGAACCTCGCGGCGGGCGCGCTTCGCCCGAAACTCGCATCGCTCGAAGGCCGCTCATTCGCACTGCGCGCGTTCATTCCCGCGCTCAAAGAGCTGACGCTCGACACGACGAACGGGTTGCGGTTGAGCGCCAAATTTGGCGGTTGAATTGCTCGTTCATGTCGCGTTTCCGTCATTTATCCAAATATGTCTTAGCTAAAAACTTTGTGAGTCGTGCAATTTTTTCTTCCCATCTTCGCGCCCTTCGTAAAAAAGAAACCGCTGATTCACTCCTGACGAAAAAAGCAACCATCCATCAACCCTCGGCGCCATGAAATTTTTCTCCACATTCTTCGCAGCAATCACACTTCTCTCGTTGCCACTGTCCGCCCAAGTGCAGGCGCCCATCACTGCGAAAAATGTGAAAATTGACAAAATACTGCCGTCTGTGATTCCGACGCCCGAGTTCAATTTCAGAGGGACGGACAAACGGGCGGAGTATCTCAAGTGGTTTGAGATCGAGGTGGAGTTTGAAGTGGACGGCGTGGAGATGGTGGATGAACTGACCATCCAATACCTCGCGGAAATCAACGGCAAGCTGCTCCCCGGCGAAGTGACCCACGTGAACATCCCCAAGGGAAAGGGGCATTTTTCGGTGATGTATATTTCTCCGCGCTCCCTCGACCGCATCACGGGCGGCAAGCAACTGAATCAAGGAATGATTGGCAACATTTGGATTAAAATTGAAAAACAAGGACAAGTTCTGGCGGAAAAATCCTCACAGCCAAAACCACCGCCAAATTTGCAGCGCATGGCCGGTCAGATGGTGCCGAAATCCGAAACTCCATTTCAGGTTCTCTGGTGGGATCGCTATGAAGCGGTAAAAGTCAGCCCGAGCCGTTAATCTGAGAATTTCGCAGGCAACCGAATGGCCGCATCAAACCGCATCCTCGCCCTCAACCTGGGCACACAGACAGTCAGTCTCGCCGAGTTTCAAACAAACCCGAGCGGTGGCATCGTGCTTGTGCGTTACAAGCAGGTGGAAATCCTCGGAGACCCCGCAGCCGACGCTACACGCGTCGCGCAGACCAAACTACAGATAAAGCAGCTGGTCTCCGAGTTTGAATTGAAGCGACAGACGATAAATTTCGCCATCGCCTCGCACACGATCTTCACGAGACCGGTGAGGCTTCCGATCGTGGGCGATGCCTCGCAGGTGGAGCAAATCGTGGCCTTCGAGGCGGCGCAAAATGTCCCCTATCCCATTGATCAGGTTGTGTGGGACTGGCAATTGCTCGATGAGGGCAAGGGCGGGCAGATGGAGGTGATCCTTGCAGCCATCAAGTCAGACCTGCTTGATGAGATCAACGATGCAGTGCAATCCACAAATCTCCGGACGGGCGTCGTGGAGATTGCACCAATGGCCCTCTACAATGCACTGCGCTACAATTACGCGGACGCGGACGGCTGCACGCTGCTCGTGGACATCGGTTCACGCACGACCAATCTGCTCTTTTGCGAGCCGGGAAAAATTTTCCCGAGACGCCTCAACATCGGCGGCAGCACCATCACGACCGCCATCGCCAAGGATTTGGGAATCGCCTTTACCGAAGCCGACAAACGCAAGGTGGACGACGGCTTCGTAAGCCTCGGCGGCAGCTACGCGGAACACGACGACGCGGAGATAGCGCGCATTTCGAAAATCATCCGCAACCAGATGACGCGCCTGCATCAGGAAATTGCACGCAGCATCACCTTCTATCGCAGCGAGCACGGCGGCTCGCAGCCGGTGCGCGTGCTGCTTTCCGGCGCCACATCTTCGCTCCCGTATATGCGCGAGTTTTTCCACGAAAAATTTCCGAGCATGGATGTGGAATTCTTCAACCCGCTGCGCAATGTCGCGGTTTCAAACACGCTGGATGTGGAGACAATCGGGCGCGACGCCCACACGCTCGGCGAGCTTGTCGGCCTCGCACTGCGTGGAGCGGTCAGTTGCCCGATGGAGTTGAACCTCCGCCCGGCCAGCGTCACGAAGGCGGAACACATCGCTGCACAGCGCCCGTTTCTCATCGCGGCGGGCGTATGCGTCCTCACCACCCTTGCGGGGTGGTGGCAGTATTACGAGCACGCCGCAAATACGACTGTCGGGATCACCGAGCAAATCAATAAGCAAGCTGCGCCACTTGAGGACGAAGAAAGCAAAATTCAAAAGATAAAGAAGGATATTGAGGAGCAGCAAAGCTCGATTAAACCCCTTCTGAAGGCTGTCGAGGAACGGGAATACTGGACCAAAGTCATCAACGACATCGGCCAGCGTCTGCCACAGGATTACATTTGGATCACTTCATTCGAGCCACCCACCCGCGAAGAAAGGGCCGCCACACAGCCTAAGGCGAGGGAAGGATCACCCGCCGTCCTTACCGTCAAGGGCCTCTATCTGAGCAGAGACGCAGGGAACAATGAGCGGACAAACATAGTGAACGAATTTTTGAAAAATCTCTCGGAATCGCCATACGTCGAGACACCCAAGGAAGAGGCGGAAATCATCCGGGGTAATGACGACACGCTCCACTGGGCATTCCCCTACACTTTTCCGCTTAAACTCAAAAACCCGATTGACTTGAAATGAGCTGGATTTCCCAAAACAAATTTATTGCAGGTTTTTCCGCCGCGATGGTTCTTGGGGCGGGCGTGCTGGGCTACCTCACCTACACAGCAAAGGGGCAGAGCAATACCGCTGGCGAAGATTACGAGAGCGCCCTAGGTAAATTACGGGATCTTCAACGCAACCACCCCTACCCTGACATTGATAACCGCAAGAAACTCGAAGGGCAAAAAACAGAATTTCAGAAAAAAATCACCGCTTTCCAAAAAAAACTCACGGAGAGCACGCTCCCCGACGAGCCACTGTCGCCCACGGAATTTCAGGACAAATTGAAAGAAACCGTCGCCCGAGTAACTGCCAAAGCCGCTGGTGACGCGCACCTCGATCTACAGAATAAGTCCGGAGAAAGATTTTACATGGGCTTTCCGGAATATGCCAGCAAGTCGCCCAAGGAATCGCTGGTGCCCCAGCTCAGCCGCGAACTCAGCGCCTTTGAGTCCATCATCAATCTGATGCTCGCAGCCAAGGACGTTGTTTTAATTGAACTCAAGCGCGAAGAACCAAAGTCTGCTGCCAAAGCCGAACGGAAACTTGTTCACCATTCGAATTTCACTTTGAAATTTACTTCCAGCGACTTCCATTTTCGCAACATTTTGAACGGCATCGTCGGCAACAAGGAACACTTTTTCATCGTGCGACGAATCACAGTGGAAAACAGCAAGCCACAAGCACCGCCGAAAAACGACACTGCTCCAAAGACACCAGCACCGCCTTCAAACGCACCCGGCACACCCGGTTCGCCAGCACCCACGAATCCGCAGCCTTCGCCCGATACCCAACAACGCCTTGAATACATCTTCGGCACTGAGCGTGTGGATGCGACGTTGGAAATCGAACTCGTGGACTTTGCAAAGCCCGAAACTCCACCGACGAAACCCGAACCTCAACAGAAGGAGGCGAAGTAAAACATGGACTGGATTAAAAAAAGCCCGGCCCAATTGATTCTGGCGCTTGTTGCCACGGGCTCCCTCGTCTCAGCCATCCTCCTTTATAAAAAGTTGGGTGATTTCAAAGATTCCTTCAGCGCGGCAAGCATCCCTCCTAACAAGGACAACAAAGTCCTCCCGATTGACGCGCATGGCATTGAAAAAGCCGTGAATGCAATAGGAGCGCCTACTCTTTGGGAGTCTGGAAAGTCAAAAGATGCAGGTGCGCTTTTTGTTTCAAAAAAATACGTCCTCAACAACGGCGCGCTGGTCAAACCGACGAACAAAACCTTCAATCCACCGGTTCCCAACGCGTGGCTGGAAAAATACGGTCTGGACGACCTGAATCCCTCAGTGCTCGACGAAGATCCCGACGGGGACGGGTTCAGCAATCGTCTGGAATTTTTCGGGTTGGACGCACAGTCCCATCTCGACATGGCGGGCAAGCCGGTTCTTGGCAAAGATGGCAATCCGCTCCCCGATGACTCAACAGACCCCACCGATCCAAAATCACACCCACCATACTTCACCCTGCTCACACTCAACAAAGTCAACATGATCCCATTCCGTCTGCGCTTTATGTCCGCCGACGCCAACAAAGCCGGAGTCGTGGACAACGTGCAGATTAATACCATAGATCGTGGCGGAAAAACCTTCTTCGTCCAGCTCGGCCAGGACATCCCCGGCACGAAATTCAAAACAGTAAGCTACGAGAAAAAAGAAGTGCCCGACAGGGACGGTGTTAAAAAGGATGTCTCCGAACTCACCCTCCTCAATAACGAAACAAAAGAATCGCTCGTGCTTGTCCTCGGCATCGTGCGCGATTCACCCGAGAGTAATGTTGACCTCGGCTACCACTGGGTCGGACCCGATGGCAAAAAGACGGACGACATGATGAAATTGCAGAAAGGTTCCATATTCAGACTTCCCCCCGAGAGCGACAAGGACTACAAGGTCATTGACATCAAAGCACCCGATAAGCAAAACGGCCAGCCTGGCGAAGCAAAAATTCTGCTCCCAAATGGGGAAACGATAATTTTGCGCAAGCCAAGGTAAACCTCCAGGTAGACATCTCCTCAAAACACCGCCAACTCACAACACACTTTAAACCGAAATCAAAATAATACGTCCATGACACGGCCGCCACTAGCAGCACCCATCGCCTCGCTCCTCATCGCAACCTTCATGCTGCCACCCAACATCGTGCTTGGGCAGGGAGCCGCCGGAGACCCGACAGAAGCCGCAGCCACGCGCGCCCTTGAGCGCCTGATGCAACGCGAGCAACTCGGCAAGGACGAAACCGCAAAGGGCGACGCGGATCTTGCCAAGAAAAATTACGAAGATGCGTTCGCGCATTTTAAAAATGCCTGCGAAGCAATCATCGTGGCCCCGGCCACAGCCTCCAGCCGCCGCGCCGCCGTCAACGGTCTCACCACGGCGGGGCACAGACTCGCCGAGCAGCGCGTCACCGAAGGCTACTACGCCAGCGCCGCACAGGCACTTCAGATCGTCCTCACCCACAATCCCGACGACTCGGGAACACTCAAGCTCCTCGCCAACATCGAGGCACCCGACTACTTTAACAAACAGATGACACCTGGTCATCGCGAGAAGATCGAGAAAGTGAAGGCCCTCTTCATCGCAGCGGACGGCTACAAGCAACTTGGAAAATACGACTTCGCGCTGTTGAAATACGAGGAGATCCTCAACATTGACCCCTACAACTCTGCCGCCAAGCAGGGCCGCGGCGAAATCTTTCAACTCAAAGAACATTCCGCAATTGATGCCTACAACGCCACCCGTTCGCAGGCCATGTTTGAAGTGAGCAAGGAGTGGGAGCGTCCTTATCGCCGCTTCGACCGCAAATCAGTCGTGCGCAACACCGAGGAAAAAACAACTGCGCCCAACACAGTCGCCATCTCCAGAAAGCTCAATAAAATCATCCTGCCGAGAGTGGACTTCAAGGAATCCACCGTTCGCGAAGCGATCGAACACCTCGTTAAAAAATCCAAGGACCTCGATCCGGAAAACATCGGCGTCAACATCGTCCTGAAACTCGACGATCAAGGAGGGATTGTCGCAGCACCGCCTGCACCAGTCGCGCCAGTCGGAATACCTGGCTTGGGCGACGCTGCAGTCGCACCTGTAGCACAGGCCGCTCCCGTGAATACCGGCGGTGCTCTCACAAAGGTTACGCTCACCCTCAACAACGTCCCGCTCATCGAGGTCATCAAATACATCACCAACCTCGCCAATTTGAAATACAAGATCGAGCCGTTCGCCGTCTCGATTGTCCCGCTCGGCACCAACACCGACGAGATGTTCATCAAGGAATGGAAAGTGTCCCCCATCATGTTCCGCGAAGCCATGGGCGGCGGCGCAAACGGACTCGCTGCTGGTGGCGCGCCAGCCGCACCCGCAGGCCCGGATGCATCCCAACTCGCCCCAAGCTCCTCCGCAAAAGATTTTCTCGCCCAGCGCGGCGTGACCTTTGGCCCGGGTGCCTTCGCCATGTATAGTCCGGCGAGTTCCACGCTCATCGTGAAGAACACTTCGGATCAACTCGATGTCGTCGAAAAAATCGTTGAGATTCAGGGAGTGGACACTGCGGTGAAGCAGATCGAAATTCAGGCGAAATTCGTCGAAATCACCCAAAACAACCTCAAGGAACTCAGCTTCGACTGGCTGCTCGGCCAGGCCAATATCGGGGGCGGACCGAAAAACTACCCGCTCTTTTTTGGCGGCGGCAACGGCAATCCAAACTCTTCTGACTTCACCTTCAATAATAATGGAGTTCCCGTAGGCGGGACATCTGTGACAGAAGGCAACCGTAGCGGCAGCCTTGCCATCAGCGCCAGCGCTATAGACGCACTCCTCTTTGGCGCTGGAGGTGCTGGATCCAGACTTGCTCCCGGCATTTTCTCTTTGGCGGGAGTCAGCACAGATCCTACCTTTCAGGTAATGATGCGCGCCCTCGACCAAAAGAAGGGCGTGGATTTGCTCTCTTCGCCTCGCGTCACCACGAAGAGCGGCAACCGCGCCGTGATCGAAATCATCCGCGAATTCCGTTATGCCACCGAGTTTCAGGCACCACAAATCCCGCAACAAGTTCAGGGTGGCGGCGGCATCATCCTCGGCGGCGGCGGTATTCTCGGCGGGCAACAACAACAGCAACAGTTCCCAATCACACCGACTACTCCGACCGCCTTTGAAACCCGCAACGTAGGCGTCACCCTCGAAGTCGAACCCGTCATCGGGCCGGATGGATACACCATTGATATGCAGCTTGCGCCGCAGGTCACAGAATTTGAAGGTTTCATCAACTACGGCAGCCCGATTCAAACTCAGACAACAAATCCGATCACCGGGAAGCAAACCACTAACGTCATCACGCCAAACGTCATTAACCAGCCCATCTTCAGCACCCGCAAGGTCACCACAAACGTCAGCGTGTATGATGGCGCGACGGTAGTTCTTGGCGGTCTCGTCCGGGAGGATGTCCAGAAAGTCGAGGATAAGACACCGATCATTGGCGACATTCCACTGATCGGGCGCCTGTTCCGCTCGAATGTGGATTCGCACATCAAGCGCAACCTTGTGATTTTTGTCACCGCACGCATTGTGAACGCAGAAGGACAGCCTCTCCAAAATGACGAAGAAAAAGAGGAGAAAGTGGAAGAATTGCCACTGCCGGACATCACGCCGCCTGCACTGCCCGACGTTAGTGCATTTACAGGCAACACCACTGGCCTGAAAAAATAGCCGTGCCAGTCATCGGCCTCACGGGTGGTGTCGCGACAGGCAAAAGCACATTTGCCAGCGCACTGCTCCGGGAGTTGCCGATGAGGCATTTCGACTCAGACCGCTGCGTGCATGAACTGCTCGCAACGAACGACGCAACACGCGACGCCATCGTCGCAGCATTCGGGCCCGCCGTTTGCGACCAGGCAGGGCGGCCAGACCGCACCGCGCTGCGAAACATCATTTTTGCCGACGAAAAGCGGCGCAGAACGCTGGAAGGCATCCTGCACCCGGCTGTCCATACACAATGGGCGGCGCTCGCCGACGACACCCGCCGCCGGGGAACATGGTTGCTTGTGGACATCCCACTGCTCTATGAAACCCAAGCGGAAGGTGAATTTGACCGCGTTATTGTGGTCGCCAGCTCAAAAAAAGTGCAAATCGAACGCCTCATACAAAAACGAGGGCTTGCACCCGCGCTGGCAGAAAAGATAATCGCCGCACAGTTCGACATCGAGGCGAAGACACAGAAAGCAGAACACGTAATTTGGAATGACAGCACCCGCCGAAACCTTGACGGACAAGCCCGACTCCTTGCCGATTGGCTCCGAGTCCGCTTCTCCTGAACCCGCCACGCCTGCGAATGAAGCACCCGCTTCTCCCGCAGAAAATCCGCCTGCCTCTGCGGCAGAGCAACCCGCCACCGAAACAACTGCGCCTGTAGAGCAGGTTCCGGCACCAACGGAAGCGCCGAAGCAACCGGAGCCCGCACCTATTCCGCCAGAACTCCAGCCGCGCGATTTGTGGATTGATGAACTTCACTCCCTCACCGTCCTCGAGCTTCACGAGCGGCTCGAAAAACTCCGTGTCCGCATCAACCCCGAAAAAAACCGCCATCTCCTCGTCTGCGATCTTCTCCGTGCGTATCACTCGCTCGGTTTCCGTCTGCTGGCGGAAGGCATCACCGAGTTCATCACGAACGATGGCTGCGGATACGTCCGCTTTCCGCGCTACAGCTTCCGTCCGGGGCCGCAGGATCCTTTCATCCCATTCCAGATTGCACGTCGCTTGAAACTCCGCGGCGGACACCTCGTCACCGTTCGCTTCCGTCCGCCCGGCCACAAGGACAAGCACATGATGCTCGATGAAGTCCTCACCATCGAAGGGATCCCGTTCAACGAATGGCAACCGCCTAAGGATTTCGACACACTCACCGCCCGCTTCCCCGACGCCCGCATCCGCCTCGAAGGTGAAGGCGGCAGCAACATCACCGCGCGCGCCGTGGATCTCATCGCCCCCATCGGTCGCGGCCAGCGCGGTCTGCTCGTCGCATCGCCGCGCGCGGGCAAGACGATCGTGATGAAGGAACTCGCCAAGGCCGCGCTCGCAAACAACCCCGGCCTCCACGTCATCATGCTGCTCGTGGATGAGCGCCCCGAGGAAGTCACCGACCTTGTGCGCAGCGTTCGCGGTGCGGAGATTTACAGTTCCACTTTCGACGAACCGAGCATTCGCCACATTCAGGTCGCCGACATCGTCGCCGACCGCGCCAAACGTCTCGTCGAACAGGGCAAGCACGTCCTCATTTTCCTCGACTCCATCACCCGCCTCTCGCGCGGCTACAACAACGCCCAGCCCGGCAAGGGCCGCATCATGACCGGCGGTCTCGACACCAAGGCGCTCGTGAAACCGAAAAAGTTTTTCGGCAGCGCGCGCAACACCGAGGAAGCTGGCAGTCTCACCATCCTCGCCACCGCGCTCGTGGACACCCACAGCCGCATGGACGACATCATCTTCGAGGAATACAAAGGCACCGGCAACATGGAGGTAAAACTCGATCGCTTCCTCTCCGAGCGCCGCATTTTCCCGGCGATAGACCTTCTGCAAAGCGCCACCCGTCGCGATGAACTCCTCTATCATCCCGACGAGTATCACCGCATCACCGTCCTTCGCCGCCAGCTCGCCGCACTGCCTGCGGCCGAAGCGACCGAAGTCCTCATCCACGCGCTCAAGGCCACCACCAGCAACGCATCGCTGCTCATGGGAGGACTCCGTGGTTGAAA
Organism: uncultured Spartobacteria bacterium; assembly: GCA_903929475.1. Lineage (GTDB taxonomy): Bacteria > Verrucomicrobiota > Verrucomicrobiia > Chthoniobacterales > Chthoniobacteraceae > SXWH01. Next base: position 13,891 of record CAIYUV010000141.1, read on the forward strand.
AACCCGATCAACTGCGCGACGGACATTCACCCTCTCAAATGGTCCCGCTGACCGACACCGCCTCCGGCCTCGCCGCTGCGCTGCCCGCCATCGCCGCGCAGCCGCGCATCGCCGTGGACACCGAGGCGGACTCGCTCCACTGCTATTTTGAAAAACTCTGCCTCATCCAAATCACCGTTCCGGGTCATGACTTCCTCATTGATCCCCTCGCGGGCTTCGACCTCACACCGCTGTGGGATTCGTGGTCGGGAAAAGAACTCATCTTCCACGGCGCGGACTACGACCTCCGCCTGCTCCGCCGCACCGGCTGCCCGAGGCCCGCGCGCATTTTCGACACGATGATCGCCGCACGGCTCTGCGGGCTGAAGGAATTCAGCTACGCGGCGCTGATGGAAAAATACTTCCAGCTCCCCATCGCCAAGGCTTCGCAAAAAGCCAACTGGGCGCGGCGCCCGCTCTCCCCGCAGATGATGGAATACGCCGTCAACGACACGCGCCACCTCGCCGGGCTTGCAGACATTCTGAGCGCGGAACTGGACCTGCAAAATCGCCGCGTGTGGTTCGACCAGCTCTGCGACCGCGCCATCCGCTCCGCGGAAATTGACAAGGAAATTGATCCCGACCAGCTCTGGCGTGTCCCCGGCAGCGGCCACCTTCGCGGGCGCGCTGCGGCCATCTTCCGCGAGCTGTGGAAATGGCGCGACGAGGAAGCACGCCGCCTCGACAAACCCACATTCCACATCTGCCACAGCGACCTGCTCGTGCAGGCCGCAGTTGCATTCGATGCCGGCGACACTTTTGAAATCCGCCACCTGCGCGGCCCGCGCGAAGCAAAATATTTTGCGGCAGCCAAACGTGGAATCGAACTATCCGAGGAACAGTGGCCGAAGTTTGTCCGCACACCGCGTCTCCGTCCCACAAAAGCGCAGACGGATCGCTTCGATCAATTGAAACAGCTCCGCGATAAGGCCGCGACAAAGCATCAACTCGACCCTTCACTCATCGCACCAAAAGCGACGCTCGAGGGACTGGCATTCCGCCCGGATGAAACACTGCCGAAACTCCTGCCCTGGCAGCGCGAACTGATGGGCCTCTAGCCGAAAGACTACGCCGCGATTTCTTCGCCGACCTGATAGCGGACGAAGCTACGGATCTCGATGGTATCGACAAGATTTTTGGAAGTCGCCGCGACCAATGCGGTGATGGTCTGTTCGGGATTCTTCACGAAGCCCTGCTCAAGCAGGCAGGCACCCGCGTAAAATTTGCCCATCTTTCCATCAATGATCTTCTCGATCATCTCCGGCGCTTTGTCCTTCGGTGCCTGCTCGCGGTAGATGGCGCGCTCGCGGTCAACAAGCGAGGCCGGCACTTGATTGCGGCTGAGGCAGACGGGGCTTGCCGCAGCGATGTGCAATGTGATGTCGCGCACGAGCTGTTTGAAGTCATCGTGATTCACTGTCACATCCTTGCCTGCGCCCACTTCGAGGAGGACGCCGATTTTTCCGCCGAGGTGAATATAGGCCGCGACTGCGCCGCTGCCGCTTACTTCGATGTGTGCATGACGGCGAATTTGAATGTTCTCACCAATCTTGGCGACAGCCTCGATGCGCGCGGGCTCAAGATCGGCCGTTGGATTTTCGGCCAGCGTCTTTGCCCAGCCCGATGTGATCGCCTGAAAGCTCTCGTTCTTCGCGACGAAGTCGGTCTCGCAGTTCACCTCGACGAGGACGCCGACTTTCGCGCCGGGCAGGATGGCCTGTGCGATGAGTCCTTCGTTCGCAGCGCGGCCTGCTTTCTTTGCGGCGCTGGCGGCTCCCTTGGCGCGGAGAAGATCCACCGCAGCCTCCATTTCGCCGTTGGTTTCCATGAGTGCCTTGCGGCAATCCAATATGCCTGCTCCCGTTTTTTCGCGGAGTGTGGCTACTTGTTTGGCGTCAATGTTCACTGTGGTCATATGTAGGAATGTTGTTGGTTGAAAAAGAGAGAGACGAGAGCGCGAGCCCTCGTCTCCCATGGAAAGACTGGGAGTGAGACTACTCGGAAACTCCTGAAAGTTCCGCGCTCTCCTTCTTCGCCGCCACGGTGCTGTTGCTGCCGATAGCGTCCACGAGTTTTTGCAGAATGACGCGGATGGCGCGGATGGCGTCGTCGTTGCCGGCTATTGGGTAATCAATCACCTCCGGGTCGGCGTTCGTGTCCACGATGGCCACGATTGGAATACCAAGGCGGCGTGCCTCGGCGACGGCGTTCAGTTCGCGGGCGGTGTCAATGATGATGATCGCATCGGGATAGCGATCCATGTTGCGGATGCCTTCGAGATTGCGGAGGAGCTTCGCGCCTTCGCGGCGGACGGCGGAAATCTCCTGCTTGCCCATCTTCGAATACTCGGGCGACTTCTCCATGTTCTCGATCCAGTTCAGCCGGGCGATGCTCTGGCGGATGGTCTTGAGGTTGGTGAGCGTGCCGCCGAGCCAGCGCTGGTTCACGTAAAATTGTCCGCATGCGACTGCGGCTTCCTTCACGGCTTCCTGCGCCTGCTTTTTGCAGCCGACGAAAAGCACCTTGCCATTCTTGGCGGCGACGTTGGAAAGAAACTCACACGCGCTGTTGAGCTGCCGGACAGTCTCCCCGAGGTTGATGATGTAAATCTGGTTCTTCTTCTCGAAAATGAACGGCTTCATCTTCGGGTTCCAGCGTTTGGTCTGGTGGCCAAAGTGGACTCCGGCTTCAAGCAGTTCGGTCATCAATTCTGTAGACATGTGGTCGGTATAAGTTTTGCGGAAAAGGGCGCGGAAATTGGCGGAGTCGCCCCCGTTTGGCAAGCGCGAGTTTTGGAAATCTTCCAACCCGCCCATTTCGCCCTGTCCACCACGGCGTCGGAGCTACTGCCCGGCTATCGCCCCGGTCTCGCGAAGCACGCTCAGATCGGGATCGTTTCGCGCGAAGTCGCGGAGCTTTTTGTCCATCGCAAAACTCACGTCGAGGTGGGCGCGAGCCTGCTCGAAATTACCAAGCGCACATTCATAGCACGCGAGATTGTAGTGGAAGGTCGGTTCGGCGCGGAGCGCATCGGGGCCGCTGAGCAACAGTTCGCGCGCCGCCTTCGTGTTGCCGAGTTCGTGCAGGCAATACGCCGAATGGATGAAGCCCGACGTTTTCTCCGGCAGCAGGCGGCAGAGCTTCTGGCCAAATTGCAGCGCGTCCTTGTATCGCTTCGCCTGCATGAAGACGGAAAGCCGCGTTTCCACGACCGATGGATCGGCCTGCATTTCCTCCGGCAATTCAGCAAGCTCCGCGAGGGCAAGCTCGGGCAATCCGAGTTCGCTGTAGCCTTGTGCGGCGAGAAGGAGGCGCTGGTGCGTGACGTCCATGTGTGTTCTGGTGGCCCTGTTTGGCATTTTTTGAAACAACCTTATGACGGATTGGCAAGCCTGCTTTTATTTAGCGGACTGCATCATTGCCCGGCGAGCAGTTCCTCAAGCTCCGTCACGCGGCGCGCAAAAAGTTCCAGCGTCGCAGCGACCGGCGCGGGGCTGGACATATCCACTCCCGCATCGCGCAGCGTCGGGATGGGAAATTTCGAGCCGCCACTGCGGAGGAAGCCGAGATAGCGCGTTGCATCGCCCGTTTCCAAAACCTGCTGGCTTAGCGCGACGGCGGCGCTCAGGCCCGTCGCGTATTTATAGACGTAAAATGCGGAGTAGAAATGCGGGATGCGCAGCGGTTCGAGATCGAGTTCCGCATCGAGCGTAAAGTCCGGGCCGAAGTAATCCGTCAGCAGCCCGCGATACGCCGTGCGGATCGTATCGAGCGTCACCGGCTCGCCGGCCTCCTCCATCGCGTGCGTGATTTTTTCAAACTCCGCAAACATCGTCTGCCGATAAACCGTCCCGCGAATATCATCGAGCTGACGGTTGATGAGATAAGCGCGCAACTTCGGGTCGCTCGTCTTTTCCAGCAGATGATGCGTCAGCAGCTCCTCGTTGAAAGTGCTCGCCACCTCCGCGAGGAAGATCGGGTAGTCCGCATCCTGCCAGCGCTGCGTGCCGTTCGCGTGCCACGTGTGCATCGAGTGCCCCGCCTCGTGCGCGAGCGTGAACACATCCGCAAACACATCCTCCTCGTAATTCATCAGAATGTAAGGCGGCGCACCATAGCTCCCACTGCTGAAAGCACCACTGCGCTTCCCCTTGTTTTCGTAGCGGTCACACCAGCGCTTCGTCGTCAGCCCGTCGTGCAACACCCGGCAATACTCCTCGCCCAGCGGCGCCAGCGACTCGATGCACAACTCAATCGCTTCATCGAACGAAGTCCGCTTGTCCACACTCGCCACGATGGGCACGTAAGTGTCGTATTGATGAATCTCCGAAAGCCCCAGCACCCGCTTGCGCAGCGCGTAGTAGCGAAAAAGCGGCGCGAGATTCGCCCGCACCGTCGAGATCAGATTGTCATACACACTCACCGGCACATCGTCCGAAAACAACGCCGCCTCACGCGCACTCGCATAATTGCGCGCACGCGCCTGAAACACATCCGCCTTGATCGAATTGGAAAGCGTCGAAGCCAGCGTGAACTTATGCGCATCGAACTCCGCGTAGAATTGATGAAACGCCCGCTTGCGCAGCTCCGCATCCCGCTTTTGTAAAAACGACGAATAACTGCTCTGCGTCAGCTCCCGCGTGCGGCCCGACTCATCCGCCAACGAGCCGAACTTCATATCCACATTCGTCAGTTGCGAAAACGTCTCGTCATGTCCCGTCAGCGCGCTGTTGCCGAGCGCGAGCAACCGCTCCTCCGCCGTGCTCAGCGTGTGCGGGCGCAGGCGACGCAACTTCTCCAGCCGCAGCCTCCACTCCGCCAGCGCCGGGTCTGCGAGAAACTTCGCGAACATCGCATCATCAATCGCCTGCACCTCCGGCGCGAAAAACGCCGACGCCTCCCCGATCTTCGTCAGCAGATTATCCAGTTGCGACTCCCGCGCCAGATTCTCCGAGTCCGACGAATCCTCCGCACTCCGCAGCGAAGCATAATGATGCAGACGCTCGATGAGCTGGCTAATCCGCTTATCGCACTCCAGCGCATCGCGCAGCATCGCCGCCGACTCCCCCACCTTCCCGCGAAAACCCTCAATCGCCGTGTAAACCCGCTGCAACACCGCGAAGTCGTGCGCCCAAGCCTCCGGCTTTGGAAAAAGCGGCGATAAATCCCACGTGTGTTCCTGCTTCACCTGCCCGCGTGCCGGAGTGTTCCCGTCGTCCTTGTCGAAAAAGATTTGTGTCATGTGTCCTCCAAAACTTGCGCCCAGAGCCACGCACGTCCAGCACGAAGCACATCGCACCCGCACTCTTTCGACAAACCTACTTCAAAAGTAGCAGGCAAAATAAAGCCTTCAACATCACCCCCGCCACCAACGCCCGCCGCCTCCAAAACCTCCAAAAACAAGCCACAGCCCTAAATATGAAACTCGTTCCTGCCTAACACCTTCCTCTTCCTGTTATTCAGGAGCACCTGAACCCCGTGCCGGGTTCGATGCTCAGAAGTAACTTGGCAAAGCGGTGATTGCGTGCAAGAGGTGCGGCGGACACAAGCGCAGCAACACCTCGAGACGCCACTGGTGGGCCCGGGGCCGCAAGGCCGACGGGCACCCCGTTCAGGAGTATGAGGCCGCAGCCGTGCGACGATGCTTTTAGTGGCGGCACCTTTCCGCAAGGAAAGTCGAGCTGACCCTGTTTGAGAGACTGACCTATCCATTCTTGCCGCTGCG
>CAIYUV010000142.1 GCA_903929475.1 uncultured Spartobacteria bacterium
ACAGACGAGCGCCCGCTGCTCAACCCCGCCGCACCCGAAGTGCGCGAATACCGCATGTCCTTCTGGGATAAAGGCACCCAGAACGGCGACTGGACGGCGGTGGAAAAAGTGACGGTGAGCCCGTAGGCGGCGGGCATCCAGACCACGCGGATTCACGCGATTCATTGACCACGGATGTCACGGATGGACACGGATGTTTTTTCCGCGCAGCGGGGCGCGCTCTTCAACGGGGCGCGCTCCGTTTGTTTGCGGGGGATTTTGAGGCTTTGCCAAAGGCGCTTTGGGTTTCCTAGGATGGTGGGCGATGCGTTTCCTTCTGCTGCTGACTTTGCTGGTGTCCGCTGCTCTTTCCCGTGCGGAAGAGGCGGCGACGCTGATGGCGGACGGATTCGATTTTCCCGTGGGGAAACCGGAGGGTGAGGGCTACTACAAGTCGCGCGGCTATCGCCCGAACGGGCATCTCGGCGAGGACTGGAATGGGAAGCGCGGTGGCGACACGGATCTCGGCGACCCGGTGTGGGCTTGCGCGAACGGGCTTGTGGTTTTTGCGGAGAATTTCGGGCACGGCTGGGGGAATGTGGTGATTGTGCGGCACGTTTATGAAGAGCGCGGGCAGCGAAAGTTTGCGGACTCGCTCTACGGGCATCTCGACAGAATCCTTTGCCGGATGGGGCAGCATGTCCGGCGCGGCCAGCAGGTCGGCACCATCGGGACTGGCGGCGGGCTTTATGAAGCGCACCTGCATTTCGAGATGAGGAAGGAGCTGCGCGTGGGCATGGCGCGGCATCGTTTTCCGCGCGATGAGCGGGTGTATTGGGACCCGACGACTTTCATCGCGGCGCACCGCAAGATCGTCCCAAGTGCGGCGACGGGGATGGTGCCGATTCATACGTTTGCGCCATTCGATGCGAATGCCATCGCGGAAGTGGAGGCGGGGAGTGGCGGCTTTGTGATCCCGAATGCTGCGAAGCAGCCTCCGGTGAAGCAGGACTGGAAGCCGCGACGCTACGACGACATCGGGCGCTAAGAGCCGCCGGGGGATTTGGCGTTTGTCTTTTGCGGGGCGGCTGAGTTTTCTCCGCCGCTCATGGAAAAGGAGACGACATTTGGGAATTCGATGGGCGTGTTTCGCGAAGGGGTTTTCGCGCGCTTCATGGTGGCGGAGTTTGTTTCGATGATCGGGACGTGGATGCAGGCGCAGGCGCAGCAGTTTGTCGTGGAGGAGCAGGCGAGGCATTCGTGGGAGCAGGCGGTGATCAGCGGAGTGACGATGCTGCTGGTGCCGCTGTTCAGTCCGCTCGGCGGGACGCTGGCGGATCGTTCGGACAAACGGCGGATTCTTTTTGTGGTGCTGGGAATCCAGGCGGCGCTCGCGGCGCTGGTGGGATGGTGGCTGCATCTCGGCATTCTGTCTTTCTGGCTGCTGCTGCCGGTGGCGGCGGTGCTCGGCGTGAGCGGTGGTTTTGAAATGCCGGCGTATTCGGCGCTGGTGCCGGAATTGGTGCCGAAGGAAAAACTGGCGGCGGCGGTGGCGATTGATCGCTCGGTGTTTCACTCGGCGCGCATCATCGGCCCTGCGCTGGCGGGCTGGCTCGTGGGGTGGCTGGGAATGCAATCCGCGTTTTATGCGAATGCGCTCAGCTATCTGTGCCCGCTCGTGGTGCTTTGCACGCTGGCTCCGAGGAAGGTGGGGACTGCGGAGCAGGAGGCGGCACGGCGCACGGGGTTTGCCGACGGTCTGCGCCATGTGCGCTCGGATGTGCCGACGCGGCGGATGGTGCTGTTGATGTCCTCATGCGCGCTGTTTTGCTCGCCGTTTGTGGTGGTGATGCTGACTTGGTATGGGCGGCGGACGCTGGGGCTGACGCCAGGGCAGGTGGGCTGGCTGATGTCGCTCTCGGGCATCGGGGCGCTGCTGGCGTCGCTGCTGCTGCTGGGGATTCCATCGCGCCGACGCGTGTTTTTTCTGCGAATGGGAGCGATGATCAGCGTGGTGGCGATGTTGGGGTTGGCGGGGGCGCAGTTTTTCTGGCAGGCGGCACTGTGTGTTTCACTGCTCACTCTGGGGCTGAATTTTCTTTTCGGCATCGGCAATCAGCTCGTGCAGGAGCGTGCGCCGGATGAAATTCGCGGGCGCGTCTCGGCGGTGGCGGCGCTCAGTTTTGTCGGAGTGATGCCGTTCTCGGGTTTTGCGGTGTCCGGGCTGGAGCACTGGCTGGGGATGCGCAATGCGCTGCTCGTCTGCGCCGCCGGCTACGCGCTGGTATCGGCGGCGATGCTCTCACGGCGCTGGCCGGTGCCGGATGGCGGCGTGAAAAGCTGACGCCCTAGAGCGAAGAGTCGCGCAGGTCGGCCTTGTCGAGCGCGTCCACGATGGTGCGGATCATTTTCACGCGTGTGTGCCATTTGTAATTGGCACCGATGACGTGCCACGGTGCGCGCTCGGTCGAGGTGCGGCGGATCATTTCCTCGGCGGCTGTGACGTTTTCCTTCCAATGGCGGCGGTTTCGCCAGTCTTCGTCGGAAATTTTCCAGTGCTTGTAGGGATCGGATTCGCGGGCCTTGAAGCGCGCGAGCTGTTCGTCCTTGGTGATGAAGAGGAAAAATTTCAGCAGGATGGTGCCGTCGTCCATGAGCTGGCGCTCGAATTCATTGATCTCGCGGTAGGCGCGCTTCCACGCGGCTTCGCTGCAAAAACCCTCGACGCGCTCGACGAGCACGCGCCCATACCACGAGCGATCGTAGATGACGATCTGGCCCTTTGGCGGGAGCTTGTTCCAAAAGCGCCACATGTAGTGATGCGCGTTTTCTTCCGCAGTGGGTTTTACGATGGAGTGAACTTTCAGCAGGCGGGGATCGAGTTTCTCCACGATGCGCTTGATGGAGCCGCCCTTGCCCGCTGCGTCGGGGCCTTCGATGGCGATGACGACGTTGCTCTTCGTCTCCACGAGCCGCCGCTGCCAACTGAGTAGATCGAGCTGCGCTTCCTTGAGCCGCTTTTTGTAATCGTCGGACTTGAGCTGCTTGTGTTCGATGGCTTCGAGACGACGGCCGCTTTTCCAGCCGATGGGCTCGCGGAGTTTGAAGAGGACGCGAGGAATGGACATGGCGTGAAATTACCACGCGGACCGTGTTCTTCGCAAGCCGCCTGCTTTTCCGCCGCGAAACTGTGACTGAAGCGTGACCCGGGTGCCACCCATGGTTCGCCGGGGCATGGCAGTGTTTTTGAGTGCCAGCGCCACAGTCCCGGCTAAAGTGAGGGCATGGGTGCCATATCCAAAAACATGAACAGCTTTACGACTGAACACTTTCTCAGCCGCGAATTGAGCTGGTTGGAATTCAACCAGCGCGTCTTCGAGGAGGCGCTGAGCCCCGGCACGCCGCTGCTCGAGCGCGTGAAGTTTTTCTGCATCGTCAGCTCGAATCTCGATGAATTTTTCGAAGTGCGCTTCGCGGGGTTGAAGCAGCAGATCGAGAGCGACATCGTCGAGCGCAGCCTCGATGGTCGCACGGCCACCGAGACCGTCCGCGCAGTGAGCAAACGTGTGCGGCGGATGGTGGAGGATCAATACCGCCTGTGGCGCGGGGAACTCCGCCCGGCGCTGGCGACAGCGGGAATCCGCTTCCTCGAAATGGAGGAACTCGGCGGGCATGATCGCGCATGGCTCGAGCAATACTATCAGCAGCAGGTGCGTCCCGTCCTCACCCCGCTCGCCGTGGATCCGGCGCATCCGTTTCCGCATATTCAAAACAAGTCGCTGAACATCGTCGTCAGCCTCGATCTCGAACAGAACGGCAACAGCCGCCCGCGCCTTGCCGTGGTGCAGGTGCCGCGCGTGCTCCCGCGCCTCGTGCGTCTTCCGCGCGAGGACGACGCGATGGATTTCATCTTCCTCGGCAACATCATCGGCCACTATCTCGCCGATCTTTTTCCCGGCACAAAAATCCACGGCCACTGGAAATTTCGCGTCACACGAAACAGCGAACTCTACGTGGACGAGGACGACGCGGAAAATCTCCTGCAAGCCGTCGAGGAGGAACTCCGTAACCGCCGCCGTGGCGAAGCCGTGCGACTCGAAGTGGATGCCGACTGCCCGCAGCCCGTCTGGCAGGTGCTTCTGGATAATCTCAGCCTCAGCGAGGACGACCTCTACATCGTGGACGGCCCCATCAACGCCACCCGGCTCATGGCCATCTACGAAGGCGACCACTCGCCCGAATTGCGCGACACACCGTTCATCGCACCCATCGCCGCCGTCGTGCGCGATCGCGCCTCTCTCTTCTCCACCATCCGCCGCCGCGATGTGCTGATCCATCATCCCTACGAGAGTTTCAACAGCGTCGTGGACTTTCTCGAACAGGCCGCCCGCGACCCAAACGTCCTCGCAATCAAACAAACACTGTATCGCACCGGCGGCGACGCCCGCATCATCGGCGCACTCATGCTCGCCGTGGAGAATGGCAAGCAGGTCACCGCAGTCACCGAACTGAAGGCGCGCTTTGACGAGGCGAACAACATCGAGTGGGCGCGCAGGCTCGAGGACGCAGGCGTCCATGTCATCTTCGGCCTCGTGGGGCTGAAAGTGCATGGCAAAATCACGCTCGTCGTCCGCCGCGACGAAGACCGCCTGCGCCGCTACCTGCACATCGGCACGGGCAACTACAATCCCACCACCGCCCGCATTTACACCGACCTTAGCATCTTCACCGCAAACGAGGATTTTGGCGAGGACGCCACCAATTTCTTCAACCGGCTCACTGGCATCAGCCGCTACCAGACGCCGCGCAAACTCCTCATCGCGCCCTACGATCTCCAGCCGCGACTCATCGCCCTCATCGAGCGCGAGGCCGACCACGCGGAAAAGAAAAAGCCCGCGCGCATCGTGGCAAAAATGAACTCGCTGAGCGACCCCGACATCATCCGTGCGCTCTACCGCGCCTCACAGGCCGGGGTGAAAATCGAACTCATCGTCCGTGGCATCTGCTGCCTGCGTCCCGGCATTCCCGGCGTCAGCGAAAACATCACCGTGCGCAGCATCGTCGGCCGTTTCCTCGAACACGCGCGCATTTTTCAGTTTGAAAACGGTGGCCAGATGGAAACCTACATCGGCAGCGCAGACTGGATGTCGCGCAACTTGATCCGCCGCGTCGAAATCGTCTTCCCCGTTGATGACGCAGCATTGCGCGACCGCATCGCGAAGCAAATCCTCGCCGCGCAACTCGCTGACAACACTAGGGCATGGCAGCTCGAAAGCGATGGCAGCTACAGCAGAGTCTCCCGCACTGAAGGCTCGCCCAAGCGCGACAGCCAGTCGGAATTCATAGCCCTCGCCATCGGCGAAGCCCGCTACGTCCGCAAACCCGCCCGCCGCCAGCGCCCGAAGGCAAAAGTGAAATCACGTAAGTAATGCAGCGTGCTTCGGGGCCTTGCTACGGGCGTTAAATTGCGCTCGCTAAGAACGAGGATGGTCGTTGATTCTTTTTTTAAATCCATGCGCCGTCTATTTCTCACGTCAATTGCCGCAGTCACAGCGCTGCTGCACGCAGAGGTGGATTTTAATCGCGATGTGCAGCCGCTGCTTTCGGAAAATTGCTATCAATGCCACGGGCCGGATGCGAAGGCGCGCAAGGCAAAGCTGCGGCTCGATGTGAAGGACGGGCCGGAGAGTCCCTTCCGGACGGAGGACGAAGTTACGGCAATCAAGCCCGGAGACAGCAAGGGGAGTGATCTGGTTGCGCGAATTTTCACCAGCGACGAAGACGATGTGATGCCGCCGCTGAAATCAAAGCGGACGCTCACGCAGGCGCAAAAGGAGACGCTGAAACGATGGATCGAGGAGGGTGCGAAGTGGGGACAGCACTGGGCGTTTGTTGCACCAAAGCGTCCGGCAGTGCCGGGGATTGCGGATTGCGGATTGCGGATTGCAGATTTGCGCAAGCGTGACGCGAAACGCGCGGATGACTTGCAGGCGCAACTGCTGGCTCTCGCGAAGTGGCCGAAGAATGCGATTGATTCGTTTGTGCTCGCGCGCCAGCTCGGCGAAGGACTCACGCCGTCACCGGAGGCTGCGCCTGAAAAACTTTGTCGCCGACTTTATCTCGACCTCACCGGACTGCCGCCGACGCCTGCGGAAGTGGATGAGTTTTTGCGCGCGTGCGGAAATGGCGATGCAGCGAAACAAGACGCCGCAGTCACGGCGCTTGTGGATAAACTGCTTGCGAGTCCGCGCTACGGCGAGCGCATGGTGTGGGAGTGGCTGGAAGCTGCGCGCTATGCGGATACGAACGGCTATCAGGGTGATCCGGTGCGCGCGATGTGGTATTGGCGCGACTGGGCAATCAAGGCGCTGAACGACAATATGCGGTTTGACCAATTTACCATCGAGCAAATCGCCGGAGACCTATTGCCGGAACCGACGCAGGAGCAACTTGTCGCGACCGGCTTTCATCGAAACCACATGATCAACGGCGAGGGTGGGCGCATCCCCGAGGAGTCGCGTGTCGAGTATGTGCAGGATCGCGTGGAGACGACGGCGACGGTCTGGCTGGGGCTCACATTTACGTGCTGCCGATGCCACGATCACAAATACGATCCTTTCAAGCAAAGCGAATACTACAGCCTCAGCGCCTACTTTAACTCGCTCGATGAAACCGGTGGCAATGACAGCAACGGTCTGGCGAATCCCATCCTCAATCTCGTCGCTCCCGAGCAGCACAAGAAAATCGAGGCGCTGAAAGTCGAGGAGGACAAGGCGGCGGCGGGGAGTGATGCGTTGGAGAAAAAACTGCGCGAGGCACAGCCGGAGTGGGAGGCCGCGCTCCTCAAAAACACCGCTAAACTCGGCGAGCCGGAATGGCAGGTCATCAAGGTGGACGACACCATCAGCGAGAACGGGGCGACGCTTACGAAGCAGGCTGATGGTTCGATTTTGCTGAGTGGGAAAAATCCGGACAGCGACGAACTGGTTGTGACCGCCATCACACAGATGTCGAAAGTCTCGGCGATTCGCATCGAGGTGCTGCCGGATGATTCGCTGCCAGACAAAGGATCAGGGCGGGCGCAGGATGGGGGATGGATTCTGAGCGAGATTCAGATGCTCGGCGACAGCAAGCCCATCAACCTTGCCCCGGTGCGCGCGGATTTTGAGCAGTCCGGCTCGACATTGCAAAATGCGCTCGATGGAAGGAACGAGACGGGCTGGAGCGTGGGTCCGCAGTTTGGAAAGCCGCACGAGGCCGTCTTCGAATTGCAGACTGATTTCGGATATCGCGCCGACAAACTCGTTTCCTTCCGGTTGCAATTTCTGTCCAAGGAAAAACAGCGCGTCTTTGGAAAATTCCGCATCTCAATGACCGATTCGCCGGCAGCGCTGCTTCGTCCGATTCCTCCGGAAGTGTATGCTGTGCTCGCCGTCCCTGTGGACAAGCGTGACGACAAGCAGCGCAAGAAACTGACCGACTACTATCTCGCGAGCGAGCCGCGACTCATCCTCGCCAAAAAACTGACCGCCGCTGCGAAGAGCGAGCGCAAAGCGGCAGACAGCGGTGCCGCGCGCACGATGATGATGCGCGACCGCGCGACGCCGCGCGACACTTTCATCCTCGTGAAAGGCGCATACGACAAATTTGGCGACCGCGTCACACATGGCACGCCTGCTGTCCTGCCCGCGCTGCCGCCGGAAGCTCCCAAGAACCGTCTCTCGCTGGCGCGCTGGCTTGTTTCGCCGGAGAATCCGCTGACTGCGCGAGTGACGGTGAATCGCTACTGGCAGATGTTTTTCGGACGCGGGCTGGTGAAGACGGTGGAGGATTTCGGCGTGCAGGGCGACAAGCCGACGAACCCGGAGTTGCTCGACTGGCTGGCGCGTGAATTCATCGAGAGCGGGTGGGATGTGAAGCACATCCATCGTCTCATCGTCACGAGCGCCACGTATCGCCAGCAGTCGAAAGTGCCGCCGGGGATGTCCGAGCGTGATCCGGAAAATCAACTGCTCGCACGCGGCCCGCGTTTCCGTCTGCCGAGCTGGATGCTGCGCGACCAGGCGCTCGCGGTTTCGGGGTTGTTTGTAGAAAAAATGGGCGGTGCGCCGGTGAAGGTCTATCAGCCAAAGGGAGTATGGGAGGACGCTACGTTCGGGCAGATCAAGTATTCGCAGGATCACGGCGAGGCGCTTTATCGAAGGAGTCTCTACATTTTCTGGCGGCGCATCATCGGGCCGACGCTCTTCTTCGACGTGTCTTCACGTCAAAACTGCGTGGTGAAAACAGGACGCACTAACACGCCGTTGCACGCGCTCGTGACGCTGAACGATGTAACATACGTCGAGGCTGCCCGCGCACTCGCGGAGCGGATGCTGAAATTCAACACGACAGACGATGCGGCGCGGTTGGCATACGGTTTCCGACTTTGCACCGCGCGTATGCCGAACAACACCGAGGCTCAGACTCTCGCAGCCGCGCTCACACGTTTCCGTGAACAATATCGAGCCGACAAGGACGCTGGTGCGATGCTCATAGCGACCGGTGAATCGAAGCCCGATGCGGCGCTAGCTGTTCCCGAACTCGCCGCGCACACGAGCCTCGCTTTACTGCTGCTGAATCTCGACGAAACTCTCACCAAGGAATGATGCCATGACCCCGCAACAAGCCCGCGCAGCACATCTGACCCGGCGTCAGTTTTTCTCGAAGAGCGCAGTCGGCATCGGCGGCGCGGCGCTCGCATCATTGCTGGAGCAGGATATGCAGGCGGCGACTTCCGGTTTGCCTACGGGCATTCGCGGATTGGAAGGACTGCCGCACTTCGCACCGAAGGCGAAACGAGTGATCTACCTTTTGCAAAATGGCGCGCCGCCCCACCTCGACACTTTCGACTGGAAGCCGGAGATGGAAAAATTCCGCGGCCAGGAAATCCCCGCATCGGTGCTGGGCGGAAAACGTTTTTCCACGATGACGCAGGGGCAGAAGCAGAAGCTGGTGCTGCCCGCGATCACGACATTCAAGCAATACGGAAAAAGCGGCGCATGGGTAAGTGACTATCTGCCGCACATGGCGGGAATCGCGGACGATCTCTGCTTCGTAAAATCCATGCACACGGAGGCGGTGAACCACGCGCCTGCGATCAGCTTTTTCCTCAGCGGCAGCGAGCAGCCTGGACGGCCCAGCATGGGTGCGTGGGCGACTTATGGCCTCGGGACGGAATCGCAGAATCTGCCGGGCTTTGTCGTGATGACATCGCGCGACAAGGAGTCGTCGTGCGGTCAAATCTTTTACGACTTCTATTGGGGCTCGGGATTTTTGCCGTCGAAATATCAAGGCGTGCGCTTTCGTGGGAGTGGCGATCCGGTGCTGTATCTTTCAAATCCCGACGGTATGTCGCGCGAGGTGCGGCGCGGGTTGCTCGATGATTTAGCGAAGCTGAACGAGGAGCACTCGGCGGAGTATGCGGACCCGGAAATCGCCACGCGCATCGCGCAATATGAGATGGCTTACAAGATGCAGGCGTCGGTGCCGGAGTTGACGGACTTTTCAAAAGAAAAACCCGAGACGTTGGAGATGTATGGGCCGGACGTGATGCGACAGGGATCCTTCGCCTACAATTGTCTCATGGCCCGCCGCCTTGCCGAACGTGGTGTGCGTTTCATCCAGTGTTTCCACGCAGGGTGGGATCATCACAGTAATCTCTCGACGCAATTTAAGATCCAGTGCCGCGATACCGATCAACCCAGCGCGGCGCTGGTGAGGGATCTCAAACAGCGCGGTCTGCTCGACGATACGCTGGTGATTTGGGGTGGTGAATTCGGTCGCACGCCATTTCTCCAGGGCGACATCAAGGATGTGAAGCGATGGGGGCGCGACCATCATCCCTATGGTTTCACCATCTGGATGGCTGGCGGTGGCATCAAGCCCGGCATCACGCACGGAGCGACCGATGACTTTGGTTTTAACGTCGTGCGCGACCCGGTTCACGTGCATGATTTTCAAGCGACAGTGATGCACTTGCTTGGCGTGGATCACGAACGGCTGACGTTCCGTTTCCAAGGCCGACAGTTTCGCCTCACCGACATCCACGGGAAAATTGTGAAGGGCGTGCTCGCGTAGTTTACAAACGAAGTGAGCGCAGGCGGAGGGCGTTTGTGATGACGGATACGGAACTAAGACTCATCGCCACGCCTGCGAGGATGGGGCTGAGCAGGATGCCGAAAAATGGATATAGCAAACCGGCTGCGATGGGGATGCCGAGCGCGTTGTAGAGGAATGCGAAGAGGAGATTCTGGCGGATGTTTCGCATGAGCGCGCGGCTGAGCAGCACTGCGCGGGATAAATTACGAAGGTCGCCACCGAGCAGCGTGACCCCAGCACTTTCCATCGCAACATCGGTGCCGGTTCCCATCGCGATGCCGACATCGGCGGCGGCGAGGGCGGGGGCGTCGTTGATTCCATCGCCAGCCATAGCCACGCGCGCGCCCTTACTACGGAGTTCTTGAATGATGCGCTGTTTGTCGGCGGCGCTGACTTCGGCGGTGACTTCATCAATGCCGAGTTGCTTTGCGATGTGTGCGGCGGTGGCTTTGTTGTCGCCCGTGAGCATCACGATTTTCAAACCGAGCGCGTGCAGTGCCCGGATAGCGGCGGGTGTGGATTTCTTGATGGCATCGGCAACGGCGATGAAACCGGCGGCGGCACCATCGAGCGCGACGTAGATGACGGTCTGTGCCTGCTCTTGCAGTGGTGCAGATGTTGAAACGAGCGTGTCGAGCCCGGTGACGCCGCGCTCGCGAAGAAATGCTGGTTTTCCAACGAGCACGCTGCGCTCATCCACACGCGCGCTGACTCCTCCGCCAGTCGTGGATTGGAAATCGGAGACTGCGCGCAATGTGAGGTCGCGTGCTTTTGCTCCGCTGACGATGGCTGCTGCGAGCGGATGTTCACTGGAATGTTCGACGCTGGCTGCGATGGCGAGCAGGTCGTTTTCCTCAACTCCACCGACGGCGTGGCAGGACATGAGGCGTGGTTTGCCTTCGGTAAGCGTGCCGGTTTTGTCCACGACGAGCGTATTCACTTTTTCCAGTCGCTCCAGTGCCTCGGCATTTTTTACGAGCACTCCAATTTGCGCGCCGCGTCCGACCCCGACCATGATGCTCATGGGCGTGGCGAGGCCGAGCGCGCACGGGCACGCTATGATGAGCACAGCCACAGCATTCACGAGTGCGTGCGCGAGAGGTGGCTCAGGGCCGAGCAAAAACCAGAGGATGAAAGTTAGAACGGCGATGCCGAGCACTGCGGGCACGAACCATCCGGCTACGCGGTCGGCGAGGGCCTGAATGGGGGCGCGACTGCGTTGCGCCTCGGCGACCATTTGCACGATGCGCGCGAGCATGGTTTCGCTGCCGACGCGTTCGGCGCGCATGAGGAATGTGCCGGTGCCATTGATCGTTCCGCCGGTGACTGTGTAGCTTGCGGTTTTCGCCACAGGCATCGGCTCGCCCGTGAGAATGGATTCATCCACGCTCGACTGCCCTTCCATCACAGAGCCATCAACGGGCACTTTCTCGCCGCGTCGCACGCGGAGTGTTGCACCGACGGCAATCTGGGCGAGCGAGACTTCGCGTTCGGTGCTGCCGTCCACGATTCGCGCAGTGGCGGGCGCGAGATTCAGCAGTGCGCGAATGGCGCTGCCGGTTCTGCTGCGCGCGCGCAATTCAAGCACCTGACCGAGGAGCACGAGCACGACGATTACAGCGGCGGCCTCGAAGTAGATGGCGACGCCACCGTGTATCTGCATCGTCTGCGGGAATAGGCCCGGCGCGAGCATCGCCACGACGCTGTATGCGTAAGCCGCGCCGACTCCGAGCGCGATGAGCGTGAACATATTAAAATTCCCCGTGCGTAACGAACGCGCGCCACGCACGAAAAATGGCCAGGCGGCCCACAACACGACCGGTGTGGTGAGCGCGAATTGTATCCAGCGAGACACTGCGCCCATGAACCAATGCGGCGCGCCGGGAAAGAGATGCCCCATCGCCAGAACAAAAACCGGCAGCGCACAGAGCGCGCCGATGCATAGCCGGCGTTGCATTTCTCCAAGTTCTACGTCGTCATCAGGCTCTGGGTTGCTGATTACTTTTGCTTCGAGCGCCATTCCACACTTCGGGCAGTCGCCCGGATGATCCTGCTCGATTTCCGGATGCATCGGACAGGTGAAGATGGTCTTCGTATCGGGCTTCCAAGCGGGATTGCGTTCGAGCGCCATGCCGCATTTCGGACAGTCGCCCGGTTTCTCCGATTCCACGCCGGGGCACATCGGGCAAAAAAATTTCGCAGCGGCAGTCGGCGTGACTTCACCGTGATGAGACGAACAACATTTGTGTTCGGTGCTCATCGTTCCTCCCGATTTTCTCCCGGCAACATCATGTCATCAATGTGCCGTGCTGCCCCGCTGCAAGCCAGTCCGCTTTTTTTGAGCGAAACGATCTTCTCGCCACGAGCAAGGGATTCATTCTCTACTTGGCCGCTATGAAAACTCTTCCTCCTGCCACGCTCGTCTTCTGCGGATGGGATGTGAGCACTGCCAGCCCGGCGGTGCGCGCGCGGTTCAACTCACACGTGTAAAAAATGAGAGCCATATCACTCGACGCGCCGCAAAAATTCCGCGCCCTTGATTTGCCAGAGCCAGCGGCACCATCGCGTGGTGAGGCGCTCGTGCGCATCCATCGCATCGGCATCTGTGGCACGGATTACGGTGGCTACCTTGGCAAGATGCCTTTCTTCAGCTATCCGCGCATTCCGGGGCATGAGCTTGGAGTGGAGGTGCTGGCGGTTGGGGAGGGTGTCACAAACGTTGCGCCGGGTGATCGCTGTTCCGTCGAGCCGTATATCAATTGTCAGCAGTGCTATTCATGCCGTCGAGGCCACACGAATTGCTGCGAATTTCACAAGACCATTGGCGTGATGTGCGATGGTGGGATGTGCGAGCGGTATTTGATTCCTGCGCGAAAACTCCACGTTTCTCGCTCGCTGAGCTACGAGCAACTCGCGCTGGTCGAGACTCTGGCCATCGGCTGTCACGCGATCAACCGAGGCGCGCCACGCGCGGGCGAACACGTCCTCATCATCGGAGCCGGGCCCATCGGCCTTTCTGCGCTCGAATTTTCAAAACTCAGCGGCGCTCGCACGATCGTGATGGATACAAACCCCGCGCGCCTCACATTCGTGCGAGAGAAAATGGGGGTCGCTGATACGATTCAACTCACGCCCGGAGCAGAGGCGGATGCGCTCGCGCAACTCAGCGCCATTACGAACGGCCAGCTCTCCGACATCGTCGTGGACGCGACCGGCAGCAACAAGTCCATGGGGGCAGCGCTTGCATACTGCGCATTCGCGGGGCGTCTGGTTTTTGTCGGTATCACGCAGGCGGAGGTCAGTTTTCTCCACGCGCCGATCATGCATCGCCGCGAAGTCACCATCATGGCGTCGCGCAACGCGCTCGCGCCGGACTTCACGCGCATCATCGCGCACATCGAGGCGGGCGATATAGACACACGTCCGTGGATTACCCATCACGCGAAATTCGACGACATGATCGAGGCCTTCCCCTCGTGGCTGAAACCTGAAACCGGAGTCATCAAGGCGGTCGTCGAAATGACGTAGCGCATTTTCTACGCGACGCGCGCACGCCCCTTTGCTCTTATCCGCCCGAAATGTTCAGCGGTCTTATCACCAACGCACTCGCACTTGTGTTCACCGTCCCCGAAGGGGCCGTGGGATGGAAGATCGCGTTCGTTTTGGGGCTGCTCGTGCTCGCTGTGGTTCTTTTTTCACTGGAGACGCTGTCGGTGGACATCATTACCTTTCTCGTCCTGATCCCGCTCATCCTCTGGAAAATTATCACGCCAGAGGAGGCCTACCGTGGATTCAGCAGCGACGCCGTCATTTCACTGGCTGCGATTTTTGTCATCAGTGCAGCACTCACCGCGACAGGTGTTTTGGATTTGGTCGGTGCGCGAATCATGAAAATCGGTGGTGGGAGTCAGCCTCACGTCATCTTTGCACTCATGGGCATCGCAGCGTTTGTCTCCGCGTTCATGAATAACACGACGGTGACTGCGATGTTCACACCCGCAACAGTTGTTCTGGCGAGACGTGTGAAAATGAATCCCTCGAAGATTCTGATGCCGCTCGCATTTGCCAGCATCCTCGGCGGAACGATAACGCTTATCGGCACCTCGACCAATATCGCGGTGAATAATTATCTTAAGGATCACGGCATGGTGCAGTTGACGATGTTTGAAATCACGCCGATTGGCATCATCGCGTGCATCGTGGGTATTACCTACATGATGTTCATCGGGCGCCACCAACTTCCTGATCGCGCCGATGAAAGCCTCTCGGCTGGTTACGGAATACGTGAATATCTCAGCGAGATTGTGGTGATGCCTGGTTCGCCGCTCATCGGACAGCGTAGCTACGAAAGCGACCTGAGCATTTTGGATTTCCGCATTTTGAAAATCATCCGCAACAAAGAGGAGTTATTGCCGGACTCGCGTGTGATTCTTGAACAGGGAGACGTGCTGCTCGTTGAGGGAAAAGTGGAGAATCTGATGAAGGTGAAACGCATTGAGGGCATCGAGATGAAAGCCGAGGTGCAACTCGGTGATGTCGTGCTCAAGGGCGCAAACATCCGCATTGCAGAAATGCTCGTCACTTTGCAGAGCGAGGTATCGGGACGCACGCTCAAGGAGGCGGATTTCCGCGCAAAATACGGACTCACCGTTCTGGCGATCTATCGTCACGGACAATCGGTCGTGGAACGGATCGGCGATCTCGTCCTGCGCGTTGGAGACGTGCTCCTGTTGCAGGGGGCCGCCGAGGACATCGCAAACGCGCGCGAAAAATACGGCCTCTCAATGCTCGATGAAGTGAAGCCCACGCTCTATCATCCCAAACGTGGTCTCTACACGGTTGGCATTTTTATGGCAGCGATCATCGCCAGTTCATTTGAGGCAGTTCCGCTCAGCGTTGCTTTCCTCATCGCTGCGGTCTGCACAATTTTCGTTCGAGGTATTACGGCGGAAAAGGCATACGAATTTGTGGACTGGCGGCTGATTATCCTCATCGGCGGAATGACAGCATTTGGTCAGGCGATGACCGCAACGAAGAGCGCCGACTTTTTAGCGGACCTCGTGCTGCAACTCACCGGGGGCATGGGGCCGTTCTGGGTGATGACCGGATTTTTCATCCTCACCATCGCGCTCACTCAGCCGATGTCGAATGCCGCAGCAGCGCTCGTCGTGCTGCCGATCGCTCTCAAGGCAGCCGAGCGCATGGGCGCGAATCCCCACAGCTTCGCCATCGCCGTGATGCTCGCGGCCAGCCTTTCCTTCATCACGCCCTTCGAGCCGTCTTGCGTGCTCGTCTATGCGCCCGGTAAATATCGCTTCCGCGATTTCGTGAAAGTGGGCAGCGGCCTCACGCTCGTTGTCGGCGTGGTGATGCTCATCCTCATCCCGCTCTTCTGGCCTCTCACGAAGTAGCCTGTCGCGCCGCAGCCACATCCATCGCGATCTGTTCGCGCAGCGCATCGGCGGACGAAAACTTTCGTTCCTCGCGGATGAAGCGCAAAAAACTGACCTCGATTTCCTCGCCGTAAAAGTCCCCGCTGTGATCGAAAAGATGCACCTCGCAGACACGGGCACCCGCGTCGGCAAAAGTCGGACGGACGCCGATGTTCGCCACGCCCTGCAGCTTCCTTCCGCGCAATTGCACTGCGACCGCATACACTCCGTCCGGCGGGAGTTGTTCGTTGTTCGTCGCGAGATTTGCCGTGGAAAATCCAATCGTGCGCCCCATTTTCCGGCCCTCGACGACCGTGCCGAGGATGCTGAAATGACGGCCCAGCAGTTTCGCCGCCGTGGTGATATCGCCCGCCTGCACGGCGTTGCGGATGACGGTGCTGCTCACCGCGCGCCCGTCGAGTTGCACGTCGGGAATACCAGTCGCCTCGAAGCCCATGCCGGCGCCGAGTGTCTTCAGCAGCTTGATGTTTCCGGCCCGTCGTCTGCCGAAGGCCCAGTTTTCACCAACGCAGATTTGCCGCAGCGGATTTGCAGAGGCGGAGATTTCGTGGATGAACTGATCTGGTTCCATCGCGGCAAGTTTGTCGTCGAATGGAATGATGAGCAGGTGCTCCACGCCAAGCGTGGCGATGAGGATTTGTTTGTGCCGGGTGCAGGTGAGTAACAGAGGGGACTGCTCCGGTCGCAGCACGCGGGCGGGATGTGGATCAAATGTGACGACCACCGTGCTCCCTCCGGCTGCCCGTGCGTCCGAGAGGGCGCGCTCGATGACAGCGCGATGGCCGAGATGCACGCCGTCAAACACACCGATTGCGAGCACGAGCGGCCCCGGCACGTCGGAAAGTTCAGCGATGGAATGGAGGACTTTCACGGACTGCACCTATGCACCGCGCAGGATGGAGACTTGCGGGAGTGTAAGCACCTTCGAGAGCACGGCGTTCACGTCGCCGTTCTTCAAAGCCTCGGTGCTTACCGCCAAATCCACACTGAATTTTCCGCTCTTCGTCCGTCGCAATGAGCGAAGATGTGCACCGCAGCAGAGTTCCTGCCCGATGTCGTGCGCGTAGGTGCGGACGTAGAATCCCTTCGAGCAGACGACGCGGAAATCCACTTCCGGCAGACGCACTTCGTTGATCTGATGCGCGAAAACGTGAACAAAACGCGGTTCACGCACAACCGTCTGCCCTTTGCGGGCGAGTTTGTAGAGTGGAACGCCGCCCTGTTTGATCGCGCTTACCATGGGTGGCGTCTGGTAAAAGTCGCCCTGAAATTTTGCGAATGCGGCTTCAATCTGCTCGCGGGTCAAAGGCGGGACGGGTTTGGTTTCCGTCACGGCGCCATCGGCATCCTGGCTGTCTGTCACTTCGCCAAGTTTGAGCGTGCCGACATATTCCTTCTCCTCGGCCATGATCAAATCCTGAATCTTGGTGCCGCGGCCAAGCGTGAGGATGAGTAAACCTGTGGCCAGCGGATCGAGCGTGCCGCAGTGGCCGATTTTTTTTGTGCCGAGAGCCCGGCGCGCGATGGCGACGACGTCGTGGGACGTCATGCCGGTTGCCTTGTCCACGAGCAGGACACCGTCAATTTCGCGGAAGTTGTTCATCAATAGCCTGGAGAATCTTTGACTGCGCGTCCGAGAGCGAACCTTTCATGCGGATACCCGCGGCGAGTGTGTGGCCGCCGCCGCCAAATTGCAGGGCGACTTTGCAAACGTCAGCGCGCGGGTCTTTCGAGCGGAGCGAGACGCGGACGCGGCCATCCTCCATTTCCTCGAAAAACACAGCGACGATGACGCCTTCGACTGCACGGATGGTATCAATGAGTCCTTCGTTGTCGTCGGGCTTCACGCCGAGAGCGCGACTCGTTTGCTGGGTGAGTGCAAAGCTGGCCACCCGGTCGTTGCTCGAAAACTGAAGTGCGTTGAGCAGGGATTTCAGCAACTCGATCCGGCGGCGTGGATAGCTCTCGTAAAGACGCTGCGAGAGTGCGCCGACGTTGACGCCGAGTTTCACGAGTTCCGCGCCGATTTCGTAGGTGCGCGCCGTGGTGTTTGGATACTGGAAGCTGCCGGTGTCGGTGCTGATGGCGACATAGAGATTGTCGGCCATTTCGTAGGTGAGCGGCAGTCCGCACTGGCGAAACAACTCGAATAAAATCTGCCCGGTCGCGGGGGAGGTGGCGTCTATGTAGTTGAGATCGCCGAAGCGCGGGTTGGAGACGTGGTGGTCAATGTTCACCCACACATCGGCGTGCGCGATTGCGCCGAGACATTTGCCGACGCGATCCTTCACCGCCGTGTCGAGCACGAGCGCGACATCGAATTTTCGCGGCGTGTCCGGCGGTTGTTGAACGAGCTCGGAGTGGGGGAGCCATGCGAATTTTTCGAGGCAGCCGTCTTCGTTCCAAAGTGTGACATCCTTGCCGAGCTGTCGCAGGCAAAGTCCCATCGCGAGCGTGCAGCCGAGCGCGTCGCCGTCGGGGCGGATGTGCGAGACGACGACGAAGCTCTGTTTTTTACGGAGCAGATCTGCGATTTGTGAAAAGGAGCAGTTTTCAGACATCTTCATCCTCCGCGTGCGGCGCCTCCTCGGGCAGGCCGAGTTCGTTGAGAAGATTGAGCACGCGGTCGCCGCGTTCTCCCGCGGTGTCGAGTGCGAAATGGAGATGTGGTGTCCATTTGATCACGACGCGCTTGGCGAGTTCCTTTTGAAAACGGTTGCGATGGTCGTGCAATGCGGCGAGTGCCTGCTTCTGCTCCTCGTGTGAACCGATGACGCCGACATAGACGTGGGCGTGTTTGAGGTCGGGCGTGATGTCCACCTCCTGAATCGTGACGAGCTTCGCGGTGAATGTGATCTCGCGGCGGATGAGTTCGCTGAGTTCACGCTTGATGAGTTCGTTGACGCGGTCGAGGCGGTTTTTCATGGCGAGTGAATTGGATGTTGTTGCTGTTCGTTGAGCGCCGTCTGGTGAAGGTGGCCCTTGTTGATTCCGGCTGAAGCCTCAACTCTGCGTCACAGCGTCTGTGGCACTTTCTCCAGAATGTAGCACTCAATGATGTCGCCGACTTCGTAGTCGTTGTAGTCGCCGAGCTTGATGCCGCACTCAAGCCCGCTGCGGACTTCCTTCACGTCGTCCTGGAAGCGGCGCAACGTGGCGAGTCCGCCGTCGTAAATCGGCTGGCGGTTGCGGAGCAGGCGGGCGCGGGCGGTGCGCTGGATGCGGCCGTCGTTCACGTAGCATCCGGCGACGACTCCCTTCGTGAGATCGAATACCTGCTTCACCTGTGCGTGTCCGATGACCTGTTCGCGGCTTTCCGGTTCGAGCAATCCGGCCATCGCTTCCTTCACCTGATCGATCAGCTCGTAGATGATGGAGAAAAGTTTGATCTGCACGCCTTCGCGCTTCGCTGCATTTGCGGCGTTGTTTTCCGTCTTGGTGTTAAAGCCGATGATCACTGCGTTGCTCGCCGCCGCGAGAAGCGCGTCATTTTCGGAGATGGCGCCTACTGCGGAGTGGACGATGTTTAAATCCACCTTGCGGCTGTCAATTTGTCCGACGGAAGTGATGATCGCCTCCATTGAGCCTTGCACGTCGCCTTTGACGACGAGGTTGAGCACGGGCTTCTGTCCATCGGCGATGGTGGCGAAGAGGTTTTCGAGCGTGGCGCGTTTTGGCTGGGTGAGTTTGCCGAGGCGTTTTTGTTCGAGACGATCCTGGCTGAGTTGCTGGGCCACACGCTCGTTTTCCATGACGATGAGTTCGTCGCCTGCATTGGGCATTCCGCTGAAGCCGATCACTTTTGCAGGCATTGCGGGCGCGGCCTCCTTCATGTTTTTGCCAAATTCGTCCACGAGCGCCTTCACTTTGCCGGAGTAGTCTCCGCAAATGAAGGGGTCGCCGGTTTTCAAAGTGCCCATGCGGACGATGACCGTGGCCGTTGGGCCGCGGCCTTGCTCGACCTGCGCCTCAATGACGGTGCAGCGCGCGGGCACGGTGTGGCTGGCGCGGAGTTCGAGCATTTCGGTTTCGAGCAGGATGCTTTCGAGGAGCACGTCGAGGCCGGTGCCTTTCACTGCGGAAACGGGGCACACGATGGTCTCGCCGCCCCAATCTTCCGGCGTGAGGCCCTTTTCCTGAAGCTGGCCTTTAACCCGATCCACATTGGCGTTCGGCATATCAATCTTCGTGATCGCGACGATGATTTTCACCTTTGCCGCGCGAGCGTGGCTGAGTGCCTCGAGTGTCTGCGGCATGATGCCGTCGCCGCTGTCCACGACGAGCACGACAATGTCGGTTACGTTAGCACCGCGTGCGCGCATGGATGTGAAGGCGGCATGGCCCGGCGTGTCGAGGAAGGTGATCGTGTGCTCTTTGCCGTCCTTGCCCTTGTGTTTTACGGAGTAGGCACCGATGTGCTGCGTGATGCCGCCGGCCTCGCCATGAGCGACGCGCGTTTTGCGAATCGTGTCCATGAGCGTTGTCTTTCCATGATCGACATGGCCCATGAAAACAACGATGGGCGCGCGGGGCTTCAGCTCGCCGGTCTTCTCGGTAATCTGCTCCTTTTTCGGCGGCGGCGGGGCCTCGACTTTCTGGTCGGCTTTGTGGACTCCCGCGCCCTTCTCCCGCCTTTCCTTTTCGAATTTCCAGCCGTTCTTTTCGCAGACCTTAGCGGCGACATCCGGCTCAATGGTCTGGTTCTGGTTGGCGAAGATGCCCATGTCCATCAAGTCCTTGATGAGCTTAAAGGGCTTGAGGTTCATCGCCGTCGCGAGATCTTTCACGACGATTGGCGGTTTGATGTGCAGGATTTTTTCGCCGCTTTCGTTCGTGCCGGTTGTGGCGTTGGTCGGCAGCACAGGTGCGACCGGGGCGGGATGGGCCACGGGCTCGGGAGCTGTGATGCTCGTGAATTTCGGCAGGATGGGATTACTGAGCGTGGAGGGTTTTCTCTCACGCGGCCTCGCCTTTTTTTCCGGCCCGTCAATGAGCGACAGAACCTCGGTTGACTTTATCGGCTTGGGCTTTTCCTTTGCCTGCTTTTTGGGAGCAGCCTTTTCGGCGGCAGCTTTCTGTTTTTTTTCCTCGGCTTCCGCAGCTGTGCTGCGTTTAGACGTGATCGGCTTGAGAAGCGACCTGCGGGCCGGTTTCTCGTTGTCGGTGGTTTTGCTGCTCTTGCTGCTCTTTGTGGGCATGAAAATTTGCGTGGTGTTTCATGGCGTCTCCTTATTGGGAGGCCACGGCTTGTTCGTTGGCCTTGGCGGCGATCTTCGCTGCTTCGGTTGCATCAATGCTGGCTGCGCCGAGGATGTCCTCTGCTGTCATGCCGGCGAAAATATCGGGTGTGTTGAGTCCCTCTGCGACGAGAACGTTGGCGGTCTGAGTAGTAATGCCGAAGGCTTTCTCCAGCGCGCCCGCCGCGCCGGACTTGCTGGCATCAAAGGCTTCCTTCGCGGAGGTGTCCTCCTCGATGTTGATTTCCCATCCGCACAGGCGCGCGGTGAGTCGGGCGTTCTGGCCGCGCTTGCCGATGGCGAGCGAAAGCTGGTCGTTATCCACGCGGACTTCCACGGTCTTTTTCGATTCGTTGAGCGTCACGCTCCTGAGCTTCGCGGGCTTGAGTGCCTCTTGAACGAGTTCTCGCACGTTGTCGCTCCAGCGGATGATGTCCACTTTCTCGTTGTTCAGTTCGCGGACGATGTTTTTGACACGCGCGCCCTTCATGCCGACGCAGGCGCCGACCGGATCCACTTTGTCGTTGGCGGAATAGACGGCGACCTTGGTGCGGAAGCCGGCCTCGCGGGCGATGGCTTTGATCTCAACGGTGTGGTCGGCGATTTCCGCCACTTCGGTCTCGAAGAGTCTACGGACGAAATTTGGATGACTGCGCGAGAGCACGATCTCGGGGCCGCGCGAGGTGTTGTCCACGGCCACGACGTAGGCGCGGATGCGGTCGCCGATGGCGTAGTCTTCCGATTGCACGCGCTCGCGGTTCGGCATGGTGGCTTCGAATTTCCCGAGGTCTATCACGACATCCTGCCGCTCGAAACGACGCACCACGCCGCCGACAATCTCGCCCGCACGGTCGCGGAACTCGTCATAGATCATCTGTTTTTCCGCCTGGCGGATGCGCTGCATGATCGCTTGACGTGCCGTCTGCGCGCCGATGCGACCGAGATCCTTGGGCGTCACATCCACCCAGATTTCCTCGCCGATTTGCACGTCAGCCTTCACGGCCTTTGCTTTTGAAAGTGCGATTTCGTCGTGCTTGTTGTTCACGCGATCCACAACAATAAGCTGTGCCCTTGCTGCGACGGCCCCCGTCTTTGGATCCATGATCAGCTCAAGGTTGCGACCGGCCTCGACGGATTTCTTGGCCGCGCTCAAGAGAGCGTTCTGGACAGCCTCAATGAGAACCTCTCGTTTGATTCCTTTTTCCTTCTCGAGGTATTCGAGCATGGCGATGAATTCAGCGTTCATGGCGTGTTAGTTGTATATCGGTGTTGCCCGGAGAACAAAAAAAGTGGGCTTTGTGAAAACCCACCTTCAGCGTCAGCCGGAAGTTGTGATGGGGAAATTAGTGGGAAGGTTCATGCGCGTCAAGATGTGCCTTCGCAAAACACTTCCGGCGTTGCCGGCCGGGCTTGCTTCGCTAGTGTGCGGCCAGATTTGAATCTACGACCGTCTTTTGAATGAGAACCATCACCGCAGACTCCACCCCGCGCCCCCGCAAGCCAAATACCGTCGGCGACCCCGAGATTGACGCCCGCGTGCGCCAGCTCGTTGACGCCATGGGCACGGACAAGCCGCACGAGTTGATCGAGGAGATGATTTTCACCGCGCTGAAAATGGCGCGCGACCAGACGAGCGTGGCTGATTTGAAAATGCTCAACCGTGCGCTCAAGGAAATGCGTTACGCGAGCCGTGTATTTTCGCTTTATCGCGACAAGCGGAAGGTGACGGTGTTTGGAAGTGCGCGCACGCCGGACGACGCGCCGGAGGCCGTCGCGGCGGAGGAGTTTGGCCGGAAGATGCGCGAGCACGGCTACATGATGGTGACTGGCGGCGGCGACGGAATCATGGGCGCTGCGCAGCGCGGGGCGGGGAGGGAAGCGAGCTTCGGGCTGAACATCCTGCTGCCCTTCGAGCAGGCTGCGAATGAAACCATCCTCGGCGACTCGAAGCTGATCAACTTCAACTACTTCTTCACGCGAAAGTTGAACTTCATGAAAGAGACTCATGCCATCGCATTATTCCCCGGAGGCTTCGGGACATTCGATGAGGGATTCGAAGCTCTGACGCTCATGCAGACGGGAAAGGCGCGCATTTTTCCCATCGTGCTCGTGGACAAGCCGGGCGGTAATTACTGGCAGACTTGGATTGATTTCCTGCGCGATCACCTGCTGAAGCTGCACCTGATTTCGCCCGAAGACTTTCATCTGCTTCACCAGGCCGTGAGCGTGGACGACGCGGTCGCTCACATCGCTCAGTTTTACAAAAACTTTCACAGCTACCGCTGGCTCGGCGCGCGGCTCATCATGCGGTTGCAGCAACCGCTCACGCAAAAACACATCGAACAAATGGACACCGAATTTGCCGATGTGCTTGCAAGTGGAAAGTTCGAGCAGGAGCCCGGCGCGGTTTCCGGCGAAAACAGCGACCCCGAAATCGCGCATCTCCCACGGCTCGTCTTTCAGCCGCGCCGCAGAAATTTCGGCAGGCTGCGGCAGGTGATTGATGCGGTGAACGTCTAGCGGTTACTTCCGGTTCGCCACGATGTAGTCGTGGATGGAATTGACCGTGGCCAGCGCCTGCCGCGCGGTTTCCGAGTTCGGCACGGTCACACCGAAATTTTTTTCCAGCCCGACGACCAGTTCCAGCGCATCAATCGAATCCAGCCCCAATCCCTCCGGGCCAAACAGCGGCATCTCGTCGCGGATGTCGTCCTTGGTGACTTTGAGCATGAGGTTTTCCACCATCATCGTCTTGATTGCTTCTCGCAGATTTTCTTCGGGCATGAGGCGCGGGAAAGTGCCAATCGTCCGCGCAAGTGCAAGCACGCGCTTGCGGAAACTACGGCGCGACGTTGTGCGGCGCGAGACGGTAGCCGAAGACGGGAGCCGCTGCCTTCAAGACCTGACCAAGCTGGCTCAGATGCGCCTCGATGAGCGGCTGTCCGCCGATTTTCATCGTGAGTAAAATTGTTGAGGCCGTTTCGCCGCTGATGCTCACACTGGATTGCTGCGCGGAAAATTCCGGTGTGAATTGTGCGGCGTTTTCCTTGGTAAATGAGGAGAGCATCACCGGGCTGATACCTGCCTGTGTGAGCAGTGTGGTGATGCCCTTTTCATCAAGTGTCAGCGTGTCTTCATCCGTCACGGCGCCGTCGTTTTTCACCACATAATGAACCTTTTTTTTCGTCGGCGTAATATCGAGCACGAGTTGCTGGCCCGGCCCTTGCAATGAAATACCCAAGTGGATTTGCGTGGTGGCGAAAGTGGAGTCCATCTCGATGTTGCCATGCCATGCGATCCTTTTGCTGTCGCCGCCCGGCAGTGTGAAAACTGTGTTTCCGCTTAGCTCTATGATGCGGGCGCCGGTCACATTATCAACACGCGGCTGGAGGTGTAAAAAGCCGACATTTTTTTCTTTTTCGTAGATGCTTAAATCCGAGGATTGCTGATGTTGAAAAACCAATCGCCCTAAAAATGACACCGGCACCGCGTTGATATTCGCCGTCTCGGGATACATTTGCTGAATCACGAGCAGCGAGGTCATTGCTATCCAGAATGCGATGATGCAGGTGGCGGCCAGACGGTGTAGCATGAGAGTTGAAACGAATGAATTGACCCGGCGTTAATAAGCAAGCGCCGCTCCGCGCAGGATGGTGATTTTTGTGTTATCCGTCCTTGCTCCGTTCGATGAGTGCATAGGCGTTGTGATTGTGGATGCTCTCGAAGTTTTCCGCCTCGACGCGATACCACGCGATGTTCGGCTCACGCTCGGCGCGCGCGGCGACGTTGCGCACGAGGTCCTCGACGAAAACGGGATGATCGTAGGCGCGCTCGGTCACGGCTTTTTCATCGGGGCGCTTGAGCAGGCTGTAAAGTTCGCCGCTCGCGCTGGCCTCGACGAGTGCGATGAGGTCCTCCACCCACAGCGGTTTCTTAAAGCGAATGCTGAAGGTGACGTGTCCGCGTTGATTGTGCGCACCACGGTCAGAGATTGCCTTGCTGCAAGGACAGAGCGTCGTCACGGGCACGATGACGGTGACGATAAAATCCACGCGCTCATTTTCCAGCGAGGCATCGAATCGCACATTGTAGTCCATCATTCCCGCTGCTGCGGTGACGGGCGCTTTCTTTTCGAGGAAAAATGGGAAGTCAAAAGTGACGTGCGCTTTCTCCGAGTGCAGGCGGTGGGTGAGGTCGCGCAGGATGTCGGGCACGTTGTCCACGTGCAGTTCGGGGCCGAATTCATTCAGCACTTCCACAAAGCGGCTCATGTGCGTGCCTTTAAATTGGTGTGGCAAATCCACCGTGAGCGTGGTTGTGGCGATGGTGTGCTGGAGGGTGCGGGCTTTGTCGCGCACCTGCATCGGGTAGCGCAGTCCGCGAACACCTACTCGATCGATGGCGATGCCGCGCCTGTCCGGCTGGCCCTGCGTGTCGTGCAATTGCTCCATGCACGGAGTTAGCCGGGCGTGACGGTGATGGGCAAGCGCGCAGCAAAATTTACGGCACTTGCTGGCAGAAAATGGCCGTCTATTTTCACGCCATGTCGCTCGCCTGGCTAGTCGTGGATTTCAACAGCTACTTCGCATCTGTGGAGCAGCAGCTTGATCCAAAATTGCGCGGACGCCCCATCGCAGTGGTGCCGATGGCTGGTGTGAATACGACATGCGCAATCGCCGCGAGCTACGAGGCAAAAGCCTTCGGTGTGAAGACGGGGACGATGGTCGCGGACGCGAAACAGAAGTGCCCCGGCATCATCTTTGTCCAAGCGCGGCATGATGAATACGTGCGCTACCACAAGCAACTCGTCGGCTGCATCGAGAGCTGTTTGCACGTGGATCATGTGCTGTCCATTGACGAAGTCGCCTGCGAACTCCCGCTCAACTTGCGCACGCGAGAAAAAGCCATCGCACTCGCAGGGAAAATCAAAGCCACCATCGCGAAGAACGCGGGCGAGTATCTGCGCTGTTCCATCGGCATCGCTCCAAACGCCTATCTTGCAAAAACCGCCACCGACATGATGAAGCCGGACGGACTTGTGTTCATCGAAAAGGGGCAACTCCCCCACGTGCTCCACCGGCTCACACTCCGCGATCTCTGTGGCATCGGAGTGCGCATGGAATCGCGGATGCACGAGCATAACATCTACAGCGTAGAACAACTCTGCGCCGCGACGCGCGAGGAATTGCGCACGGCGTGGGGCGGCATCGAGGGCGAGCGAATGTGGGAGATGCTTCGGGGAAATAACGTTCCATTTCGCGCCGAGAATCACACGACGGTCGGCCACTCGCACATCCTCCCGCCCGAGGAGCGCAACGACCGCTCCGCCTGTGCCGTGCTGAATCGTCTGCTGCAAAAAGCCGCCATGCGCCTGCGCAACATGGGGCATCTTTGCGGATCGCTCGCGGTTTCCGTGAAATACAGCAACCGCTCGCGATGGGGAGAGGACATCACATTTCAAGAAACCTCCGACACCGTCGAGTTACTGAGGGCATTCAAAAAAGTATGGGGCCGACGCCCGATGACCGCCGAGCCGCCGCTCGGCGTTGGTGTGACGCTTTTTCACCTCGTGCACAAAGACAATGCCACGCTCGCGCTCTTCCACGAAGGGCCGGGCCGCGAGCTACTCAACGCCGCACTCGATGCGCTCAATCAACGCTATGGAAAAAACAGCGTCTATTTCGCCGGCGCACACGAAGCGCTAAAATCCGCGCCGATGCGCATCGCCTTCACACACGTTCCCGAATTGCGCGTCGAGGGAGATGTATAAACTCAGCACGACAGGCTTGCGGGCGGCGAGCGCCTTCCCCATCTTCCGCGACCTGAAATCATGATTGCCCGCTATACACTTCCCGAGATGGCCGCCATTTGGACGGACCAGCGCAAATACGAAATCTGGCTCGAAATCGAAACGCTCGCCTGCGAAGCGCAGGCCGAGTGCGGGCATATTCCCGTGGAGGACGCGCGCGTTATTCGTGAAAAAGGAAAATTTGTTCTCTCGGAGATCGAGGAAATCGAAAAGCGGACGAATCACGATGTCATCGCATTTCTCGAAAACGTGGCGAGCTACGTCGGGCCTTCGTGCCGCTGGATGCATCAGGGCATGACGAGCAGCGATGTGCTCGACACGACGCTCGCGGTGCAGACGGCGCAGGCGAGCGACATTATTTTGAAAGACCTGCGCGCAATGCGCGAGGTCATCGCACGTCGCGCGAAGGAATTTAAGATGACGCCGATGATTGGTCGCAGCCACGGCATCCACGCCGAGCCAATCACCTTCGGACTCAAGCTTGCGCTGATGTATGACGAGTTTGGTCGTGCGCTGGAGCGTTTCGAGCAAGTTCAGCCGCGCATTCGCGTCGGTAAATTGAGTGGTGCAGTGGGAACCCACGCGCATCTCGATCCCGTAGTGGAGGAAAAAGTCTGCGCGCATCTGGGTCTTCGTGCGGCGACGCTCGCCACGCAAGTTGTGCAGCGTGATCGTCATGCCGAATTTCACACCGTGCTCGCGCTCATCGCGTCGAGTGTGGATCGATGGGCGACCGAGTTTCGTCATCTACAAAGAACCGAGGTGCTCGAAGTAGAGGAGTATTTTCAGCCCGGCCAGAAAGGCAGCAGCGCGATGCCGCATAAGCGCAATCCGATCACGGGCGAAAAGCTCAGCGGTCTCGCGCGCCTCGTCCGCAGCAACGCCGTGGCTGCGCTGGAAAACGTGGCGCTCTGGCACGAACGCGACATCTCGCACAGTTCTGTCGAGCGAGTGATATTCCCCGACTCGTGCATCCTCGTGAACTCGATGCTGCGCTCGCTTACGAAGCTCGTGGACCGGCTGATCGTCTATCCCGATAACATGAAGCGGAACCTCGAAATCACGAAAGGTCTCTACCACTCGCAGACGATTCTTTTGAAGCTCACCGAGCGCGGCCTCGAACGCAAAACCGCCTACGAAGCCGTGCAACGCGCTGCGATGAAGACGTGGCAGGGCGCGCAATCGTTGCAGAAAAACCTGCTTGCCGAGGACGAGATCACCTCAAAAATTCCCGCTGAGGAAATCGCACGCCTGTGCTCGCTCGAACACCACTTCCGATGGGTGGACGAGACTTTCCGCAAGCTCGGTATCGAGTAACACTCAGAGCTTGCGCAGGGAGCGGCGACATTCTTGTCGCCGAACTCGCTGCGCAAAGCGCCATGCTTCCCAGCACGAAAACGGAAAAGTGAGGCGCTGCGCGCGGATATGGACGGCGACAGGAATGTCGCCGCTCCTTGATAGGTCGCTCCCTTAAAACGGAATGTCGTCGGGAGTGGCGTCGAGATCGGGGTCGGCGGGTGGCTTGGGCGATTGCGCGGGAGCGCGGCGCTGGGCCGGAGCACTTGGTGCCTGTGCATCGGCGTATTCCACCGTGCTATCGTGTCCGCCACCACCACCGCCGTCGCGACTGCCGAGCAGTTGCATGGTTTCGACGACCACCTTCATCTTGCTGCGTTTCTGCCCCGTCGTCTTGTCGTCCCAGCTATCAAGCTTGAGTCGGCCTTCGACGAAGAGCGGGCGTCCTTTTTTGCAATACTCGCCGATGATTTCGGCAAGGCGTGCGTAGGCTTCGCAATCCACGAAAGTTACTTCCTCTCGCTTTTCTCCACTTTCGAGTGTGTAGCTGCGGTTGGTGGCGAGACCGAAGACTGCGATGGCGGTGCCTTTCGGTGTGTATTTGATTTCGGGATCCCGGGTGAGGTTCCCCATCAACATTACTTTGTTTAGATTCGGCATGGCGGCGGTTCCGGGTTGTTGGTGAAAGTTCGCGCTTTGCGTTTAGGCGGCATTCTTCGCGGCGAGACGTGCGTAGTGCTGGCGGAAGACGTCGTTGTCGTTGGTGAAGTTTTCCTTCAGTGCTGCGAGCGCAGATGGCTCGGCGCTGAAAACGAAGTTCACGTAGAAGCCGCGGTCCACCTTGTCGGCGACGTAGCTGAATTGATGACTGTCCATCTTCTGCACGCTCTCGACTTCCGCGCCTGCGGCTTTGAAGTCTTTTTCGACGCGTTCGATGATTTTTTGTGCGGTGTCTTCTTTACCTTTAAGGTTGAGGATTAGGAGTCCTTCGTAACGATTTTTGCTCATTGTTGTGTTGGTGTGGTCTGTTGGTTGTAATTGTTCATTGCTGCGGCGAAGCCATTTTTCTGTGCAAACGCGATGGCCTCGGTGGCGCGGGTGAGAGCTTCGTCGAGCAGGGGGCGCTCGGCCAAGGCAAATTTCCCGAGCACGTGGCCCGTGGCTTCTCCCGCTGCCTCGCCGATGCCGACGCGGAGGCGGGAAACGGCCTGCGTGCCGAGGTGTTCGAGCACGCTTTGCAGGCCATTGTGGCCGCCGGCGCTTCCGCTTTCGCGGAGGCGGAGACGACCGAGCGGGAGCGCCATGTCGTCGAGCACCACGAGCACTTGGGATGGCTCGATTTTATAAAAGTGCGCGAGTGCGGTGACGCTTTCGCCGCTGAGGTTCATATAGGTTTGAGGTTTGCACAGCCAGACGTCGCCAGTTGCTGCGACTTGGGCCTGCCACTTTTTGTCCGCCCGGAACGATGCCCCGGCACTGGCGGCGATGCGATCGAGGATCATAAAGCCGACGTTGTGCCGGGTGTCCGCATACTCGCGGCCTGGATTTCCGAGGCCGACGATGATGCGAAATGGCGATGCTCCGGGCATTGGACGGGCGAGTGAACGGGCTGATGGATGGTCGGTTTCGTCGGTGATAACTCTGTGCGCGTTTGCACACGGCGCTTTCGGTCAACTGACGTTCCGACGCTCCATCGGCCCATATCTCTATTTCTTGTCGCCTTTCGGTTTTGCGTCTTTTGCGCCAGCGGCGGGAGCGGCGGCTTCGCCTTCGGCTGGCTTCTTCTCCTTGATGACTTCGGGCTCTGCGGCTGCGCCTTCTGCGGCAGGTGCCGGCTC
The DNA here is from genome assembly GCA_903929475.1 of uncultured Spartobacteria bacterium. Taxonomy (GTDB): domain Bacteria; phylum Verrucomicrobiota; class Verrucomicrobiia; order Chthoniobacterales; family Chthoniobacteraceae; genus SXWH01. The sequence continues at coordinate 29,753 of CAIYUV010000142.1, forward strand.
GGCTTCGACAGTCGGAGCGGCGCAGTGGAAAATGAATGCTTCACCATTGACGCGGGTGGTGACACCGGCGGGCAGGGTGAGTTGTTTGACGTGAATCCCGTCGCCGACATTGAGCGCGGAAACGTCCACGATGAACGACTCGGGAAGATCCTTTGGCAAGCACTCGACTTCGAGCGCGCGGATGAGCTGTTCGAGCAAACCGCCGCCGCTCTTCACGCCTTCGGGTTCACCAAATGCGATGACCGGCACGGTGGTGTGCATTTTCTCGTCTTCCTTCAACGCATGGAAATCGAGATGGAGAATATGACGCTTCAATGCGTGGTGCTGCACGTCCTGAATCAGCGCGAGCGTTGATTTGCCACCGGCGATTTCGAGGTTCACGAGAACGTGTTCACCGGTGCTCTTGCCGAGCGCGAGCGCGAGTGTGTGCGCGTCGAGCTGCAAGTTTTGCGGTGCGTGGTGACGACCGTAGATGGTCGCCGGGACTTTACCGGCCTTGCGGACGGCTTTTGCTGCTGTGGTTCCGGCTCCGGAGCGGAGTTCGGCTTTGAGTTGGATGGTTTTGGCCATTGCTGTTGTTAGCTACTGCTGGTTGTTGGTTTGTTTTAGTTATGTTCTGGGGATTTCGAACAGGGATGAAACGGATTCGTCGCCGTGGATGCGGTTGATGCCTTCGCCGAGCAAATCCGCCACGCATAGCGGTGTGATTTTAAAGCCCTCGCCATCGCGGACGGGGACGCTGTTGGTGCAAACGAGTTCTGTGATGCACGAAGACTTGAGGCGCTCGATTCCGAGGTCGGTGAGCACCGCGTGACTCACGCACGCCATGATGTCCCTCGCGCCGTGCTCCTTCAAAAGTTTCGCCGCCGCGCACAGCGTTCCCGCTGTCTCGGTCATGTCATCCACGAGGATGACGGGCCTTCCCTCCACCTCGCCGATGATGCTCGTAGCCGCGACCTCCGTCGGGCTCTTTCTGCGCTTTGCCACGATGGCGAGGCCGGCATTCATAGCCTGCGCGTATGCGTTTGCCATTTTCAGCCCGCCGACGTCGGGCGAAACCACCACCGGCTCATCGAGATTTTTTGCACGCAGGTAATTGATCACCGCAGGCGACGCGTAGAGATGGTCCACCGGGATGTCGAAAAACCCCGCCACCTGCTGCGCATGAAGATCCATCGTGAGCACACGATCCACGCCCGCCGCAGTGAGGAGATTCGCCACCAACTTCGCCGTAATCGGAACGCGCGGCTGGTCTTTTCGATCCTGCCTCGCGTATCCAAAAAACGGAATCACCGCCGTGATGCGCGCCGCACTCGCCCTCCGCGCCGCATCCACCATGATCAGCAGCTCCATCAAATTCTGATTCGTCGGCGGGCAGGTGGGCTGCACGAGGAAAACATCGCGACCGCGGATGTTCTCATTGAACTTCACCATCGTCTCGCCGTCCGGGAACGAATCCACCGTCGCATCGCCGAGCGGCACCTTGCAATATTGCGCAATGCTGCGTGCGAGTTCGCGATGAGCGGACCCGCTGAAAATCTTCATTTCGAGTGGTTGACGATGGAGCATCCGTGGAAAAGGGGCGCGACAATAGGTGCCCGCGTCCGCTTGGCAAACTGATTCTGCCATCAAATCGCGACACACCGTTTTCAGGCAGGGGAGGGGAAAAATTATCCCAGACTCGTGCGAACGCAGCCTTGCAGGTGCCGCGTGAAGCAGCGATGGATGGCGCATGTTTGTCAGCATCTTTAACGATGTCATCGGTCCCGTCATGCGCGGGCCTTCGAGTTCACACTGCGCGGCGGCGCTTCGCATCGGCAGACTCGCGCTCGATTTGATGGGCGGGGAAATCAGCGACGTGCTCGTTGAATTTGATCGCGGCGGCGCGCTGCCGACGACGCACGACACGCAAGGCTCGGACATGGGCCTTTTCGGCGGGCTGATGGGCTGGGATGCGGCGGATGAACGCCTGCCCGGCTCGATGCAAACGCTGAGCGACAGCGGCGTGAAAATCCGTATCGAGACCGTGGACGTGGGCGACCCGCACCCGAATACCTACCGCCTCACGCTCACGAACGCCCGCGAGCGCCACACTCTGCGCGCCATCTCCACCGGCGGCGGCATGATGGAAGTGCTCGACGTGGACGGCTTCGCCATTTCGATGTTCGGCGATTATTTCGAGACGCTCTTTTGGGCGACGGGCGACGGCGCTGCGCTGCGCGCGAAAATCGCATCGCTCGTAGAGGCGGATGCCGTCCTGCTGCACGAGCACGGCGGCGTGCAAATCGTCGAGGTGAAAGCACAGCAGTTCGTCCCCGACTCCGTGATCGCGGAACTGCGCAGCGCGGGCCTCGTCAGCGCCGTGAAGCGCCTCGCGCCCGTCCTCCCGGTGAAGTCCCGCAGCACGACGCACGTTCCTTTTACCACCTGCGCCGAGATGCTCGTGCACGACGCGGGAAAAAACACACCGCTTTGGAAACTCGCCGTCGCCTACGAGTGCGAGCGCGGCGGATTGAGCGAGACGGAGGTCGTCGAAATGATGACCGGCATCGTCCGCATCTTGCGCCGTTCCATCGCGCAGGGCATCGCCGGCACGAGCTACGAAGACCGCGTGCTCGGGCACCAGTCCGGCGGTTTTGCGGAGCAAATGAAAGCCGGACGCCTCCTCGACGCGGGCGCGCTGAACCGCATCATCCTTTACGTCACTGCGCTCATGGAGGTGAAAAGCTCGATGGGCGTCATCGTCGCCATGCCCACCGCCGGGGCGTGCGCCGCGCTGCCCGGCGCAGTCATCGCGATGGCCGAGGAGATGAAGCTCAGCGAGGAGGAAATGGCGAAAGCCATTCTCGCGAGCGGACTCATCGGCGTATTCATCGCGACCGCCTGGACGTTTGCAGCGGAAGTCGGCGGCTGCCAGGCCGAAGGCGGCTCCGCAGCGGCGATGGCCGCGGCCGCATTGGTCACGATGGCCGGCGGCACGCTCGCGCAATCCGTCGCCGCCGCATCCATGGCGATGCAAAGTATGATCGGCCTCATCTGCGATCCCATCGCCAACCGCGTCGAAGCCCCGTGCCTCGGCAAAAACGTCATGGCCGCCGCAAACGCACTCTCCTGCGCAAACATGGCGATGGCCGGTTTCGACCAAGTCATCCCGCTCGACGAAGTCATCGAAACCGCCAAGCAAGTCGCCAAGCAAATGCCCCGCGAACTTCGCTGCACCGCCCTCGGTGGCCTCTCCATCACCCCCACCTCGCTAGCCATTGAAAAGAAACTCGCCGGAAAAAGAGCCGCGTGCGGCGCAGGGTCGTGCGGGTGTAAGTGAGGGGGCGTGACTCGTAGGTCGTAGCGTCCCGACGGACGAGATAGCAGCCTGTTTCAAAAGGGGAACCTCGTTGCGGGCATTTTATGGGAGCAGGGGAGAGGAAAATACGTCATTTCATACCGTTTCCGGGAGCAAAAAAACAGGCAGCACGTCGTTCCGAGCCATTTCCGGGAGCGAAAAAAGACATAGCACGTCGTGATTTGTTATATTTGGGAGGCAAAAAACAGTCAGCACGACGTTCCTTGTTATTTTTGGGAGGCAAAAAGGGGGCAGCACGTCGTTCCATGCCATTTTGCGGAGCCGAGAGGCTTGTATCACGTCGTTCCAAGGCATTTTTGGGAGCCAAAAAAGGCTTAACTCGACGTTCCAAGACATTTTCCGGAGCGAAAAACAGGTTGATTTCACTTTCAACCGACACAAAAACAGCAATTAACGCATAAATCCAGTGTTCCATAGCATTCCCAAAGGAACAATTGGCAGCACCCCTGAAAATACCCGCCATCCAGCCCGCCAATCCGCCAATTCAACATTCCTTTGCCAAGAACTCCAGTTCTCGGTGCCCTCCGCCCGCCATGCCAACCCCATTCCACCCCCGTCAACTCCCCTGCGGCTCAATACTATCCTAAAAGGGTAGTTCACACAAAACGCCTCATCGCGAGATGGCAGGCAAAGTCCGTTGCCAAAAGCGATGCGATGCGTAGTCTCCGCGCCCTTTTTATGAGCAAGCCAATAGCGGGACAACGATGGGTGAGTGACAGCGAGCCGGAGCTGGGGCTCGGGATTATTCTGCGCGCGGAGTTCGGGCGCGTGGAGGTGTTTTTTCATGCGGCGGGGGAGCAGCGGCAGTATGCGATGGAGTCGGCACCGCTGCGCCGGGTGCAGTTTGCGGTGGGGGATAAAATCAAATCGCACGAAGGGAAGGAGCTGGTCGTGGAGGCGGTGGAGGATCGCAAGGGGCTGCTGGTGTATCGCTGCGGCAAGCGCGATTTGCCGGAGGCGGAGCTTTCGGATTCGATCAGTTTCAGCAAGCCGGAGGATCGGCTGTTTGCGGGGCAGGTGGATGAGCTGGCGACGTTCGATTTGCGCACGGAGGCGCTGCGCAGGCGGAGTGAACTGCGGCGTTCGCGGGTGCGGGGCTTTGTGGGAGGTCGTGTGGATTTGCTGCCGCACCAGATGTTCATCGCGGGGGAGGTGGCGGGGCGGCTGGTGCCGCGCGTGTTGCTGGCGGACGAGGTGGGGCTGGGGAAGACGATTGAGGCGGGGTTGATTTTGCACCGGCTGCACATCACGGGCCGTGCGCCGCGAATCCTGATTCTGGTGCCGGAGCCGCTGGTGCATCAGTGGTTCGTGGAGATGTATCGGCGCTTTAACATGCTGTTCAGCCTTTTCGACGAGGAGCGCTGCGGGGCGATTGAATTGCACGACGCGGAGGCGAATCCGTTCCTCGATAGTCAGCTCGTGATTTGCAGCATCGGCTTTCTCGCGAAGAGCGAGGCGCGCACTCGGCAGGTGGTGGAGGCGGGCTGGGATTTGCTGGTGGTGGACGAGGCGCATCACATGGAATGGACGCCGCAGGCGGCGAGTCCGCAGTATTCGCTCGTCGAGGCGCTGGCGCAAAAAACGCCGGGGCTTCTCCTTCTCACGGCGACACCGCAGCAACTCGGGCCGGAGGGGCATTTCGCACGGCTCCGATTGCTCGATGCGAACCGTTACGATGATCTCGGGAAATTTGTGGAGGAGGCGGAGCACTACGAGCAGGTGGCGCTGGCGCTGGATCGTTTGCTCGCGGGTCAGGCGTTGAGCGCTGCGGATCGGAAACTTTTTGCAAGCCAGTCCCCGCGCATCGCCCAGCACTGCGACGCTCTCGCCGATGATGCTGCCGCGCGCACAAGTCTCGTGGGCGAATTGCTCGATGCTTTCGGAACGGGGCGCGTGATGTTTCGCAATACTCGTGCTGCGCTGTCGGGTTTTCCGAAGCGCAAGGCGCGCCTCGTGCCGCTCACGGGCGAAGACGAGACGGATGCGAAGGTGAAGTGGCTGGCGGGTTTGCTGCGGGAGTTTGAGGGCGAAAAGATTCTGCTCATTTGCAAAACGCGCGCGCTCGTGGAGGAAATCGCCGAGCGCCTCCAGCGCGTGGTGAATGTGAATGCGGGTGTCTTCCACGAGGGGCTCACGCTGCTTCAACGCGACCGCAACGCAGCGTATTTCTCGGAACCGGAGGGTGCGCGCATTTTGATCTGCTCGGAAATCGGCAGCGAAGGGCGGAACTTCCAGTTTGCGCATCATCTCGCGCTTTTCGATCTGCCATCGAATCCCGAATTGCTAGAGCAACGCATCGGTCGCCTCGATCGCATCGGGCAGACGGCGACGATTCAAATCCACGTCCCCTACGTGAAGGGCAGCGACTCGGAAGTGCTTGCGCGCTGGTATCACGAGGGCCTCGGCGCGTTTGAAAAAAATCCCCACGGCGCGGCGGAGATCGGTCGAGAGCTGAGCGAGACGCTCGCGGTGCTCTGCGAGAAGTTCGATGCGAAAAAGCTGACTGCTTTCATCAAGAAGACGCGCGACCTCCACGCGAAGGTCGCGAAGAAGCTCGAGCGCGGTCATGACCGTCTGCTCGAACTGAATTCGTGCAAGCCCGCGCAGGCTGCGGAATTGATTCAAGCTGTCCGCGCTGCCGATGCGGACGAAGGTTTTGAAAAGTTCTGCATCGAGCTTTTCGACCACTTCGGCGTGCAGGTGGAGGATCACAGCATTCGCACGTTGTTGCTCAAGCCGGGGCATCTGATTACCGATGCATTCCCTGCGATTCCTGCCGACGGAATGACGGTGACTTTCGACCGCACGCGCGCGCTGAGCCGCGAGGACATCGGGCTGATGACAGGCGACCATCCGCTCATCACGAGTTCGCTGGATTTACTGCTCGGCGCCGAATCAGGAAACAGCGCCTTCGGTGTTTGGAAAGGCGGCTCCGAGGCCATCTTCCTGGAAATTCATTCCGTCGTGGAATGTGTCGCGCCCGCCGCACTGCACGTGGATCGATTTCTGCCAGCGACACCGGTGCGTGTCGTGGTGGATCACGCGCTCGCTGAGCGCGGCGATGATGAGGAGCTACGCGAGGCGCATCTGGAGAAGGGCGATATTTTCCGTCTGCTCGATCGCGGCGCCGTGAAGCGAAAGTTGCTCCCTTCAATGCTAAGCAAAGCACAGGCGTTCGCCGCTGATCGGATGAAGACACTCGTCGCCGACGCTGCGGCAGCAATGAACACTCAACTCGCCGCAGAAATCGAGCGACTGGAAACACTCCGCACGATCAACGATCATGTTCGTCCCGAGGAAATCGCCGCCTTGCAGCAGCAGAAAAACGAGCTGCAAAGTGCAATCGAATCGGCGCGCTTGAGGCTGGATTCGCTCCGGCTCGTGCTTCGCCTGCCGGCGGGAAAATAATTTCTGCTGCAAGAAACCGTTGCCTGCCAAGCATCGCGCCCGCTAGTTTCCAACCCATGCTGCAAACCAGCCCAGCCGTGCGCAACGATGCGCGGCCCGATGAAAACAAGGCGCGCGCGCTTACCGCGTATCGCTGGATGATCCTTGCCCGCGTGCTGGAGGAAAAACTCGCGAGCCTGTATCGCGGCGGAAAAATCACGGGCGGTGTGTTTCTCGGGAAAGGGCAGGAGGCGTTGAGCGCGGCGATTGGCACTGCTTTAAAAAAGGGCGATATTTTTGCACCGCTCATTCGTGATATGGCGGGGCGTCTGGCTTTTGGTGAGAGCGTGCTCGAAGCTGCGCGCACTTATCTCGGATCACGACTTGGGCCGATGCGCGGGCGTGATGGAAACATTCACCGTGGAAAGCCACGCGATGGTTACTACGCGATGATTTCGCATCTCGGCGCGATGGTTTCGACGGTCGCAGGCGGTTTGTTCGCGCGGCGGGCGAGGGGCGAGACGGGTGTTGTCGGTGCAACCTGCATAGGTGATGGCGCGACTTCCACGGGAAGTTTTCACGAGGGGCTGAACATGGCGGCGGTCGAAAAGCTACCGCTCGTCGTGATCGTCGCGAACAACCAATACGCCTACTCAACTCCCACTGCCCGGCAGTATGCGTGCGAGGATCTTGTTCAGCGCGCGGCGGGCTATGGCGTGGCCGGATACAAAATCGACGGCACCGACCCGAGTGCCTGCGTCGAGGTCGTTCACGAAGCTGTCGCACGCGCGCGCGCCGGAGCCGGGCCGCAGATGGTGGTGGCGGATCTGCTGCGACTCGTCGGTCACGGCGAACACGATGATTTTCACTACATGAACCACGCGCTGAAGCTCGCGCCCATCGGACGGGATTGTCTGGATGTCGCACGCGAGCAACTCATCGCATCCGGCGACGCAACACGCGCGCAACTCGACACGATGCGCAATCAGGCTGCCGCCGAGGTGGAGAGCGCCTGTGGGACTGCACTGCGCGAGGCGCTGCCAAATCCGAGCGAAGAAGATTGGTGCGCGCTGAGCACGCGCCGACTTTCCGAAGGAGGCCAGCAGTGAGAATTTTCACCATCACAGCTTTGGAGCAATTTTTCTCCGCCCATAACTAGCTTCGACCGTGTTCCAAAATCAAACCGCCACTACTGCTCAAACCGGGACGATTACCTACCTTGAGGCGATCCGTGCAGCGCAGCGTAAATTGCTCGCGGAAGACGAACGCGTTTTCATCTACGGGCAGGACATCGCGGACTTCGGCGGCGCATTCAAAGCGACAAAGGGACTGGCGAAGGAGTTTCCCGGACGCGTGATTGATTCGCCTATTTCCGAGGATGCGCAAGTCGGGCTCGCCATTGGCGCAGCGCTCGAAGGGATGCGCCCGATTGTCGAAATGCAGTTCGCGGATTTTTCCACCTGCGGCCTCACGCAAATTCTCCAGCACGCGGCGACGATGTTTTGGCGGACGGGCGTGCCGTGTCCCATCGTTGTGCGACTTCCCAGCGGTGGCACTGCGGGTGCCGGGCCGTTTCATTCGCAAAGCATGGAGGCTCTCTACGCGCATTATCCCGGTATCGTGGTGATGACTCCCGCGACGGTCGAGGATGCCTACACGATGTTGCTCGAAGCTGTGGAAATTGATGACCCAGTCATCTTCTGCGAGCACAAGTATCTCTATTACCATCTCAAAGCCGACGGTCTTCCCGATGTCGCTTTGCCTACGGGAAAGGCGCGCATCGCTCGCGCGGGCCGCGATGCAACGATCGTTACATACTCTGCGATGGTTCACGAAAGTATCGCGTGTGCGGAGGAACTCGCTGCCGAGGGTTGGGAAATCGAAGTCGTGGATTTGCGCAGCGTGAAGCCTCTCGATACGGACACCATTCTTGGGAGCGTCGCCCGAACGGGACGCTTGCTTGCTGTGGGTGAGGCTTTCCCGTGGGGCGGCGTGACAGCCGAGGTGCTCGCCCGCATTGCCACGGAGGGTTTCGGACTTCTCGATGCTCCGCCGATGCGTTTGAACGCAAAGGACACGCCGGTTCCTTATCATCCAAACCTCTGGGGCACCCATCGCCCAACCGCACGGGCAATCACCAGTGCGATGCGCGATTTGCTCCGCAGTTAAACTCAGATTTTTAGCCATGCCCCGCATACCAATCACCATGCCGCAACTCGGCGAATCCATTGCCGAGGCAACCATCGTTCATTTGCCAATCAAAGTCGGCGATCCTGTCGCCGCCGATCAGGACGTGATGGAGGTTGAAACACAAAAGGCGACGATGGGCGTCACGGCACCGTGCAGCGGAACGCTGGCGGAAATTTCAGTCGAACTGCAAAAGAGCTACGCCGTCGGAAGTGTGCTCGGCTATCTTGATGTGAGCGCGGAGGACGCGCAGCGGCTCGGACTGAGCGAGCAAGCTCCGAAGCTGGAGGGAGGCGATACCGATGGCTACAATGCCCCGACTGCCACGGCAAATGTCATGCCGACCGTCCACGGTCTTCCCGTTCCCGCGCACGCTGGCGGGCTCGCGTATATGTCGCCGAGGATGAAGGCGCGCATGAACGAACTCGGCCTTCACGCTGCTGATTTGGCGGGCATTGCCGGAAGTGGAGCGGCAGGGCGCGTAACCATCGAGGACCTCGAAGATTTTCTCTACCGCCTCGATGAACACGAGCAGACGAAAGCCTCGCCGATGCGTATTGCCGTTGCTGACGCGATGCGCCGTTCGTGGACACGTCCGCTTGCGAATGTGGGTCGTCCCGTGCAGCTCGATGCATTGCTCGCCCATCGCAAACAGCAAACGCCGAAAGCAGGGCCTGCGCTTTACGCATCGCGAGCTCTCGCCATCGCTCTCGGTGAAAATCGAGCAATCGCGGGGCGTCTGGTCGGTGGTAAAATTGTCCACCCAAAGGCGATTGATGTCGGATTTGCAGTCGAGGCAGACGATGGCGTGCTAGTCCCCGTTTTACGCAACGCCGATCAAGTCTCCCTCTCAAAACTCATCGCCCGCTACGACGAACTTGTCGAACTCGCCCGCGCACGCCGCCTGCCTGCCAGCGCGCAAGGCGGTAGCATCGCCACGGTGACAAACTTTGGAACATTTGGTCTGACATGGGCAACGCCCATTCCGTTGCCTGAGCAGACGCTGCTGCTCGGTCTCGGCGCAGGACGGGTCGTCCCGAATTGGGACAAGGAGAAAGGCCAGTTTGTTCCTGTGACCGAGGCGGAACTCACACTGAGTTTCGATCACCGTGTGCTTGACGGTGGTGCGGCTGGACGACTCTTGCAGCGAATCGTCGAACTCCTGCAAGCGCCCGAGAAGCTTTGAACCAACACAGCTTTTGGAGCTACACGCCAGCTTTAAGCATTTTGTTTTCTACCTTCTCAAAACGATAGCGCGCGTCGTAGCGGCCACGATTGTGTTTTCTGCAACAGCGGATGCAGGCTGCGCCGCGTGAGAGCGGTTTCACACGCGCAATTTCCACTGCGCATGACGGGCAGCGATAGAAAAGTTTGCGTGCGACTGTGCGGCGGGGCAGGGGAAGTTCGTGCGTGCGCTTTTCGTCCTTCAGTCCGAGGTCGCGGCAGGCGCGCTTCCACTCGGCTCCGTGGGGCGAAATGCGGCGGCCTTTTGCGCGATCATGTGCGAGGAGATGGGCGAGTTCGTGGCGCAGGGTGCGCTGGATTTCCTCCTCGCCGAATTCTGCGAGTCGTGGATTCAAAGTAATGAGGGACTGACGCCAGTATGCCATCCCGGCGGTGCTGCGCATTCGCGAGTTCCAACGGATTTTCAGCACACTGGCGAGATGGTTGGCCTGCTGTGCGATGAGCTGGGTTCTGGCTTCCGAAAGCAATTTGTCAGAATTTGGAAGTGTGAGATTTTCCACTCTCGCTCCTTCGCTTTTCCCTGTGCGGGCAGCACCTGTTTTTTTTTAGGTGCTTTGATGAACAGACGCTTGAAAAAGTCGAACTGCATGAGTGCGGAAATTAAGCGGTGATGCGTGCAAAGACAGCGCGCATCCGTATGATGGCTTCGTCAATTTCCGCAGCGGTTGTCGTTTTTCCGAGGGAAAATCTCACGGTCGCTTGGGCGATTTCGACAGGCACGCCCATCGCGAGCAGCACGTGTGAAGGCTGGATGCTGCCGACCATGCACGCACTACCGCTCGATACGCAGATTCCTGCGAGGTCGAACGAAATGATCAGACTTTCGCCATCCATTCCTGGGAAGCTGACGTTCAGTGTGTTGGGCAGGCTGTTCTCGATTGCGCCGTTGCGCACTGCGGCTGGAAAGATCGAGCGCACTCCTTCCCAGAGTTTTTCGCGCAGCGTGCTCTGACGTGTAATTTCATTTTCGAGATCAAAGAGTGCCAGTTCTGCGGCGACGGCGAGGCCAACGATAGCTGCGGTGTTTTCCGTGCCTGCACGACGATCACCTTCGTGGCTGCCGCCAAAGGCGATGCGTTCAATCGGCAGTCCGCCGCGCAGCCACAGCAACCCCGCACCTTTCGGCCCATAAAATTTGTGAGCCGCAAGGGAGACCGCATCGAAGCCGCTCGCGCCTAGCGGCGGCAGAGGCTCCTTGCCGAAGCTTTGGATCGCATCGCTATGAAAAAGCACGCCCCGCTCACGACACATTGCGGCGAGCTTCTCCGCGGGCTGCTTCACGCCAGTCTCGTTGTTCGCAGTCATCACCGAGACGAGCGTGGTCTCCGGCGTAAAAGCGGACGCCAGTCGCGCCGGGTCGAGTTGTCCGTTCGCCTCCACGGGCAGGATGCTGATGCGGAAGCCCTCGCTCTTTTCCAAATGCTCGAACGCGTGCAGCACCGCGTGGTGCTCGGTCGCGCAGGTGATGACGTGCTTCCCACGCTCTGCGTTTTTCCGGGCGAGTCCGATGATGGCGAGATTGTCCGCCTCGGTGCCGCCGCCGGTGAAGATGATCTCATGCGGCCGGGCACCCAGCAATTTGGCGACACGATCGCGCGCATCGTCAATCGCAGCCCGCGCCTCGCGTCCGGCTGCGTGAATGGACGATGGATTGCCGTGCCATCGTTCCAAGCAGGGCCGCATCGCATCGAGCACTGCCGGGGAGAGCGGCGTCGTGGCGTTGTGGTCGAGATAAATCATCGCCGCGAGCATCTGATCTTCGTCTCGCCTTGGCGAATCGTTTTGCCGTTCGTGTTGAAATGCTGTCACTTTGCATTCCGATGAATTTGAAGTCCTGCCAACGCCTAATGTGCGCGATGTCCATATCCAGTCTTGTGCTGGTATTTGGCGGCTGCGCCTCAAAGGAAGAGAGAGCCGCTCAACAACGATGGGAGACGGAGGATGAGCGTTCTGCCCGTCGTGTGTTTCGATCCGGCTGGATCAGGCCGTCCATCACGGAGGAGGACAAGGATTTTTACTATCGCTCGTTTTTGCGCTGAGGCGATCCGGCCAAATTCATTTTTCTAAATCGCCCAGTCGTCCCCGTCCAATCCGCCGCGCTTGTCCTTGTGCAAAACACGAACGCCCTGTCCCTCGGCTAGCACGAGGCTGCGCACCGGAACGCTGTGCGTCAGAAACACGCTGGCACCAATCGTCGAGCCAGTGCCGATGGTCGTGTCGCCGCCCATGATTGTTGCGTTCGCGTAGATCGTGACGTGATCCTCGATGCTCGGGTGTCGCTTTTGCCCTCGAAGCGCCTGCCCGCCAGCGAGCGATTTCGCGATGAGCGAGACGCCCTGGTATAGCTTCACGTGTTTGCCGAGGACGCTTGTTTCGCCGATCACGACGCCGGTGCCGTGGTCTATGAAAAAGTGGCTGCCAATGTGCGCGCCGGGATGGATGTCAATGCCGGTGCGGCTGTGCGCCCATTCGGTCATCATGCGTGGGATGAGCGGAACTTCGAGGGCGTGCAGAACGTGCGCGCTCCGCTGAATGGCAATCGCTTCGATGAATGGATACGACAAAATCACCTCGTCACTACCGCCCGCCGCCGGGTCGCCTTGAAAAGCGGCATCCACATCCGTGGCGAGCAACTCGCGAACATGAGGAATCGCGGAGAGAAAATCGTGCGCAAGGACTGTGGCGCGCGCATTCGGGCAATCGGGCTCGTCGAGGCGCAGGCTCTTGCAAATTTCCTCCGCGAGATTCTGACCGATGGTATAAACGCGGTGCGCTGTGATTCGCGGCAGGTGGCTGCTATGGACAGGCTCCAAATCGTGAAATCCGGGAAAGAGTAGCTGGAGCAGTTCATCGCAGATGGTCGCGATGGCCCGTTTGCTGGGCAGATTTGCACCGTCCACGTGGTTTGTGCCGCCCCCCGTGGAGTAGGAGCGAAGGATGTTTTCGGTGATATTCGCGGGATCTTTTTCCATGCGTCGGCGGCGACTATGGGGTAGAGAGGGCGGGGGATAAAGGAGGAACGCGTGGGCTATTTTCCCAAAAACCCCGCTTGACTCGGACGGGGTAACCCCTAGTTTCCGCGCTCCTTTTCCGCTGCTGCCAATCGGCGGAACGTGTCGTCCCGTGAGGGGCGCGCGAATTCACAAAAACAACAACACATATGGTTCCTCGTCGGAGCGGTGGCAGCCGTTCTTAATTGGCCTGAAGCCTCGGGCCGCGACGACACCGACAAACAAAAACATACCATGGCAGATATCAGCACAATCGTTGATCAACTCAGCAGCCTCACCGTCCTCGAAGTCGCGGACCTCGTGAAGCAACTCGAAACCAAGTGGGGCGTCAGCGCCGCGGCACCAGTGGCCGCAGTCGCAGCCTCCGGCGGTGGTGGTGGCGGTGCAGCCGCTGCACCAGCGGAAGAAAAGACCGCATTCGATATCGTCCTCAAGGAGGCCGGTGCGAACAAGATCAACGTCATCAAGGAAGTCCGCGCCGCAGTGCCCGGCCTCGGCCTCGCCGAAGCCAAGGCCCTCGTCGAAGGCGCGCCCAAGACCCTCAAGGAAGGCGCGACCAAAGCCGAAGCCGAAGAGATCAAGAAGAAGCTCGAAGCAGCCGGCGCGAAGGTCGAGATCAAGTAATCTCAGACTCTCATTTCAAAGCGAACGCGCAGGGGAAACCCTGCGCGTTTTGCTTTATAGAGACGGCTGCTTTACACCGCGAGCAACTGGCGCAGCACATACGGCAGGATGCCGCCGTGGCGAACGTATTCGACCTCGATGGCCGTATCAATTCGGCTGCGGAGCGTGACTTTCTCCTCGGTGCCGCTCGCGCGGTGGATGACGAGCGTGACGTCGCTCATCGGCTTGATGTCATCGCTGAGGCCGAGCAGGTCGAATGTCTCCGTGCCGTCGAGCTTCAGCGTCTGCGCGGTCATACCGTCGGGGAACTGGAACGGGACGACGCCCATGCCGCAGAGGTTGCTGCGGTGGATGCGCTCGAAGCTTTGCGCGACGACGGCCTTCACGCCGAGGAGCGCGGTGCCTTTTGCCGCCCAGTCGCGCGAACTGCCCGTGCCGTATTCCTGTCCGGCGAAAATCATCAGCGGCGTTTTTGTCTCCGCGAATTTCATCGCGGCGTCGTAGATGGGCATCACTTCTCCGTTGAACTTTGTCACGCCCCCCTCGGTGCCGGGGCACATGAGGTTTTTGATGCGCACATTCGCGAAGGTGCCGCGCGTCATGATGCGGTCGTTGCCGCGGCGGCTGCCGTAGCTGTTGAAATCCTCGAACGCGACGCCGGCTTCCGTGAGGAATTTTCCTGCGGGCGACGCCTTCTTGATCGCGCCTGCGGGCGAGATGTGATCGGTCGTCACGCTGTCGCCGAAGATTCCGAGCGGGCGCGCGCCCTTGATCTCGCCGATGCTGCCGGCGGACATTCCGAACGCGGCGAAGAACGGCGGCTCCTGCACGTAGGTGCTCTGCTTGTTCCACTCGAACACGTCGCCGACGGTGCCGGGGAGTTCGTTCCACTTCGGGTTTTGCGACGCGAAGTCCGTGTAGAGCTTGCGGAAAATTTCCGGCGACAGCGCAGTGCTCATCACGTCGCGGACTTCCTTTTGGCTCGGCCAGATGTCGCGAAGGAAGACGGGCTTGCCGTCCTTGCCGGTGCCGATGGGCTCGCTCGAAAGATCGATGTCCACGCGGCCCGCGAGCGCGAACGCGACGACGAGTGGCGGCGACATGAGGAAGTTCGCCTTGATGTTCTGATGCACGCGCGCCTCGAAGTTACGATTGCCCGAGAGCACCGACGCGGCGACGAGATCGTTCTTCGTCACAGCTTCCTCGATGGCGGGATGCAGCGGGCCGCTGTTGCCGATGCACGTCGTGCAGCCGTAGCCGACAGTCTGGAATCCGAGCGCGTCGAGATACTGCGAGAGGCCGGTCTTGTTCAGGTAATCGGTGACGACGCGCGAGCCGGGCCCGAGCGAGGATTTCACCGCGGGGTTCACTTTCAATCCGCGCTCGACGGCTTTTTTCGCGAGCAGTCCCGCGCCGAGCATCACGCTCGGGTTGCTCGTGTTTGTGCAAGAGGTGATCGCGGCGATGAGCACGCTGCCGTTGCGCACAGTGGCCGCGCCGTTCTGCGTGGGGTTTTCGCCTGTGAGTAAAAGCTCCACCTTCTTCTCGGCCAGATCGTCCGCGGGCTTGCCGTAACCGCCGTCGGTGACGGGCTTCGAAAAGAGTTCAGTGAACTTGCTGCCGAGGTCGTTGAGATTGATGCGATCCTGCGGACGCTTCGGGCCTGCGACGCCGGGGACGACGGTCGAGAGATCGAGTTCCAGTTCCACGCTGTAGTTGAGCTGACCTTTTGTCGGAACGCCCCAGAGGCCCTGCGCCTTGTAGTAGTTCTCGAAGGCGGTGCACTGCGCCTCGGTGCGTCCGGTGCCACGCAGGTAGGCGACGGTCTCCTCATCAATCGGGAAGAAGCCCATCGTCGCGCCGTATTCGGGCGCCATGTTTGCGATCGTCGCGCGATCCACGACGGCGAGCGCCTTCGCGCCGGGGCCGTAGAATTCCACAAATTTTCCGACGACCTTCGCCTTGCGCAGCATCTGCGTGATGTGCAGCACCACGTCGGTCGCGGTGACGCCTTCGGCCGGCGCGCCGGTGAGATGCACACCGACGACTTCCGGTGTGAGGAAATAGACCGGCTGGCCGAGCATTCCTGCTTCCGCTTCGATGCCGCCGACACCCCAGCCGACAACGCCGAGACCATTGATCATCGTCGTGTGCGAGTCAGTGCCGACGAGCGTGTCGGGGTAAAATGTGTCGCCGCTTGAGAGCACACCCTTCGCGAGATATTCGAGGTTCACCTGATGCACGATGCCGATGCCCGGAGGCACGACGCCGAAGGTCTTGAACGCCTGCTGGCCCCACTTCAGCAACTCGTAACGCTCGCGATTGCGCTTGAATTCGAGTTCGAGATTTTTTTGCAGCGAGTCGCTGCTGCCGAAGAAGTCCACCTGCACCGAGTGATCCACGACGAGATCCACCGGCACGAGCGGCTCGATCATTTTCGGATCACGACCAAGGCGCGAGACGGTCGAGCGCATCGCTGCGAGATCCACGAGCAACGGCACGCCGGTGAAGTCCTGCAGCACCACGCGCGCGACGACGAATGGAATCTCCACCTGAGCCGGAGCCTTTGCGTTCCAGTTCGCGAGCAGCTTCACGTCCTCCTCGCGCACGCGCTTGCCGTCGCAATTGCGCAGCACGCTCTCGAGCACGATGCGGATCGAGACCGGCAATTTCGAGATCGGTCCTATGCCGGATTTTTCCAGTGCGGGCAGGCTGAAAAGATTGCCCTGTTTTCCGTTCCCTAGTTCGAAACCCGTCAGTGTCTTGAATGCATCGTTGCTCATATTTTTTGAAAATGAAAGAGCGTGGAGAAAAGCGAATACAGTCTATCTACGCAAGCCCCGCAGCATCGCAGCTGTGGTAAAATTCCGCTGGCATTTCGCGCATCCGCAGCTATCCATCACCGCTCGAAACGGAAGGGTGGCTGAGTGGTCTAAAGCACTCGACTCGAAATCGAACGTGGGGTAAAACTCACCGTGGGTTCAAATCCCACCCCTTCCGCCATTCTTGCTCAATTTCTCCGACGATGGAATCGTCCCCGCCATTGAGACTGGGGCTTAGGTGTCGGGTTTTCTTCTTCGAGTTGGGGCGCGTATTCGGCGACGTAGATCATGTGGGCGAAACGCTTGGCGCGTTCGTGTGCCTTGGCGGGGAAGGCTTCCACGTAAAATCCGGAGCGGCTGAGTTTCGCCATGAAAGCGGGTTCCTCACATGCGGACCAGTAGGCGACTTTTGCGCGAGGCTTTAGCGCGCGGGCGACGAGTTGAAAGCCGTTGCGATTGTAGAGGTGCGAATTACCCGCTTGAACGAGCGAGGCGGGCGTGTGATCGGTGTCGAGCAGGATGGCGTCGTAGTATGCGGGCTTGGAGCGGCGGATGATTTCGAAAACGTCGTCGGTCAAAATCTCGACGCGCGGATCGTTGAGCAGTGTGCCGTTCACTTTGCGAAGCAGTTCGCGATTCCACGTGACGACATCGGGCAGGAACTCGGCGACCTGCACGGTGGCTCCGCGCCCTACGAGCTCGAGTGCGCGTTTCATCGTGTATCCGAGGCCGAGGCCGCCGATGAGGATGCGCGGATGCGGTTCGCGATGGAGTCCTTTGCACGCGAGGTCGGCGAGGAGGAGTTCGGAACTCGTGGCGGTGCTGCTCATGAGCTGGCGTCCGTTGATTTTCAGAAAATATTCGCCGTCGTGCTCATGAAGGCTGAAGAGTGAACCGTCTGGTGTGCGCGTTTGCGCAAGGGTGATGAATGGCTTCATGAAATTGTGTCAGATAGCGCGAGATGTGACTCCGCTGAGCGCTTCGCGAAGGGAGCGGAGCCAGTCGGAGTCTGTCACTTTGCGGCCCTTGTTGTCAGTGAGGTAAAAACTGTCAATGGCTGCGCCCTTCTCGGTGGCGATGCGCGCTGCTGCGATTTGAAAGCCAGCATCTCCTATGGTGCATAGCAGTTCGTAGAGCAGGCCGAGCCGGTCCGGGGAGAGGATGTCCACGACAGTGTAAAGTGGATGCGATTCTGTGTTGATGGTGATGCGCGTGGGGAAATCGAGCACGACAGCCTGTTTGCGCGAGAGGGTCTTTGAGAGCAGCGGTGCGAAGTCGTAGCGTTCGCCCTTGAGCGACTCGTTGAGCAGGCGTTCGACTTTTGCGATGTCGCGTTTGTCT
This sequence comes from uncultured Spartobacteria bacterium, assembly GCA_903929475.1. Taxonomy (GTDB): domain Bacteria; phylum Verrucomicrobiota; class Verrucomicrobiia; order Chthoniobacterales; family Chthoniobacteraceae; genus SXWH01. The sequence goes on from CAIYUV010000142.1 coordinate 47,731, forward strand.
TCCACGGCCTCGTAGCGCGTCGTGCTGACTCGAAAAACATCCAGCACCAGACCATCACTGCGGGTGAAAATGTCCGCGCTGAGAATATTTAACTCCGTGGCTGCGAGTGCACCGCAGATGCGGGCGAGGAGTTGCTGCCGATCCCAAGTGACGATGTGGAGCTTGCTGTGCCCTGCATTTTCCCGCGATTCCCAGCGGATGATCGGGCTGAGAGCGTGTTCGTCACTCGCCCATCGGGTCTCCAGAAACTCACGAAACATCCGAATGTGTGCTGCAATGTTTGTCGCGATGTTATTTTGAAAATAACGATCCGGCATCGCCTCAAAGTGAGCTCTGAGTTCCAGATCGTAGTCGTTGGGAAGCAGCTTCGATACACTGGCGAGCAAGTCGTGTCTCTCGACTTGCTGCTGTTTGTGAAAGCCCGCGCTGTCGGCAAAAAACTGAGATGCACTGCGATAGAGCTGCCATACTAGAGATTGCGTCCAGTCGTTCCAGAGCTTGTCGTCGCCAACACCGAGACCATCCGCGACTGTGAGCAGCATGAGCGCATCGAGCCATTCCTGTTTTTGCACGATGCCTGCAAATTCCTCGATGGTAGATTCATCCTGAAGGTCGCGCTGGCGGGCGGTTTTGGCGATGATGTCGTGGCTGTCCACGAGGAAGGTGAGCATCTGCCGCTGCTCGCGGGAAAAGCGCAGACGCTTGGCGACCTTGCTGGCGTTCTCGGCGCTCACGTCGTTGTGGTGACGGCTGTTTGCGGCCTTGCCGGTGTCGTGCAGCAGCAACGCGAGATAGAGCACGCTGGTGTCCTCGACTTTTTGGAAAAGCTCCTTGTAGCCCTCAAATTTCTTTTCGTCCGTGTCGAGCAGTGAATCGAGTTTTTCAATGCAGACGAGCGTGTGCTCATCCACCGTGTAGCGGTGAAAAAACTCGTGCTGCACGAGTGCCGTCACGTTGCCGAATTCAGGCATCCATTTCCCAAGAAAATCCACCCGGTGCATCGCACGCAGCACTTGGCCGACTTCGCCCTTGTGTCTCAGGATTTCGATGAAGACTTCGCGGTTCTCCTGCATTTGCAGGAACGTTTCATCTACATATTTCAGACGCCTGCGCACGAGTTGTCGCAATTCCGGCGATATGCGCAGTCCGCGTTGCTGGACGTGGCGAAACAGTCGCATCATGCGCGGCTTGTCCTCGCGGAAAATGTGGCGGTGCTGGTAGTGCATCCGGCCATCCATGGAGATGAAGCCATCGAATTCCTCGCGCCGAAACTTTCCCCGGCCAAATGAAAGAAATTTAAACAGACCGCGCGGCTTTGGCTCATCCGGCATCGGGAGTGCGAGACGCTCACAAACCAGTTCGGTGATTTCAAAAATCGCACGCGCATGGGTGTAGTAGTCACGCATGAAGGCCTCGGTGCGGCGCAACACGTCTGGAAACTTTTCCTTGTATCCAAGACGGTCCGCGAGGTCGCGTTGCTGGTTCACCATGATCACATCCGTGTGACGCTGGGTGAGCTGGTGCAGTTCGGTTCGCAGGCGGAAAATCCATTCGTAGGCGCTGTCAATTTCACGCTGCTCGGCATCATCGAGATATTTTTTCTCCACCAGTTCGCGCGTGGTGCGCACGCCGTATTTGAAATACGCCATCCACATCAGGTTCTGGAAATCGCGCAGGCCGCCGCAGCCGTTTTTGATGTTCGGCTCCTGCATATAGACGGTGTGTCCGTATTTCGCGTGCCGTGAGGACTGGTCTGCAACGCGCGCTTTCAAATACTTGTCCGCGTGCCCTCGCACGCATTCCTTTTGAAAGCGCTGCTCGAACTTCGCGAACAACTCCTTGTCGCCGAAAAGCAGGCGCGCTTCGAGCATCGCGGTGCGCGACTGCATCTCCTTGTTAGCCTCCGCTATCGTCTCGTCGAGGCTGCGCGTGGGGCAGCTCGGCGTGTAGTCGCACGCGTAGATGATGTGCTGCGATTCCTTCACGATTTGCTCCACGCCCGGCGGAAGCTGCGCGCCACCTGCATGGAGAAAGGTCAAATCAATGTCGCTTTTGGGATTCAGCTCGCGTCGTCCGTAGCCACCAAGTGCGACCAAAGCGAGGCGCGGCACTTTTTTACCGGACTCCTTCACGGCCTCGAACTGTTGCTCCATGAGGTGGCGCAGCCAGCTATCAATCATCTCAGCGCGGAGCCGTCCGCCTTCCAGCCCTCCTTGCTTGCTCTGGGCATCGGCCAGTCTGGATTCCTCGGCGCGCAGCACTTTGTTATACTCCGCCACACGGGCGTCGAAAGTGAAGCGCCCCTCGGCTTTCAGTCGCGCGGAGATATCGCTGAGTGTTTTTGCGAAATGTCCCATGTCCCGTGGCAAACGCGCGCCTTAGACGAGTGCGAACGTCTGCGCTCCGGGTGCTCCGGCGGATACGCGTTTCACCTTCGCGTCGTTCGTCGAG
>CAIYUV010000143.1 GCA_903929475.1 uncultured Spartobacteria bacterium
ATGTGGGCGGCACGGGTGAGTTCAGCACGGGCGATGTGACCACGTTGCTCACCAACCTGACGGGCGCGGTCACCACCGGCGGTTTCCTGAGCGGATCCTCCATCGGGTTTGACACGACCAATGCGACCGGAACTTTCACCGTTGCAGACGCACTTGCGGACACGACTGGTGCCGGAGGCGGCTCACTGGGCCTGACAAAATTGGGCGCCGGCACGCTGCTCCTCTCCAACACCAGCAACATCACCGGCGCAACGACCGTTGCGGGCGGCACGCTCCTCGTGAGCGGCTCCATCTCGGGCAGTGCGGTGACGGTGCAATCAGGTGCAACACTTGGAACCCAGAGCGGCACGGGTGGCGGCACGGTGGGCGCTGTGAGCGTCCTGAGCGGCGGCACGCTGGCCCCCGGTGCAAGCACGGGCCTGATAACGACTGGAAATCTGGCGATTGCCAGCGGCGGTATCTTCGCTGCGGAAATCAACGGCACCACGGCAGGCAGCGGTTACGATCAGGTGAGTGTGGCAGGGACTGTGGATCTCACGGGCTCCACATTGTCGCTTAGCGGCAGTTACTCCGGTGGAGGCGACACCTTCTACCTCATTTTGAATGATGGATCGGACGCGGTCACGGGGACCTTTAACGGATTGGCCGAAGGTGCATCAGTCAGCATCGGCGCCCAATTGTTCAACCTCACCTATACCGCAAACGGCGACCTCGGCAGCATCGGCAACGATGTGGCGCTCCTCTCAGTGCCGGAGCCGGGTGCTGCGGTTTCGCTGCTGGGCGGTCTGGGCCTGCTGCTCGGCATCCGCCGCCGCCGCAACGCGTAAGATTCGAATCCATTCGTTTCTAAAATCGAATCCGACCGAATCCGACTGAATCCGACTGAATCCGACTGAATCCGCCCTTTCATGATTGCCTTTTATAGTGAATGGCGTTCTTGGATCGGGTTTCAGCGAAATGAAACAGACTGAAAAATGGCTGAAAACTAAAGACCATGGGCTGGATCCCCATGCGGTTTGTGATCAATGGCAATGGCGATCGCGAAGTTTTTTGTCGTCATTCATTGTGATTTCCGCGTTTTGGATAAGTTAAGTGGTCGTATCACATTCGACTTTTATGCTGGCCTCCAGATGAAATATATAAACTCCAAGATGCTGACTCCTCGCCGCGCTTCTTTCATTCGTATTTGCGCAGTTCCGTTTGCTTCGCTCTTCGCTGTGAGTGCGACTGCGGCGAATATTTCATGGACGGGGGCGACGGATGCAGTGTGGAGCACGGGCGGGGATTGGGTGGGTGGCGTTACGCCGACGAGCGGTGATGTGGTGGTGTTTGATGCAGGGTCGGTGGCGAATTTGAACACAACGCTGGGGACAAACTTTTCGATTCAGGGTTTGAAAATCACGACGCCGGGCGGACTGATTACCATTGGAGGAGGGAATACGCTGACGCTGGGTGCCGGTGGGATTGACATGAGTGCGGCGTCGCAGGATTTGCTGCTCAATGCGTTGATGGCGCTTTCAGCGGATCAGTCGTGGAATGTGGCGGCGGGAAGGACGCTGACTGCCAACGGGATCATCAGCGGAACGAACGTGAATTTGAACAAGATCGGGCTCGGAGATTTGATTCTTGGCGGGGCGAATACTTTCACGGGGACAACGACGATTGGCGGCGGGACGCTGACTTTAAGCGGGAGTCTGAATGGGACGACGGGGACGGATTTGACGCTCGCGGGAACGGGGACTTTCAATGTGAGCGCGGCGAGCGGGGTGAGTCAGGGGATGAAAGTGTTGAGGTTCAGTGGTGGCGACGGAACGGTGCGCTCCACGAACAATGGTGGCACGAGCACGGTGAGTTTTACTTCGCGCATAACGCGCGTTGCGGGAGCGACGGGAAATTTTTCATTGATCAACGGGACGCAAGGCGCAGGCGGGACGAACAACATCACGATTGGCGGGGAGTTGACGGCGCAGTTGCTGGATCGCGGGCTATTTTACAATGGCTCCCGGTATGCGGCGTATGATGCGGGTGGTTTTGTGCGCGGGCTGATTTACGGCGCGGATGCGAATGCGCCATCGTCCATTGCGAGTGGACTGACACTGGGCGTGAACGATGCCACGCTAAACGTTGACATTTCCGGGAACATCACAGCACAGACGACGGCGTCGGTGAATACGATCAGCGACACCGGTGTATTTAATATCACGCTGGCTGGGAGTCAGACTCTGAGCCTCAATGGTTTTTTGAAATCGGGAGGAAATGCTGCGACGATTTCCGGCGGAACGGGAATCACGACGACTGCGGCTAACAATGAGATGGTTATCCGAACGGATGCGGCGGGTGACACGCTGACGATCAGCACGCCGGTCCTCGCCAATGGAACGAGCAGCCTCACCAAATCAGGGGCGGGCACGCTGGTTCTTTCCGGCGCGAATCGTTTCACTGGCGGCACGATTATCAACGCAGGGATTGTGCAGGCTGGTTCCACCACGGCGTTTGGCGGAGCGACTGGCGTCGAGGGCGTGCTGACTTTCAGCCCCGGCAGCACCGGGGTCGTGCGACTCAACGGTCAAAACAATACGATAGGCGGACTCAATACAGGTGCTCCGGTAGGTGCTCCAGCGATCGAAAACGGAACTGTGGGAAATGCCACGCTGACTGTCGGCATCGCTGCTTCGAATGCGTATGCTGGTGTTTTGAGAGACGGCAGCGCGGGCACCTTGCTGCTGACAAAATCCGGCGCTGGCACACTCACGCTTTCCGGCGCGAACACTTACACAGGCGCCACTACAATCAGCGGCGGTATTCTCAAGGCGGGCATCGCCTCGGTGGCAGGTGTCAGCGGACCGTTGGGCAAAAACTCGGCTTTGACCCTCTCCAATAGCGCCGGAGTGAGCCTTGACCTCAATGGTTTCGACACCGTGCTTGGCTCGATCGCCGGCGGTGGCACGACCGGCGGCGGCGTGAGTTTGGGGAGCAACACCATCACAGTTGGCGGCAACAATACGAACACAACTTATGCGGGGGTTATTTCCAGCAGCGCCGGTGTCACCGGTGTCAGCCTCTACAAGAAAGGCACTGGCTCCCTGACCCTCCAGGGCAACAATACGTTCACGGGCAAGATCGTCATCGATGGCGGCACCTTGTTTGCCAACGATGAAGCCGGCACGGTGAACGAAAACAAGCTCGGCGCCACCCCGGCTTCTTTCGTGTCAGACGACATCACCATCAAGAACGGCGGCACGCTCGCCATGCTTTCAGGGACGGATGGTCGAACCCTGGCCGCCAGTCGAGGCATCTACCTCGACAACAGCGGTGGTAACTACACGCAGAATATCAATACCGGCGGCGGCGACTTCGTCATCAATGGCGTCATCAGCGGTCCCGGCGGGTTTTTGCATAGCGACGCCAGCGGACACTTTGGAGGGAATTACCGGCGACTCTATCTTAACGCCAGCAATACTTTCACGGGCAACGTCGGGTGGGTTGCCAACGGCACTAAAGCCAATTACGGCGGTGTCCAAATGAACAACCCGCTTGCGTTGCAGAACGCCGCTGTCGATACCAGTTCGAACTCTTCATGGCTGGGCGTATCCACGCAAAATCTCGTTTCAAGCGGCAATGCCGTCCTTCCCGCTCTTGGCGCGGGCCACGCTGCCGCTCTGCAACTCGGCGGCCTCGTTACCGGCACGATTAGCGTCAGCCGCACCCTTCCAAGCATGCTCAGCAATGCGACGATCACCGACCTGATCCTCAATCCGACAGTCGCGACGACCAATCAGGCTGCGTATGAGTTCAAGACCTTTACCAATGTTATCGGCGGCACGGGCGAAACGACTGTCAACGTCTACAAGACTGGCCTGGGTTCGCAAGCCCTCAACGGCGCCAACACCTACAGCGGCAAAACATCGATCTTCAACGGCATCCTTGCCATTAATACCATCAAGGTCATCGGCGGCGCGGCCAACTCGCTCGGCCAACCCACCACCGTGACCAACGGCACGATCGATGTCGGCGGCCTCGACGGGTCCAGCAACCCCACCAGCGGCACCCTGATGTATACCGGCACCGGTGACACCACCGACCGCGTCATCAATCTCGCCAGCACCACCGGCGGGGCGACGCTCGACATGTCGGGAACGAATACTCTGACTTTCAGCAGTAACCTCACCGCCACCGGCGTCGGAGCTAAAACCCTGAGGTTGCAAGGTTCCAGCGCGGGAACCGGAGTGCTCGGGGGCCAGATAGTGAACAGTAGCAACGGTGCCACTACGCTGACGAAACAAGGCACCGGTGGCTGGACTCTTAACGCCGCCAATACCTTCACCGGCGACACCACGTTCAACGGCGGCACGCTTACGATTGGAAATGTGCTGGCGTTGCAGAACAGCGCGTTGAATTACATGATCGGCACGCTGGCCTTTTCGACCGGCATCAACACTCCGACCTTTGGCGGCCTCACGGGATCCACAAGTCTATCCGTGGCCTCCAATGTGACCGACCTGACGCTTAGTCTAGGCACGGGAGTCACCAAGACATACTCCGGCACGCTGGGCAGCGATCTCCCGGGCATGAACGTGCATAAGTCCGGTGCGGGCACCCAGATTCTCGGGGCGGCCACCTACACGGGCAGCACCAGTGCCGATGTCGGCAAGCTCTACCTGAACGGAAGCAATGCGACGACCGCCATCACCGTGGCTGGCGGAGCAACAATTGGTGGCACCGGCACCGCCTCGTCCGCGAATGCGACAGTCGCTGACACCGGCATCGTCGAAGCGGGCTCCGGCGGGCTTGGAACTCTGACATTGGGTGGCCTGAGTTTTACCAACACCGGCACCATCAATGTCGCGGGCATCGGCAATTACGGCAGCAACGCGGCGATCAACGTTCAAAATTCGAACGGCCTGATCGCCAACGGCACCGCAGGCTCGGTGACGATTACTCTCGCAGGCACCGCGCCCGGCGGCACCGGGACAGTCCACCTGATCCAGTATGCCGGCGCGATTGGCGGCACTGGTTTCGGCGGCTTTGGTCTCAACGCCTCTGGTCTCAACGCCGGTCCTCGCGCTCTGTTCACGCTGGCCAACAACACCGGCTATGTGGATTTGAACTACAGCTTGGACAATCCCGTGTGGAGCGGATTTGGCAATGGCAACTGGGTCACCTCCCCGAATCTCACCGTGATCCCGAACACGAATTGGAAACTGGCGAGCAATCTCTCGACCCAGACCAACTTCATTGGCAGCGATGCAGTCGTCTTCAACGACACGGCCTCAGCGTTCACCGCGACCATCAGTGCCGCGGACGTTGCGCCGGCGTCGGTCACTTTCAACAACACGGCGAATAACTATACCTTGCAAGGCGGCTTTGGCATCACTGGCGGCACCGCGTTGAACAAGAGCGGCAGTGCCATGCTGACCGTCCTCAACAACAATAGTTATTCGGGCGGGACGATCATCAGCGCTGGCACCGTGCAGGTCGGCAATGGCAGCAGTTCCGGAACACTCGGTTTGGGCCTGATCACTGACAATGGCATCCTGAAGTTCAACCGTTCCGACGCCCAGACCATCGGCAATACCATCGGTGGCAGCGGCTCCGTCGTTCTGGATGGCGCGGGGGGAGTAGCGCTAACCGGCCCGAATAACTATGGCGGCAATACCACGCTGAACAACGGGTCTCTGACGCTCGGCAACGCCACCGCCCTGGGCGCCGGGACCGGTAGCCTGATCATCAACGGCGGCTCGCTCGACAGCAGCATCGCCAGCCTCGTGCTGATCAATAACAATGCCCAGATATGGAACAGCGACTTCGCCTTCATTGGAACTAACGATTTGAATCTTGGCATCAGCACGGTTTCTCTGGGTTCCACAGTCGGTTCCCGCGCGTTGACCGTCTCCGCCAGCACCCTTACGGTCGGCGGAGTCATCGCCGACGGCACGGCCACGGGCCTGACCAAAGCCGGTGCAGGTTCCCTAGTGCTGGGCGGTGCCAGCACTTATAGTGGAGGCACGGTGGTCAATGAGGGCACGGTGACATTGAACAACGGTGCGACGCTCGGAGCAAATACGGGTTCACTTGCCGTGAACAACCCCAACACGGGTGCTGGCACCGATGTGGTGCTGAACCTGAATGGGTCAGTCACGACCGGGCCGTTGAGCGGTGCGATTGCGACACCGTCCGGCGGAACCAACACCGCGACGATCAACATCGCAACGAACAAGATACTCACGCTTATCCAGTCCAGTGACAGTCAATTTGATGGCACGATCGCCGGTGCCGGTGCGCTCACCAAGGGTGGAACGGGCAAGTTGACCCTGACTGGAACCAACACCTTCGCCGGGGGCACAACGCTGAATCAAGGCACCTTGAGCGTCGGCAGCCTCTCCAACACGGGCACGGGCACCATTACCGTCAATGGCGGCACCTTCCAGTTCACGGGCAATACAGTCTCCACCAACCGGTTCGCCATCACGGGCGGAAATGTGGCTTTCGACATCACCCAGCCCGACGCCATCTTTACCATCACGAATTACTACACAAACGCCAGCATCACAAAACTGGGGACTGGCACCCTCGACTTCGGCGGCAATGTCTATTACACAGCCAATCAGGGCAATTTGTCACTTTCGGTGAACCAAGGCACAGTGAGACTAAGCAGCACCGTGACGGACCCGCCCTTCCAGGACACCTTCGCCAACGTGAACGACGTGCAGACGGGCGCAACCCTCAAATTGAACAATACCCAAGGCCGGCAGGTCGTGCCGACGGGCACATTCAACATGTCCGGCGGAACCTTTGACCTCAATGGCAACAACAGCAATTACAATCCGCAGCTCACAGGAACCGGCACGGTCACCAATAGCAATGCTGCCGCCGCTAAACTGATGGTGCATCCCAGCAACGTAAAGACGTTCAGCGGCAATATCGTTGACGGCACTGGTGTCGTGGGACTGCAATTTACGAACCAATTTGCCTACGGTGCGATACAGACTGCGGTCTGGACGCTTGCCGGCAACAATACCTATTCTGGCGCGACCACGGTCGGTGTGGGCAAACTCCAAGCCGGTTCCGTAACCGCCTTCTCACCGAAATCGTCATATACCGTGGCGGCAGCGGCAACATTGGACGTCGCTGGCTATAACAATACGATTGGTTCGCTGATCGGGGCGGGCAGTGTGACTCTCGGGACAGCGACACTTTCCATCGGCAACGATAACACCAGCCCGGCAGCTTTTACCGGCACGATTTCGGGCGTGGGAGGTTCCGTGATGAAGGTCGGCTCGGGGATATTCATCCTCGCTGGGCCCGGCACCTACACGGGGCAGACGATTGTTTCGCAAGGCACGTTTGATTTTAAAATGCCCGCTGCGCTCTATAACGGTGACAGTAGCAAGTGGACGAATACAAACATCACGGTCAATTCCGGGGCGACACTTGGGTTTGCCGTGGGTGGTGCCGGGCAGTTCGTAACCGCAGATATCAACACTCTCCTCGATGGCGCGCATCTCGGCGCCAGCGACGGCGTCTCCGGCCTGCTGAACAATGCCAGCATTGGGTTCGATACGGGGGGAGGGGACTTCACAATTGATGGCTCAATCAGCAATTCCAACGGCGGAGCCAATGTGCTGGGTGTGCAAAAACTTGGAGCAAATACCCTGACATTCACCGGCGTAAATAACTACAGCGGTGTGACCACGATAAGCGCAGGCATTTTGCAAATCGGCAACGGTGGCACCACGGGAAATCTCGGTAGCGGCAACGTGGTCAACAATGGAAGTCTGGTTTTCAACCGCAGCGATTCGCTTGCTGTCTCCAATGCAATCAGCGGAACTGGTTCACTCACGAAACTTGGAGCCAGCACGCTTGCACTCAGCGGAGCGAGCACTTTCACGGGTGCAACGACGATCAATGGCGGCGTCCTTTCCATAGACAGCATTCAGAACGCAGGAAGCGCTACACCGAACGCACTGGGCAACCCGGTTGCAGGCGCGAACAGCGTCATCAATCTCGCAGATTCCTGCACTTTGCGATATACGGGTTCCGCGAATGGTAGCAGTGATCGTGTCGTCAACTTGAGTTCTGCGTCTGACGGAACATACACGCTCGATGCCAGCGGAGCCGCGCCATTTGTGCTGACCAGCGCCATTACCACGAATGCCACCAGCGGCGCGACCACGCTCGTGCTTACCGGTGGTGGCAGCGGAGCCGCTGGTGGAGCCATTATAAACGGCACTGGCGCCAGCGTCACCTCGGTAATTAAAAATGGTGTCGGCACATGGACGGTTGCCAGCACGAATACCTACACCGGCCCGACGAACGTGAACGCGGGAACACTGGCGATGAACGGCTCCATTAGTGGCAGCACGACGAATGTGAACAACGGCGGCACACTGACGGGCGACAACGGGACATTTGGCAATGTCATCGTCAACGGCGGCGGGACATTTTCACCGGGAGGCAACTTGGTCGGGACTCTCACCGTCGCCGGCGATCTCACTCTGAAGGATTCTTCGATGCTGCTTGCCCAGTTTAATTCCGACGCGCCTGCGGTAGACGGGATCATCGTCAACGGCAATTTGAACATTTCCAACGGGGCGGTGCTGAACGTGAGCGACATCGGGTCGAGTGCCAGCAGCATTTTCGATCTACCCGCACCGTTCATCACCTACAGCGGGACGTGGAATGGTGGCACATTTCTAGGAATGCCAGACGATAGCTACTTTATGAGCGGCGGGCAGGCATATTTCATCTCCTACGATGGGGCGGGCGGTGAAAGCATTGTCACACTCACGATGGTCGCCGTTGTTCCGGAACCCGGTGTGGCAGTATCGCTGCTCGGCGGTCTCGGTCTCCTCCTCGGCGTGCGCAGACGCAGGGCGTGAGGCGCTGCATTTAATACGATTTCTACAGTCACCTTGCTGGAAAAGATTGGCGCGTAGCGCCAGCGACTACGGTAGCCGTGTGCAAGGAGCGAAGCGACGCAGCCCACGGATCGCGGCCGGAGTCCATGCACCGCGTATGCGGTGCGACAAACGGTGCCACGTGAATGGTCGCGCCGACTACGCGGCGCTTTGCGTTTCTCCTCCACCCGTGGGTTTCGCTACGCTTCACCCACGGCTACCTTAGTCGCTGGCGCTACGCGCCAAATGGCCGCCTGACTGTAGAAATCGTATTGCCCGCACCCACGCCTTCGCACACGAACCAACGTTGGGAGAACGCCGCTTCCGCATGGCCCCGAATTTCCCAACCCGCCCACGCGCAGGAAAAGGAAAAAAACACCCGCAGTTTATCCGCAGGACTTCGCTATCTTTTTCAGTGAGAATGAAATTTCCGGGCTAGCCTGCGGCCTGCAGGCTCTTGATTTTGCGGTCGAGATCTCGTCGGTTAATGAGGTCCACGATTTGCACGCGGTCGGGCAGGAGGCGGAACAAGAGGCGGTGTTCGCTGCCGATGCGCTGGCGGAAGATGCCGGGACAGGCCTTGAGGGGGACGACGCCGACGAAGGCGGCAGGCTCTCCGCCAGCGAGCCGCCCGATCATGGCGAGCGCGGCGCGGGCGGCCTGTCGGGGGAAGTCCTCCAGCGTTTCGCGGAACTTGTGGGGAAACTCCACGAGCCGCAGCGGCTGGTTGCCGGCGGGCTGTTCGGGCAGGTAATGGGCCGCTTCGTCTTCGGTGGTTGCGTCGCTTGTGTGGGCGGGAGCGCTCTGGGTCTGGCGGAGTGTTTCGAGTTCCTTCTGCGTCTTTTCCAAATCGTGCCGGAGGGCGGTGCGCTCCGCAGTGCGTTCCTGAAGGTTGACTTTGAGTTCGGCGAGCTTGATGCGCATTTCACTCCGCTCGGCTTCGTCGGTGGACGATGACTGTGCGGGCACGGGTGCGGTTCCGTTTTTCTTTTCCAGGCGCTCCAAAGCACGACGCTGGCGGTCAATCTCTTCGTTCAACTGGCGGACTTCGGCGGCTTTGGCGTCGAGCCGTTTGCGGGCGGTGCGCAGGGCGACGGCGTCCGCACCTTCATCCGGTGTGTGCTCGGCAAGCCGGCGTTCATGCACGTCGCTGAAGGGGTCATCGGGAGGGAGGTTCAGCTTGTCGCGAGCTGTGAGGATATCCCTGAGGAAGGAGCTGGCTTCCTGAAGCGGCAGCATGGGTATCAGGCTGCGACAAATGAGAATGCCGAGCGCGGCGTGACGCGAGAAGAGGACACCGTAGCCGAGTCTGCTGAGCGCTTCCGCGTCAGTTTCGCGGAGAATGGCATCGGCCATGGCATCGAGCACCCGCAATTCCTCCGCGGGATCGTCGCGCGCGATGAGGAGCTGGAAGCCGTGTTCCAGATCGTCCACTGGCTCGTGCCGCGCCCGCGCGGCGACCATGCGCACGATGAGATCCTTGCGCAGCTCGCGCATGAGGAAGAAGCTCACAAAAAGCCATTCCTTCTTGCGTTGGTCGTCCCACTCCACCACCTCGAAAAATTCCACGGCGCGTTCCCAGAGCATGAGTCCGGTGGCATGCGTGATGTAGCAGCGCAGCAGGTTTTCAGGGACTTTGCGCGGGTCAATGCGCGCCAATTCAAATGGCGGAAGCTTCTTGAGCCGCGGCTCCGTCAGCCCTGCCTCGGGATCTTCACGCAACTCGGCGCGCGTGTGCCCCGCGACCTCCGAGGAAAAGTGCAATCGCTCCTGATCCTTTTCAAAGCAGCATCGTTTGTATTTCCGGCCGCTCCCGCAGTGGCACAGGTCGTTGCGGCTGATCTTTTCCACCGCGCGGCGCATGGGCCGGCCCTGGGCCAGCGTCTTGGGTGGTGTGGGGTGTGCGAAGCCCGTGACCGGGTCGGCAAATTGGGCCAAAAAGCGATCGGCAATGTTTTTCGTGGTCGGCTGGATGGCATCATCAAGCATGCGCGGGTAGTTTTGGGAAACCACGGCAAGGAAACCTTCATCCCGCACTTTCAGCGTCATTACCCCAATGTAGCGGAGTGCATCAAGAGGCAGATTTTTACGACGCACAAACTGGCGGGACTCGGCGGCAAACTCCGGAGGCAATTCCCCTCCGCGCCTCTCCACACACCACGCAGCCACAACGAAGAGCGCCCCTGCGTGCATCAACGTTGAAATACCGCCGAGCTTCAGCGCCGCCATGAGCGCGCCCGGCACATCGCCCTCCATCTTCCATGCGAGATTGCCGAGGCGTTGCGGATCATTCGCGAGGGCGGTGCCTTTCACCAGATGCGACGCGTCCACCCGGCGTCCGGCGTCCAGTGCCGCCGTGATCACGAGCAGAAAGCCCATTTGATCGCCCGATGCGATCGTTTCTGTGATGACCGCGCTCAGTTCCTCATCCGAGGCCGGGAGCAGCGCCCCCACTTCGCGGAGGGCACCCAGGTGAAACGTAGAATGGTCAAGCAGGGTGCGGAGTTCGGAGTCCATGGGAGCTGGGATGTATTCTTTCTGGTGGGATGGATCCGTGCAAACAGGAACTGCATGGACCGGGTGATTTTGGATTTCCTACACACGATAAAGCGCCCGTGAACACCGCCGGGCCCGCACCGGTGGAAAAGAATGGCTGAAATGTGAGCGGGATGCGCGGCGGGCATGCACTCGGAGGGGGTCGAACCCTCAACACTCGGTTTCGAAGACCGATGCTCTATCCAATTGAGCTACGAGTGCGGCAAGCACAACCAAAGCTCGATTGGCCGCAAAGGGAACGCTTTTAAGCGTCCGCATTTGCTTCGCCTGACGTGCGCGGAAAAATGCAGGCGGGCCTATTTTCCGAGCAATTTCTCCATCGTGTAAGGCTCCTTTACGCTGGCAGTGGCTGCGCGGACTTTTGCTACTTCCGGGGGCGTCACGGCGTCGCCGGTGTTGCCCCATGATTTGCGGACTTCGGTCAAAACATCGGCCACCCACTCATCGGACTCCTGCGCCATCGGCACCATGATCTGGCCGACGTAATTTTTCCCTTCAATAGGCCCGGTCAGGCCACGCAGGACGATTTTGATCATCGTGTTCTTGTCGCCGTTCACGATGGCTGCGCCTGCGAGTGCGGGGGCGATTTTTTCAGCGCCGGCATCCACGCCTTTGCCGTCGGCGCCGTGGCAACTGATGCAGAGTGACTGGTAGGTCTGCGCGCCTTTGGAGAGCGCGACCTCTTTGTGTCCGTTCAGACGGCCCATGCTGTTTTTCACGTAGGCTTCGAGAATGTCGGGCGCGACCTTCGCGGCTTTTGCCTTCTCGATAATCGCGACCGCCTGATCCTTCGCTGGGCTGAAGCCGACTGTGAGAATTACCTGCGCGACGACGTTGGCATCCGGATCGGCAGCGAGTGGTTCGATTTTCGCGAGGAATTTGTCATCGCCATTTTTCAGCAAACGCTCGCCGGTGCGGAGCGCGGCCATGCGCACGCGCGGGTCGGTGTCGCGGAGTTTTTCGCCGAGCAAATCGCCATCAATCACGTCCATTCCCTCCAGCGTCCAGAGCGCGTGCATCCGGCCCAGTGGCTCCTTGCCGGTGCGCGCGAGTGCTTTCAGCGCAGGGACGACGGACAGGTCGCGTTTTAAAACGAGCAGCTTCTGCGCGGTGTCACGCCACCAGCCATTTGGATGGGAAAGGTGCGCGACGAGTTGCGCTGGCGTTTCATCGAGCATCTTCGGATCTGCGGTTTTCTTCGTGGTGGTGCTCACGATGCGCCAGATGCGACCGCGTCCGATGTTCTTATCCAGCCCGGCTTCGAGAATGCGGTCGCGCAGATAGCCCTTCACCCACGCGCCCTCTTGGATGATGCCGCGATACATGTCCACGATGTAGAGGCAGCCATCGGGCCCGGTTGCCAGATGGATCGGGCGGAAATTGCGGTCGCTCGATGCGATGAACTCTTTTTTCTCCGAGTCGTAGGCGTTCGTGAGCATGATTTTTCCATCCACATTGCTGACTTTCGCGCGGCGGATGAGACGCCCGACCGGCTCGCCGATGAAGAGATCGCCGTAGAGTTCCTTCGGCAAATTGTCGCCGCGATAAATCGTCTGCCCGCACGAAGCGGTGAAATGATTCAGCGTCTTGTCCGGGCGATTGCGACCCGGGCCGCCCTGCACGTCGGGCGTCGCGATGATTGGCCACGGGTCCTGAAAGTTTGGCGACAGGTCGCCTTTGAGGTTCAAGTTTCCATACGCACGCTGCATCTGAAATCCATACGCTGGCTGCTCCATGCCCGCAGAAGAATAATACATCCGCCCCATGTCATCCTGCGTGATTCCCCATTGCGCGAAATGCTTGAAGCTCGGCTCCGCTTCCATCGCACCGCGCGTGAACCGCAGCCTCTGCCAGCTCATCGCCGTGTAAATCCAGTTGTCCAGATTCCACATCAAGCCGCTGTCCTGATGCTCGAGGTTTCCCTCCACCTTGATCGCGTTGCCTTCGTAAACGAGCGTTTTCTCATCCGCCACACCATCGCGCTTTGTATCGCGGTAGCTGTAGAGTTTCTTCGAGTAAGTCTCACCGATGAGCACACGACCATCGAGCGGCAGGAGCAGGCGCGGCAGCACGAGCTTGTCGGCAAAGATGGTCGCTTTGTCCATTTTCCCATCGCCATTCGTGTCCGTCAGCATCGAGACACAACTCGTCGGCTCGTTTTCCTTCGTGCCGTTCGCGTCCTGCATATAAGTGCGCATCTGCGCGACAAACATCCGGCCATTCCCATCCCACGCCAGCGTCACCGGCTCCTGAATCATCGGCTCGCTCGCCACCAGTTCCAGACGATATCCCGGCGGCAGCTTGATCGTCTTCAACTCGTCCGCCGGGCTGCGAAATTCGGAACTGGGATTCGGCTCCACCACCGGCGGGTCTCCAGCAAAAGCCGCGGCACCAAACATCGCCGCCAGCACCGCAGCCACGCAACGGCGCGCACCTTTGATTGGCAAATGGCGAAAGTGTCGCTGGTGTGGGTTCAACTCATCTCCAATGGAACGTGCGGGCAGGTGCGATGTCATCGCACAACAATCAACACGCCGCACTCTTCATAGGGAAGATTTCATTCGGAGAAAATACCGCAGTCGCCGTGCCCTCGCAGCTTGCCAGAGTTTGTAGCGCAGCGATGATACCATCGCTTCATCCGGCAGGTCTGGCGCAATGCGCTGAAAAGGGAGACATGGGGCGCGCACGACGGCACTAATAACACGCCACAGTAAGCTTTCAAGAGAAAGGGGGTCTAAATCTTCTGAGTGCCTTTGCCTGTTTTAGAATAGGGGATTAGAGCCAATGCCATTAGACAGAAGGAATATAAAAGAGCGGAGCTATTTCTTTCTAGAACCCGCTCTATGGATAGGAGGGTTTGGGCTGTTATTGACGACGCCTCATGATGAGTGGGAGGAAGCTGCATTGAGTGGAGCATCCGTTCAGCTTGGAGAGAGTTCATTGCTACGAGCATGAGTTGCCAACTAAAGAATAGAATCAATGCGACTCTCGTGATGTTCCATAGAAAAGGCATTTTTTTCATGAAGTGTGGCAGGACTATTTTCCCGGCTGGTGGCTGACCTCGCGTTCTTTCCAAAAGTCGGCGGCGGACTGGGAGATGTCGCGGTAGCTGAGGAATTTCAAGATTTTGAGTTTGCGAAGAAAACCAATTTCGCGGGCTTGGGCGGGGAGGATAAGGGTTTCGAGCTGACGGGATTCGCGGAGTGGAGTGATGTCGGTGAGTTTGGTGCAATCGGTGAGGATGAGTTCGGTGAGGGGCATGTCGGCAATGAGAGTGATGTCGTGGATGGCGGTGCCGCTGAGATTGAGGCGCTGGAGCTTCATGCCTGCGAGGGGGGCGAGGTCGGTGATATTTTTGCAACCCTTGAGGGAAAGCTGGGTGAGGTTCATTCCGTGAAGCATGGAGAGATCGGGGATATCCACGCCGTCGAGGGTGAGGTTGGTGAGCAATACCGGCTGGGCTTTGAAAAATGGAAGGATGGTGGCAAGAGGCAAGCCGGAGAAGTTGGCGCTGAAAGTGCCGCCGGGCTGGCGGTGGAAACGTCCGCGGAATTCGCGGCGATCCAGCATTTCACGGACGGGGCCGAGTGCGGGATCATTTTCGAAAGCCAGACGCAGTGCCTTGCCGGGCGCGGAGCGATCCACGCCGAGTTTGTCGAAGATGATGCCTGCCTCGGGGAGACGGCCCTGGCGGAGGAGGGATTCGTTGAGTTCGCGGAGCTGTGCGGGGCCGGGCTCGTGTTCGTCGCCGAGTGCGGCGAGTAGTTTTTTGGTGAGGTCGAGGTTGTCCTTCGCAGCGGTGAGTTTGGGGTTGAGGGTGAAGGCGGTTTCGTAGGCTTCGGCGGCGTCGTCCCAACGGAGGAGGGTTTGCAGAATGTTGGCGCGGAGGAGGTGGTAGTCGGCGTTGTTGGGGAGCTGGCGGAGTGCACTCTCGACGCGGTCGAGCGCGGAATCGAGGTCTTTCTGCCGAATGAGCTGCCGCGCCTGCTCTGCAAAAAGCGGGGCCGCGCCCTGCAAGTCCTGCATGGCCTCGGCAAGCTGCTGTTTGCTTTCGAGTGCGGCGCGTTCGCTCGCGCGTGCGTTGTCGCGCTCGTGTTTGAGCGAGAGGAAAAAGAGGATGAGGGCTGCGTTGAGGACGATGAAGAAGAAGGCGAAGACAGCGACGCTGGCCTTGTTGCGCCCGGCCCATAGCAGAATCTGGCGACCCAGCCCAGCGCGCTCGGCCTTGGGCGCAAAGCCGCCCTGCCACGCGGTGATATCGGCCTGAAGGTCGGCGATGTTCTGATAACGATCGGCCGGTTTGAGGGACATTGCTTTCACGACGACGGCAGCGAGGCCGTCGGGCACGCGTTTGCCGGGGAGATGGGCGAGGGTGTAATTGCGTGCGGGGTCGTCGGATTTTGACGGGATGTTGTGAGTGGACGGGTGGACGAATTTTCCCTCAGCGATGCGCTCGATCAGCTCGGTAAATTCCTTGCCGGGATATGGCGGGCGCAGGGTGAGGATGGCGTAGAGGATTCCGCCGAGGACGTAGATGTCGCTGCGGGCGTCAATTTCATCGAGGTCGCCGCGCGCAGCCTCGGGCGCGAGAAAAGGCGGCGTGCCGACGATGAGGCCGTCGAGCGTCTGGAAGCCGCGCAGGTCGGACTCGGGTGCCTGGGGTTTTGTGTCTGCGAGATTTTCGTCGCCGCTGCCGTGAGCGATTTTTTTTGCGAGGCCCCAGTCCATCACGAGCACTTCGCCGTATTCGCCGATCATGACGTTGTCGGGCTTCAGGTCGCGGTGGACGACGCCCATCGAGTGCGCGTAGGCGACGCCGTCGCAGATTTTCAAAAAGACGGTGAGCAACACGCCAAGCGGGTATTTTTGGATCGTCTCCGCGTCGCCGTGCCGGATGTCGCGCAGGACGTGTTCGAGGGTGATGCCCTTGACGAATTTCATCGTGTAGAAAACCTCGCCGTGTTCATCGAGGCCGAGTTCATAGACAGGGACGATGTTCGGGTGCTGGAGCTGGCCGGTGACCTGCGCCTCGTCAATGAAACGGAGAACATTTTCGCGGGAAAATTGCGATGCGGTCTTGATGACTTTCATCGCCACGGTGCGGTGGATGCGGAGGTCGCGCGCCTGATTTACCACGCCCATGCCGCCGCGCCCGATGGTGCCGAGCACCTTGTATTTTTTGCCTTCGAGAAGTGCGCGCACCGGGGTGAGCCCGAGGTCGGGGTCCCACAGCGAAGCGGCAAGCATTTCGACGGCGTCGGATTTCAGCCGGATGAAAAGTCGCGCGCTGCCGATCTCGACCTGCTGGTCGGGCCGCACGCGCGTGGGGAGTGAAATTTGCACGCCCTCGATGAATACACCATTGGCAGAGCCGAGGTCCTCGATGACGAGTTCATAGCCCTGAAAAGTGAGGCGCGCGTGGTGGCGCGAGACACCATCCACATCCAGCCCGATCTGGCAGCTTCCCTCGCGTCCGATGGTGTATTCGCCGTGCGTCAGCGAGTATTTTGAAACGCACTGCTCGCCCGCATAGACGAGCACCTCCGCGAGGATCGCCGAAGGGCGCTGCGGTTCGGAACTGCTCGTGCCGGTTGGATCGTTTGCCACAATGGAAAGTCCGGCAGCTAGACGCGGGCCATCGCGCGGAGACGATCCAGAGGCGACGCGTTACAACCCGGGAATCGCGCCGGGCGCCGCAGCACCGGGAGCCGGTGTGACACCGGGCACGACGGCAGGCGCCGCCCCGGGAATGCCGGGGATGCCGGGATCCAGAGCACCGGGGACAGGCGCACCTGTCTGCGTGCCTGGCAATGCATCCGCACCAGGATCCTTCGGCTTCGGCGGCTCAGGTTTTGGCGGCGGGACGAAGGAGTTCTTTCTAAAACTATACACACCGCTGTAAGTGGAATGACAGGCGGCGAGGCTGAGCACGGCCACCACGGCAACGGCGGCTAGAATGGATGCGGGTCGGGACAACATAGGGGCGGTTTAGCGCGGGCGCGGGCGCGGAGTCAACCGCCGAGTCTGTGAAGAGTCTGTGAGCGTTTGACGCACAAGGTCAGGCAAAGGCGCATCCACTATGGGTGAAATGCCCGTATGCTCGACGGCCAGACAACAATTTTGTCCGATGGACGGTGGACGTTGAAAGAACCTTTGTCGTAACTCGCATCGTAGCTGGCCGTGAGATCAAAGCCGGACATCGTTCCAACGCAGCGATAATTGCCCGAGCCGATCCATATTTTAATCTCCGTCTCACCGGCAAAAGCCCCCCTCCCCGTCTTTTTTAAAACGACCGAGTGCTCCGATGAAAACACGCCGTGCCACGTGGCCTTGAACTCCGCGAGGTATTCGTCGCGCGATTTTTTGGTGATGATGCACCACAGCTTTCCTCCCGTGCCGGGGTGGCTCGTGCTCCTCCACGTGCCGACGTAGCTTCCCTCGAAGCGATCCTTTTCACCTGCGGCGAAATGCGGCTGCCGCCAGCGCGAGTCGTAGCTCGAACAGGCAGCGAGGCTGAACGCGAGAAGGCAGAGGCAGAGGCGGTAATATGACACGCGGGAATGCTCGCATGCTCTGCCGCGCGGAGCAAGCCGGTGCACATGTGTGGACGATATAGACAGGATGAACGGAATAACGCGCCATCCGTCATTTCCGCCCCACCCGCTTGACCTCGCTTTCGCGCATCCATACGTTGCCCGTCCTTCATCGTGTCGAAACCAAAACGCATCCTCTTTGTCTGCACCGGAAACATCTGCCGAAGCCCGCTGGCAGAAGGTATTTTCCGGCACGCAGTGCGTGGGCGGAAGGACTTTGAGGTCGCGAGCGCGGGCGTGGCGACGGGTTTTGGACAGCGGCCCAGCGACAACGGCGTGGTGGCGCTGCGCCAGTGGGGCGTTGATATTTCCGACATCCGCTCGCAGCCGATGAGCGATGAACTCGTGGCGTGGGCGACGCACATTTTTGCGATGACGCGCTCGCATCTCGACGCGATCCTCACATTCTTCCCCGAGGCCGCGAACAAAACGTGGCTCGCGTGCGAATTCGAACCACAGCTCGCCACGCGCCCCGAAGTGCCAGACCCCATCGGCATGGGGATGCACGCCTACATCGCCACGCGCGACCATTTGCAGAAAGCCGTCCCCAGTCTCATTTCATTCATTGATTCCACCATGTCCGAAACCAAAGCCACCACACAGGCCCCCGCAGAAACAAAGAAAACACTCCGCATCGCCATCGGCGCAGACCACGGCGGCGTGGAGTTGAAACAAACCGTCCGCAATTTTTTGAAAGAGCACGGCTACATCGTGCATGATCTCGGCACGAACTCCGCAGAGTCCGTGGATTATCCCGATTTCGCCGAACTTGTTTGCAAGGAAGTCACCTCCGGCGAGGCGGATTTCGGCATCCTCATGTGCAAGACGGGCATCGGTATGAGCATCTCGGCAAACCGCCACGCAGGCATCCGCGCCGCGCTCATCACGAACGCAGCCGACGCGCGCACCACGCGCCTGCACAACAACGCAAACGTGCTCTGCATGGGCTCGGTGAACGTCGCGCCGAATCAATGCAGTGCCATCGTCGAGGCATTTCTCGGAGCGGAATTCGAGGGCGGACGCCATGCGCTGCGCGTGGAAAAAATCGAAGCCTGCTCGGGTGGCGCGGGCCGCTCGCTGGCAGAGACGGACAGCGCGGTCTTTCACTCCATCGAGGAGGAACACAAGCGGCAGTTCGAGGGCATCGAATTGATCGCGAGCGAGAATTTCACCAGCGCCGCCGTCATGGCCGCGCAGGGCTCCTGCCTTACGAACAAATACGCCGAGGGCTATCCCGGCCGCCGCTGGTATGGCGGTTGCGAAAATGTGGACGTCATCGAGCAGCTCGCGATTGACCGCGCGAAGCAACTCTTCCCCGGCAGCGAGCACGTGAACGTCCAGCCGCACTCCGGCTCGCAGGCCAATACCGCCGTCTATTTTTCCGTGCTCCAGCCCGGCGACCGCATCCTCACGATGAACCTCGCCCACGGCGGCCATCTCACCCACGGCCACAAGGCGAATTTCAGCGGGCGCTTCTACGAAGTGACGCACTACGGCGTGAGCGAAAAAGACGAGCGCATTGACTACGACGCCCTCGCAACACTCGCCCTCGAAGCGAAGCCGAAGATGATCACCGCCGGTGCGAGCGCGTATCCGCGCATCATTGATTTCGAGCGGATGCGGGCCATCGCCGACAGCGTGGGCGCGTATCTTTTCGTGGACATGGCGCACATCGCCGGACTCGTCGCAGGCGGCCAGCATCCGAACCCCTGCGCGCTCGCCGATTTCACCACCACCACCACGCACAAGAGCCTACGCGGCCCGCGCGGCGGCATCATCATTTGCAAAGAGAAATACGCGAAGGCCATTGATTCGCAGGTCTTCCCCGGCATTCAGGGAGGCCCGCTGGAGCACGTCATCGCCGCCAAGGCCGTGTGCTTCCACGAAGCGCTCGATCCGTCGTTCAAAGCCTATGCTGCGCAAGTCGTCAGCAACGCCAAGGCCCTCGCCGCTCGCATGACACACAACGGCTACCGAATCACCAGCGGCGGCACGGATAATCACCTCATGCTCGTGGACCTCCGCCCGCGCGGCCTCAATGGCAAGCTCGCGCAGGAGACGCTCGACCAGGCCGGAATCACCGTGAACAAAAACGGTATCCCCTTCGACACCGAGCCGATTGCGAAAGGCGGAGGCATCCGCATCGGCACACCCGCCGTCACCACACGCGGAATGCGCGAGGACGAAATGATGGACATCGCCGACTTCATCCACCGCGCCCTCGAAGCCCGCGAAAACCCCGCCGCCCTCGCCGCCATCCGCGACGAAGTCCGTGCCTTCACGAAAAAATTCCCGCTGCCGTTTTAGTCGCGGCTTTATTCCGCAAAGATGAGCGGGATCGCCTGCCGTCCATTGCGGCGATAGACTCGGAAATCAGAATCCGTCGTCCAAACTCGTGGCTCACTGTGGAGTTCCGCCATGCGCACGAGGCAGGCATCGGCAAAATCCATCGGCACATCAGCATACTTGGCAAGCAAGCGCCAGACAGCAGCCGCCTCTTTCTCAAAATCAAACGCAACACGAACGATGCCGTTCGTGCAGAGCCGGGCCAGCGCACCACGTGACGGCCCGGCTTCACCAAGCAAATGCCACACTTCCGCCAGCACTGCCTCGCAAGTGAACAACGGCGGGCGCAGTGATTTGAAAACTTCAACGGCCCAGACGTGCCACTTGTCCGAGCGATCGAGCAACGCCACCAATGCCCCGGTGTCTGCAAGCACCGCAGCCATTACTTGACGCGAACAGCGCGACCAAAGTTCGCGAGGTATTTCTTGTTCGTGGAAAGATCGCGTTTTCCACTCGCACCAATCTGCCCCGGCTTTTCAAACAAATCCTTCGCAAGATCGTAGCAACTGGGTTCACTTTCCAACCGTCTTGAAAGGTGGCGGAGTAAAGTTTCCTGCTGACGCCTGGGCAGCGTTTTCACAGCCGATTCGATTTCTGCAAGCGTCGTCATTTGCAGCCACGCTAGCACATATTCATCAAAAGCAACAAGGCGGAATGTGCCGCTTGGCTCTGTCGCTGTAATAGACGCACGCATGGTTTTCAAAACATCGCTGGCTTGAGCGCCACGACAACATGGTGCCGCATCAGCATCCATTCCCGCGCCAGCAAAAAGCCGCCCGGCCTCGGAAGGTCGGGCGGCTTTGTTGATTTTTCCTTTGGAAAGCCCCGCTTTATTTGCGGCGGCGGCGTATCATGGTTAGCGCGCCAACGCCTAGCAGTGCGAGTGAGCCCGGCTCGGGAACAGCAGTCGTTGCGGCTGTGTAGCTGTTCGAATAATCCGTCGCGGTGCGGGGGTGATCCCAGATTACGGCTTCGTCTAAATTCCCTTTGAAATACTGTGTATTTACTCGTCCACCGATGACGATTTCGTTGGCTATCGAAGCGGGGTTAATAGCAATCAGAGCCCCTTGGCCGGCTGCGGTGCCCGCTGGAGCGCCATCGATATAGAAAGCAACATCTCCCGTCCCAGCAGTCCAAGTGACGCCGAACTGGTGCCATGCGTTGTCAGAAGGCATTACTCCTGCAATGTAGTCGGTCTTGCCAAAAGTGGTGAAATGGAGGCTTCCAAAATTGCCGCCCCCTGATGTAAAACCAAATCCCCAAGCACGGTTCCCAATGAAACGTTCGGAGTCCTGATTAAGAGCGCCATCTGTTTTCGCCCAGATTTCGATAGATAATCCTGTATAGCCTGTCGTAGCGTCGAAAGCATAGATAGCACCTGAGAAAGCTTGATTATTTGGGCCGCTTCCGTGCGCGTAGCCTGCGGCAAGATTAGTTCCATCAAAATAGGCAGATTTATTGCCTGCTACCATCCCGAGAGCGACAGCTTCGGAGCCTGTCTGATTAATTAGCGCGTTTGCGCCATAAGTGATATCCAGATTACGTGCACCCAATGGATCGGGAGCACCACCAGGATAAACGGCAGTTCCATTAAAAGTCCCGCCAGCTGTCATGTTATTCGCAGTGCCGTATGCGCCGGAAAGGTCAGCGGTTGTCGTTCCAGATGTTTCATTCATGCTCCACCATCCGACTGGATTGGTGCCGGAGATGTAGCTGGTGTAATCCGCCTTGGCGGTGTGCGGGGTGATGCTCACGCCTGCGAGAAGCAGGGCAAGCGCGGAGTAACGTTTAGTTTTTTTGTTCATGGGATTTTTCGTTATGGGTAATTGCTTTACGATGAGAGTAGGGGAACTTGTATTCGCTTATCGGACTCTAATTGTGGTGCGTCAATAGTAATTTTAGCATTAATCATAGCCTCCTTACCTGCCTCTAATGCTACATTTGAAACCCACTGATGAAATCTGGAGAAGGCAGCCTTTCCGCAGAGCACGCAGGAAGCAGCAGCAGCGCAGTTTCGTTTAAAAATCTGTGCAGCTCAGCGGAATCTGCGGATGAAAACCATGCCGCCCTTTACGGGGAGCACTATGCTGTTGAAATTAAATCGCGCTCGCCATTTCTGAAAAGACGGGCATCTTCACGCCCCTAGTGAGCGAACAGACGAATCATTGTTCGTTCTCCCTCGAACTGCCTGCTGGTGAATTTGACGCGTTCATTTTCGACTGCGACGGGACGCTTGCCGATACGATGCCCACGCATTTCAAGGCGTGGCAAATCGCCCTCGGCAGCGCGGCCAATGATTTCCCGGAGGCGATGTTTTATATGCTCGGCGGGGTGCCGACGTCGCGCGTGGTGGAAATTCTCAACGAACGCCACGGCTACAACCTGCCAGTGGACGAGACCGTCGAGCACAAGGAGAAGCTCTTTCTCGAACTCAGTGTGGAAATCGCGGCAATCGAGCCCGTCGTCGCGCTCGCCCGCGAATGGCACGGGCGCAAGCCGCTCGCCGTCGCCAGCGGCGGACACCGGCGCATCGTCCACAACACCCTCAAGGCACTCGGCATCTGCCATCTTTTCGACGTCATCATTTGCAGCGAAGACTACTCGCGCGGCAAACCCCACCCCGATCCCTTTCTCGAAGCCGCGCGCCGTCTCGGCGTGGCCGCCGAAAAATGTCTCGTCTTCGAGGACACGACGACCGGCATCCAGGCCGCCACCGCCGCCGGCATGGCGAGCGTGTTGGTCCCCTGCCCTCGCACGGGAACCAAGCCTACGCTCTGACGTAGTGCCGCACTTCAAAGTCGGCGGTTTTTCTCACGACTTGGTAGTCGGCGGAGAAAAGGTGCTCGAAGGGCGGGAAGACGGCGTCGCCTTCGGCTTCGCGATTCACGACGGTGAGAAAAAGGTCACTGCATTTCGGCAGCAGCCGCTCGTAGATTTGCGCGCCGCCGATGACGAAAACATCGCGCTTCGGTTGGCAGCGTTCGATCGCGGCGAGGAAGCGATTGATTCCACGGACGAGCCAGATTTCGCGCTCAGCGATGCGCTCGAAGCCAAGCTGAAACCCCTGCCGCCTCAGCCTCATCCCCCAACTGCCGACGATCGGTTTGTCGCCGCACTTGGCGAGAAATGCGGTGTCGTGCGAAAGCAGACGCGGGCCGCGCGTGAAGACGACGTTGGTGCGGTTTGGCAGCGGCTTTGGCAGGCTGGAAAAAGTTTTGCGCCCCATGAGCACGATGCCGCCGGTGGTGAGTTCCTTGAACCACTTGAAATCCTCCGGTAGATGCCACGGAATCTCGCCATCGCGCCCGATGACGCGGTTCAGAGACATGGCGGCGACGGCTTTCATCGGGAGGCGCTTTTGTTGACCAAATACCAAGTCGTCGCAACAGCGATAGCTCCAAGGAACAATATAATCACCATGAACCATCCAAGGATTCGCCACGCCCGTAGTTCAGAACGAATCCAAATTTTTCTTCGCAGGCCGATGCGATAGGCAATCACTCCCCATGATAGCGTTAGCGCATATACTCCCATGCCTGTGTAGCAAACTAGAGCCAGATCCAAACTTTTAGAGATGTGTCTATCAAGAAACCAAAATAACAAACAGTTGCTGACATATGACACAACGAACAACAGAACAGCCGTTGACCATCGAATAGCCCGCGCCGCGCCGAGCATCACAAACATCCCGCCCGGATATAAAAAAAAAGCTGCCAGCCAAGCCCAATTAGGCACTCGCCGCTCAACTTTCTGAATGTTCGCATCTTCGTTCACACAGCGACGGGGGCTTTGATGGCAGGGTGCGGGTCGTAGCCCTCTAGCGTGAAGTCTTCGTATTGAAAGGCGAAGAGGTCGGTGACGGCGTGGTTCAATTTCATGTGCGGGAGGTCGCGGGGCTCGCGGGAGAGCTGGAGTTTCGCCTGCTCGACGTGGTTGGAGTAAAGGTGGAGGTCGCCGAAGGTGTGGATGAATTCTTTCGCGCGGAGGCCGGTGACTTGCGCGACCATGAGTGTGAGGAGGGCGTAGCTGGCGATGTTGAAGGGGACGCCGAGGAAGATGTCGGCGCTGCGCTGGTAAAGCTGGCAGCTCAGTTCGCCTTCGCTGACGTAAAACTGGAAGAGCGAGTGACAGGGCGGGAGCGCCATGCCGCCGATTTCGGCGGGGTTCCACGCGCTGACGATGAGGCGGCGGCTGTCGGGGTTGTTTTTGATCTGCGAGAGGAGCGCGGCGATTTGGTCCACGCTTTTGCCGTCGGCTCCGCGCCAGTCGCGCCACTGGGCGCCATAGACGCGGCCGAGGTTGCCTTCGGAGTCGGCCCATTCGTCCCAGATGGTGACGCCGTTTTCACGGAGGTAGGCGACGTTGGTCTCGCCGCGTAGGAACCAGAGCAGTTCGTGGATGATGCTTCGGGTGTGGACTTTTTTCGTGGTGAGAAGCGGGAAGCCTTGCGTGAGGTCGAAACGCGCCTGCGCGCCGAAGACGCTGTAGGTGCCGGTGCCGGTGCGGTCGCTTTTGAAGCGTCCGGTTTCCATGACGTGGCGGAGTAGATCGAGGTAGGCGCGCATTGCGGGAAACAGTAAGCAGGGGGCGGCGGCGGCTCGCAAGCGCGCTCGTGTTTTCAGGTTGAAATAGCGCGGCTTTTCCCAGATCCAGCCCCGCTGGGACCATGAATGTTTGCTCACAACACTTGCGAATCTAATCTTGGTTGCTCTAGTGCCGTCATCTAAGCAGCGACTCTTCATTTTCATGCCGAACCGACTTTTACCCCGCATCCTCGCTGCCACCATCGGTCTGCTGGCCGTGAATGCACGGGCTGCCGCGCCGACATTTCCAGCACACCCGGACGCGACGGACACGCCGACGACCTTCCCGTGCGGCAAGACGCTCGTGGTTCCCATCGCGGCGGATGACGCGGACGGCGATGCGCTGACTTACACGGTGGTGTCGTCTTCGCCGCACATTTTTGCGCGGGTGAAAACGGGGAATCCCCACGTGAAAATGCACGTCCACACCGACAATGACGGCAGCGGCAACCCCTACGACGGGGACATGGAATTTCAGCTCTACCGCCACGCGACGCCCGACACGGCGGCGTTCCTCGCGGGCTACGTGCAGTCCGGTTACTACGACAACGTCATTTTCCACCGCATCATCCCCGGCTTCGTGATCCAGGGCGGCGACCCGGCGGGCACGGGCACGGGCGTCACGCCCGGAAATGTGAACCTGAACCTGAATTACCAGCTTCCCCACGAGTTTCGCCCGGAGTTGATTTTCACCGGGCGCGGGCAGCTTGCGATGGCGAATTCTTCGGGCGGCTACAACCAGTCTTTCCCGGCGAACGGAAACACGCGCTACCGCACAGGCAGCTTCACGCCGACGAACGGGACGCAATTTTTCATCACGCTCGATCCACTGCGGGCATTCGGTCCGAGCAAGGTGAATCTGGATTTCAAACATACGGTCTTCGGCCAACTCATCCGCGGTTTTGATGTGATGACCAGGGTCGCCGCCGTCCCGACGAACAGCAACACCGACAAACCAAACGTGACCGTGAAAATGACGACGCTCAGTGCGGCACCGAGCAAGACGGACGCAGTGTTGTTGCTGAGCGCGAATGCACCGGGCGCGGGCATCGTGACGGTAAAAGTGAAAGACCCCGCCGGAAACGAAGCAACGCGGACGATCAACGTGACTGTCGTGGACGACACGATCAACGACCCGCCGATTCTCGACGCCCTCACGCCCACGGTGATGCCCGCTGGCGGAGTGCCCTCGTTTGCGCTGCATTCGTCGGACTTGGAAAGCGACGCCATCAGCACGCGCTTCCCCGTCGCTGAAACCAACGCTTTCGGGCAGACCACGCAGACGATCTACGCCGGGGTGAGTGCGCAGAATTTGCAAATCACCGCGAGGCCCGCAGCGGGTGCGTGGGATGTTTCGTTCGCAGTCACACAATTTAACGATCCATTTCTCAACAGCTCGCCATCCAGCGTATCACGCTACCAGCTTCTCGAAGTTGGCGTGGGCGACAAAGCAATCATCGTGACACCGGAAACGCTCGAAGCCACCGAGGCGGTGACAACCGGCACGCAGACGATCGCAACTTTCCGCCACGGCGGCGCGGCAGTGCTGCCTGCGGATTTCATCGCTGTGGTAAATTGGGGCGACGGCAGCAACCGCCAGTCTTCCAGCGGCGCGAATCCGCCCGTCACCATCGTGCGCTCGGCCACGCAATCGGGCGCATTTGAAGTGCAGGGTGCGCACACCTACGCACGCGCAGGAGTGTATCCTTTGCAAGTGATCGTGGACGGGCCGAATGGCGCCACCAAGACGGGGCGTGGCAACGCCGTCGTCCACCCCACCGGCGCGACGCTTACGTCCGTCGGGCAAAACATCGAATTCACCGGCGCTCTTTTCACCGGCAGGCCGCTCGCATTTTTCAACGACACGACGCAAGGCGCGAAAATCGCGGACTTCGCGGTCACCGTGGATTGGGGCGATGGAAAGCGTGACACGGGCGTCGTGAAACAAGTCGGCGCGGGGCGCTTCGGGGTCTTCGGCACACACCATTATGTGGATGCGACGACTTACGCGGTCGCCATCCACATCCATCGCAACTCGCCCGCCGCCGATGAAGTCGCGTGGTCCACGGTAAAGATCAGCGGATTCGCAAGCCCGGTGCATTTTCCGCCGTTTGCGAAGGCAAACATCACCTGCCTGTGGTCGGAAAATCCGGCCAAAACCTACCGCACAATCTCGGCGACAAAGACGGCGACGGACATCACGGGCACGTTGTTTCTCATCAACGGCGGCCAGATACCGACCGGAAAATGGAAGCTGAAATTCTGGCTGTCGAGCGATGCTACATTCAACCCGACCGGCGCAAACGCCGACACGCCGCTGCAATTTGGCCCGCTCACGAAGCTTCTCACCGAGCTGCCGCTAAACCCGCTGGCCGCAGGCGCCGGTGGAAATCTTCCGATCAAAAGCGCAAACGGCAGCGATTTTACCGTGAGGATGCCCGCGAACGAAACCGGCACGGGAAAATACCTCATCACGCAGCTCGTCTATAACGATCCAATCACCGATCACATGTCCGTGCCGAAGACCGTCGTCTATGGGCCGCTGCCGGGCATTTTGGTTTCCGCCACATCGCTGCACGTGAAGGAAGGCACGACGAACAACCCGCTCCAGACAGCCACATTCAACGTGAGACTGGATACTCCGCCTACGCAAACCGTGACCATCCCCATTGAAATTCAAAACAGCAGCAAGCAGCCGGACACCACGCGCGCAACGCTCAATGTGGCACAGGTCGTCTTCAACGCCGGAGATGCATCGCCGAAAACCGTCATCGTCACCTCCGTGGACGATGCCGTCAAAAATGGAACCGGAAATTTCACCATCGTGCTCAAATCTGCGACGAGCACGGATACCCGCTTCAATGGAATGGATGCCAGTGACATCGCACTCAGCGTGGAGGACAACGACTGACATGAAACGCCCGCTGCTCCGCCGCATCCTTGAAAAACTCAAGCGTCGCAAACCCGCGAAACCGGAGGTGAAAACGCCTGTAAAACGCGCGGGGAAACGCACCGATTCTTCGTTCGAGCATCTCGAAGGACGCATCGCCCCCGCCATTCTGCTGAATCCCTCGACGATGCTTTACACGGACACCGAAGGCGATTTGGTCACTGTAAAATTCACGAAGGACATTTTCACGGCGACAGGTGCGGTGTTGAACGGTCAGCTCGACAGTGTTTTCAAGTTCAACACCGGCAACGCACGCACGGGAAGCGACGGCGGAAACACAGCCGGCGCTCAGGAATTGCAAACACTGGATCTCAGCACGCTCGCAGCCATCGGCCAGCCGAACGCCGCGAGCGGCACTGGCATTTCGATCACCGCGGCGAAGCAAGGCAACCTCGGCGACGACCACGTGAACGTGGGCTACATCAAAGCCGCTTCGAGCGCTATTTTCGGCATCCCGCTCGGCGCTGTGGTGGTGGACGGCGATCTCGGTCAGATTGACGCGGGCGATCCCGCGAAGGCCACGGGCCTCGCCTCGCTCACCGTGCTCTCGTTCGGCACGAAGGGTCTCACGACGCAGGCGGCGGGCGGCAGTCTCGAAAGCAACATCACCGGCGCCATCGGCTCGCTCACTGTGCAGGGCGATTTCACCGACGCCGTGCTGAAGGTTGTGAACGGCACGACACAGAAAATTCCGGGCAAAATCGGTTCACTCACCATCACTGGAACTCTCGGCGTGAGCGCGACGAACACTGCCGACAACACCGGCATGATCACCACGACCGGCTCCATCGGCACGGTAAAAGTGGGCGCTATTTTCGGCGGAGCCGGAATCAACACCGCACAGATCAAAGCGACAGGGACCATCGGAAATGTGACCATCGCGGGCGACATCCGCGGAGGCGCGGGCAAAGACTCCGGCGAGATCAACGGAACGGCCGCCATCGGCAATGTCACGCTCGGTTTCAACCTCTGGGCGGGCACCGGGGAAAATTCGGGGCGCATCACCAGCACCGGCTCCATCGGCATGATCAAGCTGGCGAACGTCCATGGCGATGCAACGATCACGGGCGGCGACGCCGGCAAAAATGCGGCGACTATCTTCGCGGGCGGTAACATCGCGAGCCTCACGACAGCGGAGGGCATCAAAGGTGGTAAGGGCGACGGCTCCGGCTCGGTGCTGTCGAACCGAACGATTGTGAAAGTATCAGTCAGCACAGTGATCGAAGGCGGCGCAGGCGCATCCAGTGGAAAGGTTTTCGCCGGCAATCTCGGCGCAGTGACAGTCGGACAGACCATCACGGGCGGTGCTGGCAACGACTCGGGAACGATCGAGGCGTATTTCAACATCGGGAGTGCCGTGGTGAAAAATTTGCTCAACACGTCAGGCGCGGTAATCGCGGGGACCGGTGTCGGCAGCGGGATAATCAGCGCAGGCGGAAACATCACCACGCTGACACTCTCGGGCGCGCTCGACGGCACGACGGCGGCCGCCAAGGACAACGCGGGCAGCATTCACGCAGGCGGAAGCATCACGACCATCACGGTGAACGGCGAGCTCAAGGGAGGCATCTCGAAACTGAACGGTGCGATTTCAGCGGATGGAAATATCGGAACCTTGAAAATCACCGGCGGATTGCTCGGCGCTGCCGGGACTTCATCCGGCAGTGTGATAGCGGGCGGCAGAATTACCACGGCAACGATCACTGGGAACCTCGCCGGCAGCACCGGCGTGAACAGCGGATCGGTCTTCTGCGGCAACGACGGCACGCTTGCCGGCACGCTTGGAAAGATCACCGTCTCGGGCGCACTGCTCGGCGGCGACGGGGACAGTTCGGGGACAATTCGCTCTAGCGGACGCATCGTCTCACTTACCATCGGCACAACACCCGCAGCAGGCGCACCGGTGACAGACAAATTGACCGGCGGCAATGGTTCGCACAGCGGAGCGGTGGTCGCATTCGAGGGAATTGGAACGGCGACATTCCTCGGCGCGGTGCAGGGCGGGGCGGGCAAAAATTCCGGCAGCATCATCGCGCAGGGTGCGGTGGGCACTATCAAGATTTCCGCAGAACTCACCGGCGCTGGCGGAACCGGCAGCGGATCGATCCAGGTGCGCGACATCGTGGCTGGCGCAAACATCACGCCTGGCGATCTCGGCACCGTGATCATCGGTGGTGCTGTCGCAGGAAATGCGGGAGACGGCTCTGGGCAAATCATGGCGGAGGGTTCGCTGAAATCGCTGACCATCGGCGGCATCACCGGCCAACATGGCATCGGCAGCGGCAGCATTTTGATCGGCCTCGGCCTCGCAGCGCTTACGGACGACTTCACAAAAATCGGCGGCGCGGGCGCGATCACCATCAACGGCCAGCTCGCGGGAGGTCCCGGCAGCGGCAGCGGAGTAATCGAAGTCGGCGGGCGGATTGCCTCGCTGAAAATTACTGGTGGCGCAAATGCCACGAGCATCAAGTCTGGCCACGACATCGGATCGCTGACCATCGCTGGCGGCGTGAACACCTCACTCATCACCGCGCTCGGCCAGGCCAAACCCGGAAAAACCACGGACATCGCCATCGGCAAAGCGAGCATCACCGGCGACGTGAGCGGCAGCCGCATCCTCGCTGGCTATGACCGTTTTGGAAACGCAACGAACGGTGGCGCACAAATCGGAACGGTGAATGTGATCGGGAACTGGATCGCAAGCAGCATCGCCGCCGGCGTCGTGGACACGAACAATGACGGCTTCGGCAACAGCGACGATGCATCCATCGCTCAGGGCACCATTATTTCTAAAATCGCAGGCATTGTGATCAGCGGCAATGTCACGGGCACGGGCGGGGCGGGAGACCAGTTCGGCTTTGTCGCGCGGCAGATTGATAGCGTGAAAATCGGTGGTGTTCTCCAAGCGCTCACGACCGGCAAAGATGTGATTCCGCTCGCCGGAAACCCCGCAACCAATGATACGACCATCCGCGAGGTTGCTTGATTTTTTGAACACAATCGCTCCTTTCCAACACTCACAAGCCATGACCCGCTACTTCATCGAACCCCTCGAATCACGAATCGCACCCGCAACCATCGTGAATCCCATCTTCGACATTACAGCAGGCGTGGGCGATACAGGGGCGACGATTGACCTCGGCAAAATGGTGGATCCGAGCAAGAGCTTCCGCACATTTGTTGACTTGGTGACTAATTTCGTTCCGCAAGGCCAGACATCGCCGGGCGTGATCAGCATCGAGCTGTTCGACGACAAGGCACCAGTGACAGTGGATAATTTCCTGCGTTATTTAACCAACAAGGACACAAAGGCGGATTTTAACGGCACCTTTTTCCACCGACTCGTGCAGGGTTTTGTTCTGCAGGGCGGAGGCTACAATGCGACGGATCCAAGCCAACACATCGCCACTTTTGCGCCGGCGCATAATGAATTCGACCCGACGGATACCGAGCGCTCGAACTTGTTGCAAACGGTGGCGATGGCAAAGGTGGCCTCGGATAACGGCGGCGGACCGAACAGCGCGACGAGTGAATTTTTCATCAACCTCGCCAACAATTCGAGCAATCTGGATGCACAAAACGGCGGTTTCACCGTGTTTGGCCGCGTCACTGATAATTCGATGCCGGTAGTGAACGCTATCTCCGCCTTGCAAATCTCAGGAAACGAACCGGTGCAGAACTACACGAGCGGGACGCCGACACCCGCGCAGCTAATCCAGATTGTGGACGCCCACGTTGCCGCGAGCGCACTAGGCAATGCGGACGGTGACACATTTGAAGTAGTGAGCATCAAAGACGCAACGAGCGGCGCGGACACGAAGCTCGTCACGGCTACGATCAACCCAACGACTCATGCGCTCGCTTTGAAATACACGCCCGGAATGACCGGCGTAGCGAAGGTAAAAGTGAAAGTGAGCAAGACTGGCGAGGCGGATGAATTTGACGAGTTTAGTGTGACGGTGAAACCAAACCTCCTCGCGGATGTGCAGAACGATGGGCTGCACAGTTCATTCGTCCCCGGGGACAAGGGAGTGGCAAACATCCAAATCGCAAACAACAGCGGGGGTCTCGCAAAGGGGAAGGTGAATGTGAAGCTCTACCTTTCTCAATCTACACTCACAAACACGGGCGACGCCCTGGGGTTTGCACTGGACACAACAGGCCCCAATGCGGACTTGTTGCTGGCGACGATGAGTGATGTCGCCATCAACGTCGTGCCCGGAAAAAGCACAACGATTCCTGTGAAATTCACTGTGCCTGCAACCGGCCTCACGAACGGCATGCAGTATCGTCTGCTGGCAGAAGTAGAGACGGCAAACGGCAGCACGATTCAGGAACTCTTCACAGACGACAACGTGGGCAATTTCTCGAAGAGCGGCGTGTCACTCGCAAGCCCGGACGTGCTGCGAACATTCTCGCTGGATTTCGGCGCGGTCGGCGGAAGGAGCAAAGTCCCTCTCACTGTGCAGGACGCCGACGGACAGAACATCACCCTCATGCTCACTGGCGCTGGCACCGGCTCGGTGGTGAAAAACACCGACGGCACCGTGGACGTATCCGTATCGGGCACTAACACGAAATCGATCCTGAGCATCCAGACGGCCAAAGGAGTGGTCGCCGACCTCGGCAATCTTTTCATTAACGACACCATCGGCGCTGTGACCCTCGGCAATGTCCATCTGCACGGTCACTTCACTGCCAGCGAAGGCGCGAAGAGCATCGTGCTCGGCGACCTCGGTAACACCGACGACACACATCCGGAAAATGATTTGGACAAGACGATCTCCATCGGCGTCTTCCCCGTGGCTTCACAAAAACTCTCGCTGAACTTTGGAAAAGTCCGCGACTACTCGCTCGATTCGGGCATGACGGTTTCGAGTTTATTCGCAAAGGAGTGGCTCAACGACGCGACCAACACTCTGGCAAACAGCATCGGCGCACCGGGCATCGGCACATTGAAAATCGCGGGCGATCTCGAAACCAGTGTTACTGTCTCCGGTTTCGACAAGCTGAACCTTTTCAGCGTCGCCGGGGCACTCAGCGACGTGACGGTGAAGACCAACGGAAACGTCGGCGACGTGCATCTTGGCGACATTTCCGGCAGCACATTTCTCGTCGGAATCGCTGCGAAGCCCGCCGCCATTGGCGACTTTGTCTCCGCTAAAACCATCGCGAATTTCATCGTCAAGGGAACCTTGTCCGACTCAGTCGTTGCGGCGACAAAATTCAATTCAATCCTCGTCACCGCAGTGGACGCGAACGCCGGCAGCAGCACCGGCGGTTTTTACGCCGATGCGATCAAGAGCTACGTCCGCAAGGGCGTGGTGAAACTCAATAATCTCGACACGCCCCTCACCTTCGACAGCGTGAACCCGAATTTCGAGGCTAAGACGTTTTAGGCGTTTGCGAACACAAGCCGGGCTTCTGAAAACCCTGCGTGCCTTTTTGCTCTTGCGAATCGGTGTTCCCCCTTTTAACAACCTCTCCCACCATGGACAGAGAAAGCCAATTCAATGAGTTGCCAGTATCTGAGGATGCAACCTTGCAAGTAGAACAAATTGCGCGGCTGTTTCCCCATTACGAGATATTGCAACTGATAGGGCGGGGTGGAATGGGGGAGGTGTATCAGGCGAGGCAGACTGCGCTGGAGCGGCTCGTTGCCATCAAGCTGTTGCCGATCGAAATCAGCAGCAAACATGATTTTGCCGCGAGTTTCCGCCGCGAGGCGCAGGCGATGGCGAGGCTCAACCATCCGAATATCGTTTCAGTTTATGATTTCGGGCAGACGGCGGACGGGCGTCTGTATTGCATCATGGAATATGTGCAGGGATCCAATCTGTTTGAGATCATCCACAAGGTCGGACTGGATCTCGAACAGACGCTTTCGGTGGTCGAGCAGATCTGTGCGGCACTGGGCTATGCGCATGGGAAGGGTGTGGTGCATCGCGACATCAAGCCCGGCAATGTGCTTGTGGACACGGAGAGCAATGTGAAGGTGGCCGATTTTGGGCTGGCGAGGCTCATAGATTCGAGTGCGGACAATGCGGGCGTCTCGACGACGGATTTCGTTTTCGGAACGCCCGACTACATAGCACCCGAGCAAAGGCGGGACATGGATGTGGATCACCGTGCGGATATTTACAGTCTCGGCATCATGACCTACGAGATGCTCTGCGGAGAGGTGCCGCGAGGTGCCTTCCAACTGCCCTCGCAGCGCATCGGCTGCGACGAGCGTATTGATCAAATTGTCCTCAAAGCGATGCAGCAAGCCCCCGAACTGCGCTACCAGTCCACGGCGGAGATAGAAGCGGACATCGCAGCTGCACGCATCCCGCTGCCGGTTGGACGCCCGGTGGCTGTTGCCAGACCAGGCGTGCCTCCCCGTCCGCAGCCAGTTGCTGCACGCCCGGTGACTGCGGCGCCGCAGATTTTCACTCCTCTCATCCCGAATCAGCCCCGCCCGCAGGTGCAGCAGGAAATTCCTTCAAAAGCTCCGTGGGTGAAAATCGCCGTCGCTGGTGCCGTCTTCGTGCTTACCCTTGTGCTGTATGTCGCCACGAAGCCGGAAAAGCACACTCGCGAGGTGCCAAACTCACAACCTGCAAGCGTCTCCCTGCCAACACCGCAGCCGCCCGTCATACAAGAAATCAAACCGTCGCCGCCGCCGATCGAACTTCCTGCGGCAGTCGCCAACATTTTCGTAGCATGCCCGAAAATTTCACGCATTGTTTCGCCACTTTACCTCAGCTTCATCGCGATCCCTGAATTCCATATTTCATTCGGAGGCACGAAAACGGGGAGATGAAATCAATGCGAAATCTCTGCTTTATGTTATAGAAAAACACCCAGATCAGTTTTCCGAAATCAGAGAAACTCTTTGCGCTAGCACGACTCTTGCGTTAGGCCGGAACCGTTCATGAATCTCATCCGTGCTGCATTTTGGTTCGCGCTCTTTATAGCGTCCACGTTTTGCTTTCTCGTGATCTTCGAGAACGGCTTTTCAAACTTTGGCGATAATGCAAAGAAAGAGGCCGATTTCTTGAAAGTGGTTTTCAGACTCTCGGAAAAAAAGAAGGCCGCACCGGCGACGAAATAGCCAAGGGCTCCGAAAGGCATAACGGAACTTTCAGATTAAAAAGGTGAGCGAGCCCATTGTCAGCAGTTCACGGGGATGCTAGCTTCCTCAGCCCCGCAATATGCCCATCACGACTGAACAAGAACTTTCCTCCAATGCGCGCGCGCTTTTCCTCAAGGCGAAACACGCGAATGAAATCGGTAATCACGGCTACGTCTTACAACTCGTGCAGACCGTTTTGAAGGAAGCGCCCGGCTTCCTCGATGGCCGCAAGCTGGCGCGCGCCGCATCGCTCGCACAGAACAAAGGCAGGAGGAGCACCTTCTCGCTCGCAGGCACGACTTTCAGCATCACCAGCAGCGGCTCAGTGAAAAAGGATCCGCTTGTTGCAATGGAACTCGCCGAGAAGTCTCTGGCCAACGACCCGCAAAGCCAACAGGCAAACCAGTTGTTATTCGAGGCGGCCAACAAGGCGGGCTTCCCCGAGGTCGCATCGTTTGCCCTTGAGACGCTGGTGGGGGCTAATCCGAAAGACACAAAAATCCTACACCAGCTCGCCGCCCATTACTCGGCAATCGGCGATAATGAAAAAGCCGTCGCAGTCTATAACCGCATCCTCCAAATCACCCCGAACGATTTGGAAGCGATCAAAAAGAGCAAGGATGCCTCAGCCTCCGCGACCTTGAAGAGGGGCAAGTGGGAGGAAGTTGCCCAAAGCGGAGGCAGCATGAATTTTCGCGACCTTCTCGGAAAAAAAGACGAAGCCGTCGCACTTGAAAACCGGGCGAAAATCGTGCGCACCTCGGATCAAATCAGCCAGCAAGTCAGTGAAATCTACGCAGCGTGGGAACTACATCAGAACAACGTGGATCTTTCCCGCCGCCTCGCCAGCCTTTACGAGCAATGGTTTGAAGTGACCCTCGCCGACAACGGCCCCGCCGATGAAGCGGACGGATACCTCGAAAATGCAATCTGGTTTTACACCCACACAAACACTCTGCTGAACGGCGGCGACACCAGCATCGCGCGCAAACAGAGCGATTTGGAATTTCGTAAATTGGATCGACGCATCAAAACACTTCAGGACTGGCTCTCCAAAGTGGATGCATCCCACCCCGAGGCCCAGCCCTACGCAGACGAACTCGAAATGCTCACCAAACAGCGGGACGGCTCCGTCATCGAGACAGCAAAAAAACGCGTCGCCGACAACCCGACCGATCTCCAACTCCGCTACGAACTCGGCGAGGCACTGATGAATGCAGGCCAGTTCACCGAGGCGATACCCGAACTGCAGCGCGCCCGCCAAAATCCAAATGTTCGTTTGAAAGCCATGAACCTCCTCGGTCAATGCTTCGTGGAAAAGGGGATGCTAGATCTCGCCGTCACCCAGTTCAAGACGGCCGCCAGCGAGATCATTGCGATGGACAACATCAAAAAAGAAGTCCTCTACAAACTCGGTCTCGCCTACGAAAAAATGGGCAAGCGCGAGGAGTCGCTCCAGTGCTTCAAGGAAATCTACGAATCCGACTACGGCTATCTCGACGTCGCGAAGCGCGTGGAGAGCAGCTACGGCGGTTGAGCTTCGTGTTTTGTGAAAAAAAAATTCGTATCGAATAAATCCACATCTCTCGCTGTCGAACCAGCACTCCAGCCACGCACATGAATAAACAAA
The DNA here is from genome assembly GCA_903929475.1 of uncultured Spartobacteria bacterium. GTDB lineage: Bacteria > Verrucomicrobiota > Verrucomicrobiia > Chthoniobacterales > Chthoniobacteraceae > SXWH01. The sequence goes on from CAIYUV010000143.1 coordinate 36,673, forward strand.
TCCTCTTCGCCCTCTCGGCGCTCGCCACACTCACACTCACCGGCTGCTATGGCACCTACTATGGTGGTGCGCGTGTCTATGGCGGTGGCCCCAGCTACGGTGGTGGTTATTACGACGATTACGATTCAGGGCCTGTCTTCATCCAGCGTGACTACGTCTATATCAGTGGTCGCCCATATTACGTCCCAGTCTATCGCCAACACGACCGTGTTTATTACATCTACGGAGGACGCAATTACTATTTTAACGAGCACGACTGCCAGAAATACCGCAGTCACAAACACGACCACGGTTATGCTTCGCGGTATGATGATCAACGGAGGCAGGATCGCTATCAATACGAGCAGCAGCACAGGCAGTATGAATATCAGCAGAGGGTCGAAAGAGACCGCTCCGAGCACCACAAATCCTCGAGCAAATCACAGCAGGAATTGGCCAAACAGCAGCTAGAGAACCGGCGCAAACAACAAGAGCAATACAACGCGCAATGGAAGGCACAGCACGAATACCCGAGACAGGACGACAAGAAAAAGAAGAAAAATAAAGATGATTAGTCGGTGAATTGGCCGCGTCTTAAAATCGGGTATTTTTCGGCTGGGGCGCCTTGAAAACTTGCCACGCCTCCCCTCATCCGCCAACAAGCACCGATGCGTTACGAACCGCTCGACCCGAAGCTCTACATCGAAAACCGCGCCCGACTCACCGCGCTGCTCCCGCCCAAGTCCATCGCTATCGTCAACGCGAACGACGTTTTCCCGGCAAACGCCGACGCCTCGTATTCCCTTCGTGCCAATAGCGACCTGTTTTATCTCACCGGTATCGAGCAGGAGGAAACGCTGCTCATTCTTTTCCCCGATGCGGACGATGAAAAAATGCGCGAGATACTTTTGCTCCGCGAGCCGAACGAACAAAACGCGCTTTGGGAGGGACACAAATTCAGCAAGGACGAAGCGAAGAAGCACACCGGCATCGCTGAGATAAAATGGAGGCAGGAATTTGACGGCCTGTTCCGCCGCCTCGCGCTCGAAGCGGAAAATCTCTACATCAACACAAACGAACACAAACGCGCCCCCTCCGATGTAGAAACACGCGACGACCGCTTCATCCGCGAAATCCAGCGCCGCTATCCGCTCCACAATTACCGCCGGCTCGCGCCCCTGCTCCACAAACTTCGTCTCGTAAAAAGCCCTCGCGAAATCGCCGTCATCCAGCGCGCCTGCGATCTCACCGCGAAGGCATTCAAGCACGTCCTTCGTTTTACAAAACCAGGACGCACCGAGACGGACATCGAAGCAGAGTTCGCACACGAATTCATCCGCGGACGCGGGCGCTTCGCCTACGAGCCGATCATCGCCGCCGGAAAAAACGCGTGCTGCCTCCACTACAGCGAAAACAGCGCACCGCTCAAAAACGGCCAGCTCATGCTCCTCGACGTCGGCGCCGCCTACGCAAACTACAACTCCGACATGACGCGCACCATCCCCGTGAATGGCCGCTTCACCCGCCGCCAGCGCAAACTTTACAACGCCGTCCTGCGCGTCCTCCGCGACAGCACCGACCGCCTCGTTCCCGGCGTGAAATACAAAGACTGGCAGAAAGCCGCCGAAGCGCAGATGAGCGACGAACTTCTCGCCATCGGACTGCTCAAACCCAGCGACATTCGCAATCAGACCGCCGACAAACCGGCCGTCAAAAAATACTTCATGCACGGCCTCGGCCACCCCATCGGCCTCGATGTCCACGATGTCGGCGACCTCATCCAGCCAATGCAGGCGGGATGGGTCTTCACCGTAGAGCCGGGCGTTTATATTCCCGATGAAAATCTCGGCATCCGCCTCGAAAACACCGTCCTCATCGGCGAAAACGGGAACACCAACCTCATGGCCAACATCCCCATCGAGGCGGACGAAATCGAAGCGGCAATGGCGCGCTAAGAACCAGCCTTGCTCAAAGGCACCAACGCGCATACAAGCCGCCCTCCAATTTTAAAAACAAACAACCACATCACACCATGCCTATCGCCATCGGAACCCAAGCCCCCGACTTCACACTCAAAAGCAAAGACGCCAACGGCCTCAAGGACGTGACGCTTTCCGCCAACTTCGGCAAAAAGAACACGGTCATCCTCTTCTTCCCGCTCGCATTCACCGGCGTGTGCACACAGGAATTTTGCGACGTGACGCAAGGCATCAGCAGCTACGCGGGCCTCGATGCCGAAGTCATCGGGGTGAGCGTGGACAGCCCGTTTGCGCAGGAAGCCTGGGCGCAGCAAAAGAACATCACCGTCACGCTCGTCAGCGACCTCGACAAGAAAACCACCGAGGCCTACGGCGTTCTTTTCCCCGGTCTCGCCGGCATCGGTGCCACCAGCGCACGCGCCGCATTCATCGTGGATAAAGCGGGCGTGGTCCAATACGCCGAGCAAACCCCGACGCCGAAGGATCTGCCAAATTTCGCAGCCATCCAGGCCAAGCTCGCGGAGCTGAAGTAGCGCCGCTTTGAAGCTCTCCACCATCGCAGCCACGCTCGCGGAACTCGGCGCAAAGCCGACGCAAAGCCTCGGGCAAAATTTCCTTCACGACCAAAATCTCGCGAAGTGGATCGTGGATCAAACGGACATCGCGCCCGGCGAAGCATGGCTGGAAGTAGGGCCGGGACTCGGTGCGCTCACCGAGTTCGCACAAGCGCGCTCGGAAAATGGAGTGCTGCTGGAAAAAGATGACCGCTTGATCGCGTGGCTGCGCACGGAATTTCCAAAGCTGGAAGTCGTGCATGGCGACGCGCTCACCTACGACCCGCGTGAACTTTTCTCGCGCGGCCCGGTGAAAATTTTCGGCAACCTCCCTTACTACGTCTCCAGCCAGCTTCTGTTTCATTTCACCGCCGAGCCGTCGCCCGCAGCAGGCTTCGTCCTCACGCTCCAGCGCGAAGTGGCGGAGCGACTCTGCGCCGAGCCGAGCACAAAGGCATACGGCTCGTTCACGCTGCTCATCGGTCGCCGCTGGCAGGTGAAGTTGCTGCGCATTTTACCAGCGCAGATTTTTACGCCGGTTCCAAAAGTGGACTCCGCCGTGGTGAGCCTCACGCCGCGCAACGACGACGAAGTTCCGGAATGCGACGGCGGATTGTTCACCTCGCTGGTGAAGCGCGGATTTGCGCAGCGCCGCAAGATGCTCCGCAAAAACATCCAACTCGAACGTTGGCCGGAATTCGCCGCCGCGCTCGGCGTGCCGGAGACCGCACGTGCGGAAGAACTGAGTCTCGCACAGTGGGTCGCACTCACGAACCTCGCGAGCGGAGCGACCGGAGACCATTCCGCGAAGGCACAGGATGTGACCGGGGAAATTTTCGACGTGGTGGACGAGCACGACAAAGTCATCGGCCAGCGCCCGCGCGGGGAAGTCCACCGGGAAAAACTGCGCCATCGTGCCGTCCATATTTTCGTCATCAACAAACTTGGTGAGTTATTTCTCCAGCGCCGCTCGCGTTGGAAAGACGTGCATCCCCGCAAGTGGGACAGCAGCGCCGCCGGACACGTGAATGCCGGCGACACCTACGACATCACCGCAGCGCGCGAACTCGATGAGGAACTCGGCGTGCGCGCATCGCTGGAGTGCATCGGCGAACTGCCCTCAAGCGAGGCGACCGGCTGGGAGTTCGTAAAAATCTACCGCGCCATGCACAACGGCCCCTTCCAACTTCCGCCTGCGGAAATCGAGAGCGGTAGTTTTTTCACCCACGAACAACTCACCCGCTGGGTCGCCGCACGCCCGCAGGATTTCGCCACAGGCTTTCTCGAATGCTGGCGTGCTGTCGCACCAAAAACTTAGTTCACAGCGGGCAAGTAAAGACTGACCTCGGCACCGCCGGAAGCTGCATTGGTGAGACGCAGCTCGCCGCCGTGGGCGCGCACGATTTCCGATGTGACGCTGAGGCCGATGCCCATGCCTCCTTCTTTTTCGCTGAAGAAAAGTTCCGTCCCGCGCGCAATCGCGGCGGTGGAAAATCCAGCGCCGGTGTCGGTGAATGAGACGATGTGCTTCCGTCCGCCGTCGTTGGTCGCGCGACATTCGATCCTCAGTTCGCCACCACGCGCACTCATCGCGTGGATTGCGTTGATGATGATGTTGTCGAATGCTTGCGCGAGCCTGCGACGGTCGCCGTTCACGAGAAGACCCGGCACGAGTTGATTCACGATTTTTACGTTCGCGTGTGCGGCTGCGGGGGCGAGTGTTTTCACGCTCGCTGAGATCAAGTCGGCGAGATCACACGGCGATAATTGCGGTGGTTGCGGGCGCGCGAGAAACATCCACTGGCTGACGAGACTTTCGATCTTCGCCGTCTCGGCGAGGATGATGGAGAGCCTTTCGCCATGCATATCCGCGATTTCTCCTTCGAGCAGTTGTGTGTGGAGTTTGATCGCGGAGACCGGGTTGTTGATTTCGTGCGCAAGGCCCGTGGTCATTTTGCCAAGCGTAGCCAGTCGCTCTGCCTGTTCGCGGGCACGTCGCTCGTCGGCGAGTTTCGCGCGTGTGGAATCGTAGGCGCGCGCGAGCTGGCCGATTTCATCAGTGCGCGATGCCTCGGGCAACGGCTCCGAATTTTCATCCGCGATGTGCGGGAGCCGCGCAGCAAACCTACGCAACGGAAGCACAATCCCGCGCGCAAGCGACCACGCGAGCCCGAGCGACAGCGCCCAAAATGCTGCAAGCACACCGAGTGTTCGCGGACGAAAAAGGAAATCCGACAGATGCTCCACCGGGCGCACTAAAAGTAGGCTGCGTCCTTTGCTGATGCGGGCTGCCGCTGCCTCGTATGATTCATTGAGCATGAAAACTCCACCTCCCGCTGGCAGTGCGTGGTATTCGTCGGCACTTGATTTCGACCAGCCGTCCACGTTGGGCAGCCATGAGTTTTGTGGATCGAGAAAGTGAACGCTTACTCCGAGCACTTCGCCGAGGGCCTGCGCCGTGCGCTCACTGTTGGGAAGATTTTGAGCGTAGATGAAAGCCGCATTTGTCCGTGCGATTGCGGCAAATTGCTCGCGTGACTGCCTCTTTTCCTCCGCCCCGAACCACAAAACCAAGGCAAGCGAACCCGCGACGACGAATGCCACAAACGGCAGCGTGAGACGGCGGGTGAGCGAGTTCATCGGTGGTAGAAAGTATCCCGCTTCACTCCGGCGGCGATCACTTTCTGCTCATGCAAAGACCCTCCGAGCGGCATCGGACAAAGGCTGCACACTTTCACACAGAGGAAATTCATCGGACATGAGCAAATGGCACGCCGTCCGCTAATGCGCGCCCCGCCATCGGCAACCATCTTAAAACACCACACACAAAATGATAAGACTCACCTCACTCTTCACCCTCGCCATCGCGACCAGCGCCGCTTTCGCAGCGGAAAAAACAGACGCAAACGGCGACGTGCAGCGAATGCCCACAGTCAACGCCATTGATAACTCCATACTCAACGAATCAATGCCAGTCGGCGAAACACAGCGCCCCGAATGGACAGGCTCCCGCCGCTTTCCCGGCACGCGCGTCTATATTCAAAAAGAGCCGTGGGAAGTCGGCATCGAAAGCTGGTGGCGTATCAAGCATCATCGCGACGGCAGTATTTCAAACCGGCTGCTGGAAGAGGTCGAGATCGGCCTGCCACACCGCATCCAACTCGATCTCTACAACGATATTGAAGGCGATGGCAAAGGGCGCTTCCACTATCAAAGCTTCAACATCGAAGCACGTTGGGCGTTTGCCGACTGGGGAAAAATCTGGGGCAACCCGACGCTCTACGCTGAATATAAAATCGCGGACAAACACTGGGGGCCGGACGTGTATGAATTCAAGATGCTCTTCGGTGATCAGTTTGCTGAGCGCTTTCACTGGGGCGTAAATTTCGTCTGGGAAGCCGAGACCGGCGGCGAACGCGAGCAGGAGTTCCAAGTCACGGGCGGCCTCAGCTATTCGCTCATCGAAGGCAAACTCGGCGTTGGTGTGGAATTTCTCTACGACCACGACACGGTGAAAGGTGCGCGCGGAGAACCCGCACATCAGTTCAACATCGGGCCTAGCATCCAATGGCGCGTGACGGAGAATTTGCACATTGATGCATCGTGCATGTTCGGAACAAACGAGGCCTCGGATCGCCAGATCGGCTTCCTTGTCGTCGGCTACGACTTCGGTGGCCCAAGCGGACACACAGACAAGGGCGCGGGAAAAAACTATGCCCCCGCGAGCAGTCAGGAGCACCACTACATTCCCGTCAGCGGCCAGCACAATTAACCCTGCTTGATACCGAACCACGACTCCGGCAAAGTCACCGAAAGCAAGTCGCCATAAAAGCAACAGCATGATCACCAGCGGCAAATCACTCTTCGCCTCCCTGCTCCTTCACGGCGCAGTCGTCGTCGGAGCTGCCGTGTGGGTGATGCAGCCGCCACAGGCCGCACAACACAGCGAACACGGCGATGATGTTTTTGCTTCGCTGTTTGTGGATTCGCTTCGCGAAGAAAGTGACGCAGCCACGCTTGATGAAATGCTTCAGACTCTGCCAGAGACGGCACTGGCAGATGAAACGCAGGCCACGGTGACAAACATCACGGTTGCTCAACCGCAATCGCACGACACGCCCATCGCAAACATCGTGACGACCCTCGGTGCAGCCTCACTGTCGCCGGTCTCCGTGCCGCCAAGCATCGTCAAAAAAGCTGGTAAAAAATCCGCCTCCTCCGTTCGCGGCGGACTCGCTGGCAAAGGCGCTGGCGGCATCTACATTCCGGCGAAATACTCACGCTGCCCCGCACCCGCATTTCCGCCGGAGGCGAAAAAATCGGGCATCAAGGGAACCGTGTTCCTGCTCGTGGAAGTGGACGAAGAAGGCAGACCCGCCAGCGTCTGCATCCGCCGCACATCCGGCTACGAACTGCTCGACACCGCCGCGCTGCGCACCGTGCGCAACTGGCGTTTCGAGCCAGCGCGACTGGATGGCCAGGCCGTCACCTCCCGCGCCGAAGTCCCCGTCCGCTTCGCTTCGTAAATTGCGAAGCAGCGCAGCTTCACGGCTCAGAACTGGAACCGATCACCACAGAGCTTCGCGGCGCTCTCAATGAGCACATAGCCCGCTCACAGAACGAACGACACGCCCTTGAGCGCGCGCACCGCGCCGAAGGATTTGGTGACGGAGGTGAGTTGGAGGAGTGGGGCCGCTATCACGGGTGAACCTCCTCCGGTGGCATCAACCAAACACCCGAAAATCTTTCATTCAGGATTCTCTGGGCGAGACTATCGTTCACCAACAGATGTGACAGATAATCTGAATTGCGAGCAAGTAGATGCTCACCCATGCAGCCTCGAAGAAGCTTCAGGCGGTTGAATTTCATGATGGCACTGGTTCCGGGAATCAGAACGACAGATGACTGAGACATGTCTGTCGCTTTCACAGACCGAGTGACATTCAGCAGTGAATAGCCGGACAACTCTCCATCCGAAGTGATGACCTTTGCTTCAAAGAACTCCGCGTCCTTCGGACAGACGCTCTCGATCAAGGATTTTAGCCGGGGCGTGACTAGGGGAATCATCGAACTATTTGGAAGGTGGTCAAAACCTCGCAATGCACCCGAATCAATTTCAAAGCGAACCGTTGCGACGCCGAACGAGCCTTCCAGTCGACATGCCTTGCGCAGCAGAAAACGGTCGGGTGAAACCCCTCGCACATATTCTCCAATAGCGTCTTCAGGGTAGTCGTTTGGAATTTCCCACAGAAATGGCATGATCGTCAGCCCTTTCAGCCCCGTTTGCTCAAAACATTTTTCTCATACCCCTTCACCTCCGCCAGCCACGCTTCGCCGACGGGGACGCCTTTGCTTTCGCAGTAGAAATCCCACACGGCTCCGAAGGGGAGCGACTTGCTTTCTTCTTGGAGGGCGAGGCGGGTGGTGTTGTCGTCGGCGAGTTCGGCGGCGCGGATGGCGGGCGGTTCGAGCAGCGCGACGAGGAGGGCGCGGAGCAGGTTGCGTGTGCCGATGACCCAGGCCGCGATGCGGTTGATGCTCGCGTCGAAGTAGTCGAGGCCAAGATGGACGCGGTCGGCGTGGCCGCTGGCGATGATTTCGCGGGCGATGGCCTGGAGGTCGTCGGTGAAGGTGACGACATGGTCGCTGTCCCATCGCACGCCGCGGCTGACGTGCAGCAGAATCTCCGGCAGATAAAGGAGCACGCTGGAGATTTTGTCGGCGATGCTCTCGGTGGGATGGAAATGGCCGGCGTCGAGGCAGAGCAGCTTGCGGCGCGTGATGGCGTAGCCGAGGTAGAATTCGTGCGAGCCGACGGTGCAGCTCTCTGCGCCGATGCCGAAGAGTTTCGGCTCCACGGCGTCGAGGTTATGCTTGGCGTGGAGTGGCTTTTTGAAAACGTCGTCGAGCGCAGCGGCGAGGCGTTCGCGCGGAGACTGGCGATCGGCGGGCGTGTCCTTGAAGCCGTCGGGAATCCAGACGTTGGTGACGCACGGCGTGCCGAGTTCCTTGCCCATCGCCGCGCCGATTTCGCGGGAGCGGCGGCAGTGCTCGATCCAAAAATTGCGGATGCCTTTATCGCGGTGCGAAAGCGTGAAACCGTCAGCGGCCTTCGGATGCGAGAAGCACGTCGGGTTGAAGTCGAGGCCGAGGCCTTTGCTCTTCGCCCACGCGATCCAGTTTTTGAAATGCGCGGTTTCGATTTCGTCGCGATCCACCCGCTTGCCGCCGAACTCGCCGTAGAAGGCATGGAGATTCAGGCGATGTTTGCCGGGGATGAGCGACAGCGCTTTCTCCAAATCGGCGCGCAGTTCGTCGGGCGTGCGTGCTTTGCCGGGATAATTTCCGGTGACGGCGAGTCCGCCGCCGAGGGCACTGCCGAAGTTTTCAAAACCACCGACATCGTCTCCCTGCCAGCACTGGAGCGAGACGGGGATTTTTGCGAGGGCCTTGAGCGCGCGGTCAACATCCACGCCGAGATCGGCGTAGCGTTCGTGGGCAAGGCGGTAGGCTGCGGTGATGGATTTGGAGCGGGACATGGAAATGAGTTTGCAGGGCGCGGCGACAATTTGTCACCGGCGTTTAGGATTTTTCGATGTGAAAGATTTCCGGGATTTCGAGGGCGACGGGGCTGTTGTCGAGATTGGATGGCATCAGCTCGCGCATATGCGCCCACCAGCGTCGGCAGACCTCGGTGCGCGCGATGGCGGCCCACTGCGCTTCACTTTCAAACTCCACGTAGGCGAAAAGTTGACGCGTCTGCGCGTGGTGAAAAATGGAATATGTCTTCACGCCATGTTCCAGCAGCGCGGCCTCCAAGTCGGGCCAGATGGGCTGGTGCCGGCGGATGTATTCGGCTTCGCAGCCTTCGTTGACGGACATGACAAACGCTTTGCGGATCATGGCTGGCAATCATTTCTGACAAGCGCCGTCGGCGTCGAGAACGCTTTAAAATCTCGCGCAAAGACGCGGAGACGCAAAGAAGGTCGCTTGTGTCCTAAAATAGACGCAGGAAGGAGGAAAATAATTGAGCACCTCTGTCTCTGTCTCTCACCCTGCCTTCCCATTTGGGACACAGCCAAGCGAGTGCTCAAGATCGCTCGCCCTTTTCATCCGCAGCACCGGCCTCTGCGAGCAGGCGCAGCGCGATGCGCGCGAGGATGCCTGTCACGATGAGCATCGAGACCAGTCCGCCGATCCACAGCGCCCAGTCCGCCGTCGTGAGCGTGCCTTCGCCGCGCCACACGCGCAGCCCGCTTTGCGCGAAGCGACCGAGAAATGCGTAAAGAAACATCCCCGGTGCCTGCCCGAGCGCAATCCACACGATGCAAGTGCGCACCGGCACACGCGTGAGGCCGTAGAGGTAATTCAGGATGCTCGTCGGAAAAAGCGGATGCACCTGGCTGTGAAAAATGATCCAGCGACCTTCGCGTGCGACCGCCGCATCGAGCGCCGCCCACTTTCCGCCGGTGTGCAGCCGGCGCTCCACCCAACCACGACCGAAGCGCCGCGCGAGCAACACCGCCACAGCCGCGCCGAGCGTGGCACCGATCATGTTGAGCAAAAATCCCCACCACAGCCCGAAGAACAATCCCGCGCCGATGGCGAGCACGCCGCCCGGAAGCAGCAGCACATTGCACGTGGCGAAGAGCAGCGGGTAAAGAACAGCGCCCCATACTTCGAGTTCGGTGATTTTCCGCTGCGCACTCGTGACGTATTCCGCCACCGGCAGCCAGCGCACCACGAGCACGATAAGCAACGCGAGCACCGGCACGCTGAGCGAATGCAGCAGGATGGCCCGGTTTTCTTTTTCAGCGGCGCTTCGCAGCGAACGGTTTCCGGCAACATCTGATGTTGCCCGCGTTTGAGCATTCCGCGTCTGGCGTTGTCAGAGACGATGCTCGTCTTTTCTGAAAGGCGCGCACAACTTCTCCGACCTTGATGTCCCGCAACCGTGCCGCCTTTACACTGCTCGAACTGATGCTCGCAGTTTCCATCATCCTCGTGGTGATGCTCGTGGCCGTTCCGAGCGTGCGCGGGATGATGGCCGAGCGGCGGTTGCACGACACGTTTGACAAATTCGACTCGCTCGCCCGCAAGGCGCAGCTCTATGCCGTGAAGGAGCAGCGCACGTGGGCGCTCCGGATTGACGAAAGCGGCGTCGCAATCAGCCCGGACGAACCCATGCACGAAGAGCACGCGGATAACGAGGAGAACGCAGCCCCCGATCAGATCAGTTGTGGAAAAGAAGAGGGCTACACCCTGCTGCGACCGGCTTCACTGCTGCCGCCGAAAAACACGCCGAGCAAATGGACGTTCTGGCGCAGCGGCACGTGTGAGCCGGTCGTCGTCAATTACTCCGGCCCGGACGGCACATGGGCGGCGCAATACAATCCGCTGACGGGGCACGGCGAAATCACCGACCAGCAAGTGAAATGACGACGCCCGCTTTCAAATCACGAAGACCCATGCGCATCCGGCGCGCGTTTATGTTGATCGAGTGCATGCTTGCGGTCGCCATCTTTGCCATGGGCGTCCTCGCGCTCGGGCGCTGCATGGAGAATTGCATGAAGAGCGAAAAATACCGCCGTGAGGAATCCCTCGCCCAGCGTGCGCTCGCAAATTACTGGGTGCAAATCGAGACCGGCGCGCTCCCGCTGAACACGGACAAATCCAGCGAGGAACTCAAGGGCGCATGGGCGGGGATGACGATGAACATGGCCCGCGAGACGCTCCAGTTGCACAACGAAAAGGATCAGGAAATTTTCGGGCTCTACAAAGTGACGCTCTCGCTGAATTGGAAATCCAACGGCGACACGATCACGCGAGAGATGTCGTTCATGATTTATCCACGGCAGAGAAATGGTGCGCCGAACGGTAACGGTGCGCCGAACAGTGGGTCAGGAACAATCGATACGGCGCGCCGAATACCTCCTGTTCCAGCTCCACCCACCACGCCTCCTGCGCGACGCTGATTCCGCCCCGCATCCAAAATGACGAATGCCTTTCCAATGACGAACGACAAGACCGATGCCGGTCTATTGCGAAGCTTGGATTGCCGGATGATTTTGACCACGGATGACACGGATGGACACGGATGGATGGACAGCGATTCGGAGACAAATATCCGTGGAATCCGTGACATCCGTGGTCAATCATCTGCCCGCATCTGCGGAGAAGTTTTTAAGTCGCCAGAGCTTTGCATCCCTGCGTCTTTGCGCACGGCTCCCGCGCGCCTGCGTCGTCAATCATTCGCGCGGCGCTCGGGCTTCACGTTGCTGGAGGTCATCCTCGCCGTCATCATCCTCGCTTCGATTGCGTTCAGCATTTTCAAAATTGTGCAGTCGAACCTCCACGCGATCCAATCTTCCGTGCAGGACACCGAGGAGCAACTCGCCGTCGAGCGCCTTGCCTCGCTCGTGCAGGAGGAGCTTTGCAACATCGTCCCGCGCAGCCAGTCCTCGCTCCTCGGCGAAGGGCTGAAGCTCGGCGGCACCAATCTCGATTCCATCGAATGGCGTTCGCGCGGCGGCCCCGGCCTGATGACCACCGCCGCGAGCGGAGAATATCGCGTGAAGCTCCGGATGCAGCCGCTGAAGGACAACCAAAACAAATACGAGATCGGCCTGTGGCGCCGGCCCGCGTTGCTCGACACCGAGAGCGGCCTTATCGCCGGCGGCAGCGACAAGGACGCGACGTGGGTGCCGCTTTTGCAAAACGTCACCGGCCTCACCATCCGCTATTGGGACGCGCGTCTCGGTCAGGTGCTGGACAACTGGCGCGACCAGGCGGCACGCCCGAGTTTCGTCATCCTCAGCATCCTCCGCGAAGGCGATGAGTCGCCCTACGAAGCCGTGCTCGGCGTCCCCGCAGCCATGACCCAGCAATGAACTCGCACACCACAATTGCGGGCCAACGGCCCTGCCCATGCCAGCCTAGGTCAGAGCGAGGCACGAGCGTCGGCCTAGGTTCCGAAGCAAAGACGACAAGAGGGCTGAAGGCCCGATCCATCTGTGTCACCCATCGCAAAAAAATGCGCCGGGCTTTCAGCCCTTTGTTCGTGGTGGCAAGCATACCTTGGGCGTTGCCCAAGGCTGGTATAAAACTGGGCCGTTGGCCCTCAACCACACCGTTCAGGATGATCCCGCGCCCTTCACAAATTCGCGCCTCTGCGCTGCTGCTCGTCCTTTGGGCGCTCATCGTCATCACGGCGGGCGTGCTCGTGTGGGCGTCATTTATCCAGCAGACACTCGCCGTGGCAGGCCAGCAGCAAAATGACACCGAGGCGCGAGCGATGGCGCACAGCGGCGTCAACCTCGCGCTGCATCCCTTGGTGAGCAAGGAGACGCCGGTTTTGCAGGCGATGGCGGAAAGTGATCCCGGCTACCGAGTGCAGATGGTCAGCGAGGGCGGAAAGCTGAATATCAATGCGCTCTTGAACGGTGAAGACCCTGTGCGCATTGACCTTTTCAAACGCTGGCTCGAATCGCGTGGCGTGGAATTCAACGCCCGCGAGCGCATCGTGGACTGCATGCTCGACTGGCTCGACGGCGACAATCTCAAGCGCATCAACGGCAAGGAAGACACTGTCGGCTACCACCCGCCGAATCGCGGGCAGTTTCTCAGCGTCGAGGAAATCGCCGAGGTCGCGGGCACCGAGCCGCTCACTTCGCAGCCCGGCTGGCAGGATGATCTCACCGTGGATTCGCAGGGGCCGATTGATCTCACGAGCGCGGAGAAAAACATCCTGCGCCTGCTGCCGGGCATCAGCGACGGCGGGATTGATCGGTTTTTGAAATGGCGCAAAGGCCCCGACGGCATTGATGGCACGCTCGACGATCCGAAGATCGAAAAGCTCGAAACCGTGCAGGCTTTCCTCGGCATGAACAAAGCGCAGTGGGGCGCGCTCGGCGGTTTAATCAGCCTCCGCGATCCGAATTGGCACATCACTGTAACAGGCTGGTCGGGAAAAGTCGTTCGACAAGTCGAGGTCGTCGCCGCTAAGGGAAGCCAGAACCCGCAGATCAAAAAGTGGAAAGAATGAAGCAAAACGGCACGACCAACGCCCTCCTCACACCGGAGGCACACGGCTGGCGGCTCCACATCAGTGGAGGCGAGGATCGCACCGTGCCCACGCTCAGCGAGGCCATCGCGTCCATTCCCGCCACTGCGCATCTCGAACTCGCGCTCCCGTGCCAGTCCGTCCTGCTGGAGCGCCACAAACTTCCCGCCACCGACCGCGCCGAGCTTGCGGACATGCTCCAGCTTCAGCTCGAAAAAACGCTCCCCTTCCCCGTCGAGGATGTCAGCCACGGATTTGAAATCCTCAGTCAGGGAGAAAACGAAAGCACCATCCTCAGCATCACCGCCGCACATGCGGAGCTGGATCAACTTTGCGCGCCGCTGCGCGAAAGCGGGCGCGTCCCTGCGCACATCGGCCTCCAGGCATTGCGCATCGCTGCGGCCTGCCCTGCCGATGAAACCACGCTCGTGCTTTGGGCGGAGCAGGAGCAGACCGTCGTCGCCATCGCCGCAGGCGGGAAGCTCGCGTGGGCCCAGCCCATCGCCTCGCTCGACGCCGAGACCGTCATGGGCGAACTCCCCGGCCTGCTCATCAGCGCCGAACTCGACGGCGTGCCTTCCGACTTCACCGCCATCCGCGTTGCCGAAGATTGCCGTTCGCTGACCGAGCCGCTCGCCGCGCATTTCGGGAAAAAAGTCGAGCCACTCGGCTATGGCGCCATCGCGCAGCCCGGCGAAAAATCACTCGCCGTCATCGCGCACACGGGCCTCGATTTACTCCCCGCCGCATGGAAGCACGCCGCCCGCAGCCGGCATCGCGGGGAGAAGCTGAAGCAAAACCTGCTCACCGCAGCCGTCGTCTATTTGCTCATCGTCGCCGCCGCTTTCATCTACCTCGCGTGGACAAAGAATCAGGTGCGCAAAGCCCAGCAGCAAGTCGCCGACACCGCCCCGCGCTACGCAGGCATCGCCAAACAAATCGCCCGTTGGGACGCACTCACGCCAGCCGTCGAGCCCGACCGCTACATTATCGAAGTCATGCACCTGCTCATCCGCGACCTCGGCAAAGCCAGGGAAGCGCAGCCCGGCCTCAATTTAAACTTCACCTCCTTCTCCTTCAATCCGCGCGAGTGGATCGTGAAAGGCGAAGGCACCACCGACAGCCACTTCACATTCACCCAGCAACTGAAAAAGGACACCGACCTCACCGACCGCTGGGACATGCCCGCGCCCACGCCGCCCTACACCCCGCTCAAGGACGACAAAGTCAGCTTCACCATCACCGGCAAACCACGATGATCGCACAAATGTCCCAGCGCGAAAAAGTCCTCGCAGGCATCGTCGGTGCGTGCCTCTTCCTGCTGCTGAACGTATTCCTCTTCAAAATCTTCCTCGGCAACCACGCCCTCCTCCGCACCACGCTCGCAAAGGCCCAGGCGCAGATGGCCGGCTTCCAGCAGCAGGAAAGCGAACGCACCAAGTGGGGGCAGCGCGAAGTGTGGCTCGA
>CAIYUV010000144.1 GCA_903929475.1 uncultured Spartobacteria bacterium
GGCACGCCACGCAGGCGCATGGCGATCATCGTGAGCATGCCCACCGGTGCGTCTGCGACTTTGGCGCGGACCCAGATGCCTAGGAAATTAAACAGAATCACCGCGACGATGAGCGCGATGATGCCGAAGATGACGAGTGTGGCGGGATGCGTAAGCAAACTCATTATATCTAAGTCGGCGATGATGGATGTGATGCTCATGATTTTGTTTGGAGTCTAAGGACTGGATGCGTGGGTGGAAGGAGCAATTTCAAATGAATGGCAGGGATGCTTGTCGGGAAACGAAACCTAGTCCCGGGGGCGGTAATATTCCGTGCCGTTCGCATCATGGTAAGTCCGTGGCTGTGGCTGTGGCTGCGATTTCGGTTTTGGCTGTGGCTGCGGGGCTGGAGCGGGCGCTGGCTCGGGAGCATCTTCTTCTTCCTCGGGCGTGCGGAAACGCGAGGTGCTGTCGCGATTGTCGCCGGTGACTTTGTTGTGAATCTTGTCGCCGAGCTGGTGAAAGCGCATGTTCATATGAGTCCCGGCGCGCTCGAAGAAATTGCTGACTTTGTCGCCCGCGCGCTGGAACCCTTCGCTCGGACTGCGTCCTGTGGACTGAGGGCGTGGATCATTCCAAGCCTTGGGTTTGATATTGTCCGAAGCCACGGGGCGCTCCACACGCTCGGTGTTATTCGCGACTGCCGGTGTTGGCGGAGCTGTGCGGTCGCCGCTTTTTTTCAACCCGTCGGCAGTAAGAAGATTTCCCGAGTCCGCAGCGATGGTGAGCGTGCCGACATCGCCACTGCGTTCATCCACGAGGCGCACTTCCCAAACGGGCGAACCGCCGTGTGTGCCAGCGCGCAGCGCGTAGTCCGCATGGTCGTAGGCGAAGCCGCTCTTTTTCGCCTCCTTCTCGGCGACGGTGTGCGCGCCGTCGCTGTCGAGGTTGAGTTTGCTCATGTTCATCGTCGTGCCCAACGCGCGTCCAGCGGGCGTGCGTTCGCCTGCGATCTTGCTGCCTTGCATTTCAAACTCCCTCACACCGCCGCGCGCTTCTTTGTCCTGTGTGACGATGAACCACGAGCGAGGCTGCGGTGCGCCGCCGGTGCCGCGCACCTCGGTGACGCGATCCAACGTTCCGTCACCGCGCTGTTTTCCGAGCGCGCCGAGCGAGTCGTAGGCAGTGGCTGCAAATGCGGGGGCCGCGAGGATGTAAAGGAGAAAGGCTGTCTTCATGGTGCGGATGGTGCCCCGTGCCGCGAAAAATTTCCAGCGCCATTGCTGCAAACGTTATTCAGCTGTGTCAGCTTTGGCTTCGGCTTGCGTGGGCGGTTTCTCTGTTTCCGCGCCCTTGCTCCTTTTACGGACTTTTGAAAAATCAGGCTCGTTCCATCCGCATTTATCGCAGCGCCAGGGTTGTATGCGCTGTCCGATGGTGAGCGCCGCCCAACTGATGCCCCACAGACCAAGCGTCAGCACTGTGAAAATCGCGTGCATACGATGATTCACCTCAAAGCGTATGA
>CAIYUV010000145.1 GCA_903929475.1 uncultured Spartobacteria bacterium
CAAGCACGGCGAAAAAGGCCCCATCAAACTCCAGGATCACGGCAACCCCATGCACTACCGCAACCTCTGGATCCGCGAACTGAAACCCGTGGACTCGCAATAAAAAACCACTTCAAAACGAGAAAGGAGCGGCGGCTAAAAACCACCACTCCTTTTTCTTTGGCAAGGCTGGGATCACTTCAAGGAACCTTCCGCGCCCAGCACACACCAGAGCATGAACAGCTTTGGGGAAAACCGATCAGTGAGCACACAATTATTGTCGACCAACAGGACGCTGTATCGGCTGAACGAATTTCACGATTGCCTCGATCTCTTCAAGCGTCGTGTCGAACCATTCATTTCCAGGTGCATCACGCTTTGAACCGCGCGCTTCCAAAGTCGAATGGATTGCATCTTCGACAGCAGCAACCCGCTGGACCTCCCATGTCTTGAGAACAACTGGATATTCAAAACAGCAAGTCTGCCTACACTGCTGCGTGACTCTCGCATCAGTATCGCCCGTCGTAGTCAACCCAACCTTTATTGGGAATTTGCCGTCAACCCTCCTTACTGATGGGAAGGTATACGCATAGATGATTCCGGAATCGTTCGATTCAACGTCAGTGGCGACAGCATCGGCTTCCGCTAGTTCCTCGTCGATCGAGATGTTTCTGAACCGCCCGCCGCCGAGGTTCTCGAACACCCGCAGGTTCTTAGCAAGAAACGGAATGTAGAACCCGAATATCTTACTCATCTTCTCCGTCTTGTCCGACTCCGCTTTCTTGATGCGAATTTCCAGTTGTTCCGGCGTGTAAGTTTCCGCAAGCAATCGGTTGGAAATCTCACGAAGTTGGAACGGTTCGTCTCCAAAGTCGCGGGCTACCTCCGCTATGCGCGGGAGTAGTTCGTAGCGGGCGGCTTTGTAAACGTAGGAACGTGTTGGTTCAAATGGAATGGACATAAGTTTATGCCCGCAGGCTCTTGAATAATATTGAAAGGAGCAACGAGATAGTCGTTTCGAGATAGTCCCGTCGGTGCCTCACCCGCCCCGCAAAAAACTTTCGCCTCTTGCACACAAAAGCGGCAGGGTGCAGCGTTTCAACAACCAGAAGCCCCTGTCCATGTTTGCCACACACGCCGATGAACCCTGGCACCGCTGCTATCGCGAGCTTGCTACGAAAGCTCCTGCTTTTCGCCATACGAAACCGTTTTCTGAGCCAGTTCGGTGCACAATTTTTCGCTGGCCTCTCTAGCTTGGGTGGGCGGGGTTCCCAGCACTGATGTGCTGGGCTATATTCAAAGCGCAACGGCTGTCGTCCCTCGGGCGGGCTTGCCGGGGTTTCTGCCGTCGCTCTTGGGTTACAGAGGGGCTTCTCTGGAGGAAAAGTGAGCGTTTACAGAGGAAATGGGAGCTATCCCGCGCGAAATGGTATCGTTACCTTTCGAAAAGGTATGGCTACCCTCGGCAAAGGTATCGCTACCTTTTGAAAAGGTATGCCTACCAGCGCGCCCGGTATGGTTCCCGAAATGCACGGTATGTCTACCGGAAGCCGGAATAACGCTGTTGCGGGAAATGGGTTTGTTACCGGAAGCGGCGGCAGTTCTGCCGGAAGGCTCAGGAGCGCTACCGGGACAGCCGTGCGGGATACCGCGAAAAATGGCAGCCCGGCGTTGCCCCGTCCTGGCGGACCCCGCAGTTGCCTGAAAGGAAGAGCCTCGGCGACCCCTGATTTAGCCATTCAAGGGTATTGCCAAATGAGTTGCGGCATGTTGGAAGCGGGGATGACTTCGCTGAACGCCCGTTTTTTCATCTCCACCACTCTCGCCATTCTTGCCTGCGGCGCGCCGGATTTCTCGCACGCGCAGGATGCGGCGGCTGGGAAAACGAGCACTCTTCTCGAAGGTGAAAAATTGCAGGTGGCCGCGCAGATGGGAAAGACGCATGTGCAGGATATGCGGCCCTACGGCGACGGGGGTTGGAGCGGGAATGCGCAGTTGTGGTGGTTCGAGGCAAAGCCGGGGGATGTGCTCGAATTTACCCTGCCAGTCGCGGCGGCGGGCACCTACCGCATCGGCGCGGGGTTCACGAAGGCGGCGGACTACGGGATTTTCGACGTCTCGCTCGATGGCAAAAAACTCGCGGGCGCGCTGGATTTTTACAACGACGGCGTGGTTCACAGCGGCACCATCGCGCTGGGCGAGGCTGTGGCGCTGACGGCGGGCGATCATCGGCTGGCTTTCACCGTGACCGGCGCCAATGCGAAGGCGGCGAAGAAATTCATGCTCGGTCTCGACTACGTGCTGCTCGGCGGCGGCGACGCCAAGGATCTCGCGGCGCTCGGGCCGAAGCTGAAAGCCGCACCCAAACCGGCTCCCAAAGCGAACGTGAAGGAAGGTAACGCGCTCGACGCCGTGGCGCGCACGCCGGAGGAGGAACGCGCCGCTTTCACGCTGCCGGAGGGTTTTGAAATCGAACTCGTCGCGAGCGAGGAAACCGGCCTGCCAAAAGCGATGACGGCCGTTTTCGACGATGCCGGTCGGCTGTGGTCGCAGACGGCGACGATGTATCCGCGCGACAACGATCCCAACATCTGGAAACAGCCCGGCACGGATCGCATCGTGATCATTGACCACCCATGCGCGAAAGGCCCGCAGACGCCGCGCACGTGGGCTGACGGCATGGTGATGCCGCTCTCGGTGCTGCCGTATGGAAAAGGCGCGTTCATCGCGCAGGGGCCGGAGATTTTTTTCATGGAGGACACGGACGGCGACGGCAAGGCCGACTCGCGCAAAGTGCTCTTCAAGGGCTACGGCGTGCAGGACACGCACACGCTCCCGCACCAGCTCTCGCTCATGCCGGGCCATCGCATCGTGTATTCGCAGGGCGTGCTGAACACAGGCAAGGCGACGGACGCCGCCGGGCACACGATTGATTTCAGCCGGACGGTCATCGCGTCTTTCCACCCCGACGGCACGGGCCATGAGGCCATCGGCATCGGCATGAACAACATCTGGACGTGGGCCGTTTCGCGCGAGGGGCGCGTGTTCATCCACGAAGCAAATGACTTCGGTTTCAGCGTCACGCCCTTCGAGGAGGACTCGACTTATCCGAGCTTCATCCAGACGAAAATGCACCCCGCCGCGCCCTTGCATCCGCCCACAGCGGAGGGGCTCAATCTCGGGGGCACGGGCTTCAGCGGCCAGGCGATTTGCGACGACCGCAAAGGCTCGTATCCCGCGCCGTGGCACGGCTGCATTTACGTGGCGAACCCGATCCTCAACGCCATCCACGCCGTCTCGATGGAGTTGGGCGAAAATGGCGTGTTCACTTTCAAAAAAGCGGGCGACCTCGTGACGTGCGCCGACCCGATGTTCCGCCCCGTCGCGATCACCTTCGGCCCCGATGGCTGCCTCTACATGACCGACTGGTATAACCGCATCATCTCGCACAACGAAGTCGCGCGCGACCATCCGGGCCGCGACAAAACACGCGGTCGCATCTGGCGCGTCCGCCACAAGAGCCAGACCCCGCGCACCATTCCCGACATGACGCGCGTGCCCGTCGCCGAACTGCCCGCCCATCTCTCCGCCGACAACACATGGGAAATGCGCGCCGCATGGCACCAGATCGCCGCGCGCGGCGGAAAAGAAACCGCACCCGCGCTGGCGAAGATCATCCGCGATACCAACACTCCCGACGACACCCGCATCGCAGCGCTGTGGTCAATGGAGGATACCGGCAATTTCGACAAGGCACTGTGGAAGGAATTGCTCGCCAGCAAAAACCCCAACGTCCGCCGCGAATCCATCCGCGCCATGTCCACGCTGAAAGTCCCCGCAGCCGAAGCGTTCGCACTTTTACAGCCGCTCGCTGATGAAACCGCGTGGACGGTGCGCTACGAAATCCTGCGCTTTTTCCGCCGCGCCGGAGCCACACCCGAGCACGTCGCGTGGCTGCGCCGCTGGAGCGAGCCCGTTGTCGAAATGCGCAAAGTCCATGGACACTTTCCCCTCGGCGGCATCTACGAGCGCGCTTTTCAGGATTTCCTGCTGCGCCTCGTCACCGAAAAAGCCCCCGCTCCCGTCGCGAGCGACCCGCGATGGGATCAAATCATCGCCACCCAGCCCGCGCACACTGCGGAGGAAACCGCCGCCATCAACCAACGCATCGCCGCCGTGAAAGCCGCCATCGCCGCCGCCGGCGACCGCCCGTTCGATGAAGGCCGCAATTTCGTGCAGACCACCTGCCTCGCCTGCCACCACATCGGCGACAAAGGCATCTCCCTCGCCCCGCCGCTCGACGGCTCCGCCAGCCGAGATTTGGAAGGACTCATCACCTCCATCGTGGACCCCGACGCCGCCATCGAAACCGTCTTCCGCCTCTACCGCGTCGAGATGAAAGACGGCGCAAAAATCGAAGGCTTCCGCAAAGGGCTCGATGAAAAACAACTCACCATCATGAGCATGGGCGGCGGCACAAAAGACATCCCACTCGCCGACATTAAAACCGCCGGCTACGTGCAGGGAAAATCCGTCATGCCCCCGCTCGCCCCCGGCCTCACCGACACCCAACTCGCCGACATCGTCCGCTATTTGAAAACAGTGAAGTAGCGCAAGCCACGCTCCATAGACTTTTAATCAGGAAATCAGGAAGGCAGGAAAGGAAGCGCAGGCCGTGCTGCCTCGCACAGAGTTCGCGGCGTTCACGGAGACACGCAAACAGCGAGAAGCCACTCGCGCAAAGACGCAAATGTTCCGCCCAAAGCAGGGATCACCCGATGGATGAACGCATGCCTATCCGATTGCGTGACAAGGGCGATGTGCAGGCGCACCAAAAGTGCAAAAACAAGCCAGCCCAGGGCAAGCGAAGTGCAACGAGCGCCGCCCTGGGTCCCCGGCAAAACAAATCCCAAAGCCCAAGGGGGCGTGGCAAATTGCGCCGCCCTTGCAGGGCTTTGGCCTTGTCTGGATGTCACCCAGGGCGGCGTCCGCGCGTGGCGCGGCCTTGCCCTGGGCTGGCTTGTTGATGGGCCTTTGGCCCGCCGTGCCATTTACCATCTTTGCGCGAGACTCCGTGTTCTCCGTGCGAGGCTGTTCAGTATCCGTGTCCATCCGCGTCATCCGTGGTCAAAACATCCGTGTTCATCCACGTATGGGTAACTGTGCCGGTTTCCCCGCAAAACCAAAACTGCCATGCAAGGCGGTGGCCCTGCATGGCAGTTGGTGATTTGTTTGTTGGAACTTCTTACTTCCGGCGGCGGCGCAGGCCGAGCAGCATTCCAAGGCCGCCGAGCAGCGAGACTGCCGCTCCGGGCTCAGGCACCACTGTCAG
>CAIYUV010000146.1 GCA_903929475.1 uncultured Spartobacteria bacterium
GCCCTCATCGCAAACGCTCTGGATGCGCAAATCGCAACCACGCCGCTTTTACCAAGACCCAGAGCCCCAGAACCCGATTTCGATACGATTCTACCCGGCGGCGACGGCATTTAGCCATTCAATCGCGGCGTTCGGGTTTATCGAAAGCCGTCGCAACGGCGGCGCATGGGAGTTCCTCGGCATTGATAGCGAGAGTCCCTACATGGATGAACGTCCGCTGCTCACCCCCGGCACGCCCGAGGTGCGCGAATACCGGATGCGCTTCTGGGACAAAGGCACGCCCAACGGCGACTGGACGGACGTGGCGAAAGTGACGGTGAGCCCGTAGTCGCCACGGATGCACGCGGATGATTGACCACGGATGTCACGGATGGACGCGGATGTTTTTTCCGCGCGATGGGGCGCGCTCTTCAACGGGGCGCGTCCTGTTTGTTTTGCGGGGAATGGAGTGGCGCAGGTTCAGCAGTTATCATCGGCCCACGATGGCGGCGGGGCGGTGAATTCCATGCGCTGCTTTGTCTTCGGGTGGGTGAAAGCGATGCGCCATGCGTGAAGGCAAAGCGGCGGGTCGGTGATGGCTAGAGTTTGCTGCGTGCCGATTTTTCCGCCGGGAAGATATGCGGTGTCACCGCATACGGAATGGCCGAGATGCCAGAGATGGATGCGGATTTGATTGGTGCGGCCAGTGAGCGGACGCGCCTCGATGAGCGCAGTGCCATCGGGCAGGCGTTGCAAAACGCGGAACTCCGTGCGCGCGGGCAGTCCGTCAACGGCGTCCACAGTGCGCGCTCCGAGCGTGGTCGCTTCTTCGCTGATGGGCGCATCACACGCAAACACATCGCTCGCTGGATGCCCCTGCACGCGCACGATGTAAGTTTTTTCGATCTCGCCGCGCGTGAACTGCGGCTGGAGCAATCCCGCGAAATGTCGCGTGCGCGTGATGAGCACTACGCCCGTCGTATTTGCGTCGAGCCGGTGAGCGGGGTGAGGCTTCTCCGGCGCGTAGGCGGCGCTCAGCAGATGTTGGAGCGTGTTGCGAAAGTAGCGTCCGCCGGGATGCATCGGCAGCGGTGCGGGTTTGTTGATGACGACGACCGCCTCGTCTTCGTGGAGGATTTCGACGTTTGGGTTCACGTCCGGCTCGATGATTTGGTCGCACTTGTGAAAGTAACGCTCGCCAGCACGCACGATGCGCGACCCTTCGGCTGGACGGTGCTCTTTATCCAAAATGCGCCCAGCCTCACAGCGCGCGAGCCATTCCTCTTCGGTGAATGATTTCACCACGTGTGCGAGCGCCTCTAGGAGAGTCTGCCCGTCGCAAACCTGCGGGATGTTCAGCGGCTTGAATTGATCGTAGGGCGTGCTGCCGGGGAGCGGTGTGAAGAGCTTCCGCATCGTCTCCGTGCGCGATGCGATGGCCGCGTGCATCTGCTCGGCAGGCGTCTGAAAACAATGCGGGCACGACTTTCCCGCCATATAACGCGGGTCGGCCTGCTCGGCGGCAGTCAATGGCGACAAGCAATGGAAGCACTGCGCCGAATCCGTCTCGCGCAAACTCGGGTCCACGCCCACGCGCTGATCGAAAACAAAACAGTCTCCATCGTAATGCGCGCCACCACACTCCTCGAAGTATTTCAGGATGCCGCCATCAAGCTGGAAGATTTTTTTGAAACCTTCGCGCTCCATGAATGGCCCCGCCTTTTCGCACCGGATGCCGCCCGTGCAAAACATCACAATCGGTGTCTCCTTCAACTCCTCCGGCAGCTTCCTCACCGCCGCTGGAAAATCCCGGAAATGATCCACGCCGATGGGCAGCGCATTACGGAAAGTGCCCAGCTTCACTTCGTAATCATTGCGCGTGTCGAGCAGCGTCACCGGCTTCCCATCGTCGAGCCACTGCTTGAGTTCCTTCGCCGCCACCTTCGGCGAAGTGTGTTCGCCCGGCGCGATTCCCTCCACGCCAAACGCGATAATCTCGCGCTTCAACCGCACCAGCATCCGCTGAAAAGGCTGCTCGTCCGTCTCGCTCAGCTTCCCCTGCAAATCTTCAAAACCCGACAGCGACCGCAACAATTCCATCAGCGCCTCCACATCCGCACGCAGTCCCGCGACAAAAAGATTCACCCCCTCGGGACTCAGTAAAATCGTCCCCTTCAAAGCGCGCGCCTTGCAAAACTCCTGCAACCGCGCGCGCAACGCCTTCAACTCCGTCATCGGAGCAAATTTGTAGGCGGCAATGTTCAGGATTTTCTCAGTCACCAACTCATTATGCGCCGGGACGAAGGGAGCGTCATCTTTTTTCAGAAGTGCCTATTGCACGTGTGAAAAATCCCGATTCAGCATAATAAATAAACACCAAAGCTGCGTGGAACAGCTATCGTCTCCCAATATAGACGACCGACAAATGCCATATCGAGCTCCGCGAGTGCGAACCGGAGCGCTCAAAATCTATTTTACAACCAGAACACCTTTCATGCCGACCTGACAATGCGCAGGAAACGAGCATAAGTATGCATAGGTTCCCGGAGCAGTTGGAGCGGTGAAGGAGGCTTTGCCGCTTTCCTTGGGGCCGAGCAGTCCAATGGATGCGATCACTTTGCTCGCCAGCGATTTTGGCTGATAGTTCTCCGCTTTTGCGGTGACTGCGGCATTTGCATAGGCTTGTGCATCCTCGCCGGCTTTCAGGAGAATCCAATTATGACCCATTGCCTCCTTGGGCATATTGCCGTCGTTTTTAAGCACAACGACAATCTTCTGGCCGGGAGATGCCTCGATTTTTGTCACCGTGTATTTCATGGAATCCCCGCCACTAATCATGATGGTTTTACCGTCAGGCGCGGCGACACTCAGGGTGGCGCAGAATGCGAGCAGGGATGTGAGGGCGATTTGTTTTGATTTCATGTTTGTGTGGAGTTGCGGTGTTGTTGAATGATTGGGGTTGCGGTCAAAAGGTGATCCACGCTTCGAGATAGAGGGTGTTGTTGTCGCTGGCGTTTCTTCCGGTGCCGTCGTAGTTCGAGTGCGCGCCGTCGAATTTGTTGTAGATCACATACTGGGCGGACAGTTTCACATTGCTCTTTGGCCAGAACGACGGGCCGCCGGATTTATTGAACGGAATGTAGTTAAGTTGAAGCACGAGGCCGTTGCTTTCCGGCGAACCTCTCAGGCTCTCCGAATGCAGCAGCGGATCGTTGCTGCCATCCACCCAGAAATAGCTGATGGCTCCGCCGTATGTCTTGTCGTAGAGGTAGTCTATTGTGGCTTTCGCAGTCCAAAGATGATCGGTGTTGTTGGCTGCTCCACCGAGTTCCTGACTGGCGTTCCAGTGCTGGCGCTCGTAAATCCACGACGCAGTTGTTGTGATGTCGTTTTTGCCGAGTGAGATTTGGTATTGGGAATCGAACCCCCAATCTAAGATCCGATCCTTGCCGGCGCTACGGTCGCGGCCCGGGTAGGTGTTTGCGGCGAGACCGAAGAGGCCGACTTCAAACGACTGGTTGCCCGATGATTTTGTATAGGCGAGCCGCCAGTAGGGAGCGAGCCCCGGCACCTGTGCATCGTCGGCTGGATCCACACCCATCGCTCTTTGAAAAGTGGCGCTGAGCGTGTGGTAAGCCGCAATATCCAGATAGAGTGAATTGGAGAGCATCGCATATCCGCCAAGCCCGATCACTTGTTGCGATAATCCGCCATCAATGAGCGTGCTCGCGCCCGGTGTTGGCCCGAGGCTGGAGCCGCTGAATGGAAATCCCCACACAGGCGTGCTGTTCCATGGGTCTTGCATCGAGGGATTGTTGTTGAGGTAAAAGCCATAGTTGAGCGGATGCCCGCCAATGGTCGTGGAATCTGCAAAGCGAAGTTCTGCATTGTCCCATGCAAATGCTTTTCCCACACCGTCGTAGGTTGCCTGAAAGAACGTCCCGAATTTGTTCAGAAAACTCGCAGTCTCCGAACCAAACAGGCTCTCCGCGTAGGGACCAAACAATCTGCCACTGTAGAAAATACTGGCCTGGTTCAGAGCGAAGTTGGAGTTGTCCCTGTAGTGTGGAGCGGCACCGCCCGGCTGTCCTTTTTTCGTTTCGGTAAAGGATGGCTGAAGCATGATGGCGAACGGCGGGAGGTTGGTATCTCCACCACCGAGCGTATATCCACCGAGTTTGAACTGACGACCAAAGTCGGTCAGTTGCGGAAAATCCGTGTGGCAGGTGATGCAAGACATGCCGGTCTGCCTGGCAAAACTCGGGACAGCTTTTGCATTTTGCGGAAACACCGCAACTCCAGTCAGGACGAGCAACGCCAGACGGGCGAATCGCGACAACTGTATCTGACACCGGCCGCAGTCTTCACCCCTCTCACTTGATTCTTTGAAATCCACGCCGGTGTTGCACGTTGAAACAGCATCTTCTTGTTGGTTCACGCCGAGGTTGCGCAGGGGAGCCTTTGGAGTTGTTTTCATGAAAGCGTTTATAATCAGTTTCTTCATCCCGTCTCCCCGCTGCTTGCTCAACACCTACCTTATCTTGTTACTGGGCTCCTGCGCAGTGAGGCTTTCCGCGACCCTCAAGACAAACAACGGAAGCAGCAAGCTCTATTACCAAGGAGCATCCACTCCCCTACTCCGGCGGCCTGTCTCCGGGTATTTTCCGGTGAGTTTCTGCCGCGCGCCTTCGAGGAGGAGACCGATGCTGAAGGGACCGAAAAATATTGTGCAGACGGCGAGGCACTTGATCTGCGCACTATGGCGGTTTCGGGCTCGGAGAGACGAAGGTGTCTGTCGTCTAATTTTGCATTTCAAAGTTCAGATCTATCATTCGTCTGTAAAGCGCCATCGAGTGCCTCGACTGCATCGAAAGGAATGAAAGCGAAGCACCCGTTTCAAATTTTCTTCTTGCCACAAACATTCTTTCAGTGTTTTCTGAAACTTCAGAATGATCACGAAACCTACGAACACCGGCACAGACAAGGTAGCCTACCTCGCTGCACGGGACGAGTTCATCGCTCAATGGGGCGCACTCGGCAGCGCATGGGGCATCAACCGCACGATGGCGCAAATCCATGCGTTGCTCATGATCACCCCCCGACCGCTCAGCACGGATGACATCATGGCAGACCTTCAGATCAGCCGGGGCAACGCACACACCAATCTCCGGGAGCTGACAGGATGGGGCCTCATACGAAGCGTCATCCGCAAAGGAGAAAGGAAGGAGTATTTTGAGGCGGAGAAGGATGTCTGG
Source organism: uncultured Spartobacteria bacterium (assembly GCA_903929475.1). Classification (GTDB taxonomy): domain Bacteria; phylum Verrucomicrobiota; class Verrucomicrobiia; order Chthoniobacterales; family Chthoniobacteraceae; genus SXWH01. The sequence continues at coordinate 5,235 of CAIYUV010000146.1, forward strand.
AAGATTTTCTGCATCGTCACCCGCGAGCGCAAGCGCCGTGAAATTCGCCCGGCCATCGGCGTTCTCAAAGACTGCATCGAGCGCACAGAGACGCTCCGCGATCCCGATGCCGCCGTATTTACCAAACAGACTCGGGCTCTACTGGAGTTCGTCGAAATGGCCGATTCCATCCTGAGCAAGATCGCGCGATCCGAACAGTCCAAGGTCGTCCCGTGGGCCTTGAAATGGCTCAAATAATTTTTTATGCAACTTACTTTCACAATTTTCGGAAAACACACTAAACACAAAACATACCATGAACATCACCGTCACCCATCACATTCTCTACCTCATCATCAGCGTCATCACCACCATCTGGGTCGCCAGCACGCTCCATAAACACGGGCGCATCTTTCTCGTGGACGCATTTCACGGGAACGAAAAGCTGGCGGACAGCGTCAACCACCTCCTCGTGGTCGGCTTCTACCTCGTGAATGTCGGCTTCGTCGTCTATGCCGTGAAATACGGGGATAAACCGACCGATGTCGCCAGCATGCTCGAAGGCCTCGGCACCAAAATCGGCATCGTTCTGCTGACCCTCGGAGTCATGCACTTCCTGAACGTCTATGTCTTCAACCGGATGCGCAAAGACGCCATGCTCCATGCCGCTCCTCCGCCAGTGCCACCCACCACGCACCTGCCGGTCAGGTAACTATTCAAAACCACCGCCGCATCCCTCCTGCGGCGGCGTCAAGTTTATGAAAAAACTCACCGTCCTCTACGATGTCCACTGTCAGATGTGCTGCAACATCCGCACGTGGTTCGCATCCCAGCCGGCGTTTGTGGAACTGGAGTTCCTCGCATTCCAATTGAAGGAAGCCCACGAGCGATTCCCCGGCATTGGAGAACTGTCGCCGGAGCGTCAGCTCATCGTCATCGCCGACACGGGCGAAGTCTGGTCTGGCGTGGATGCGTGGATCATGTGCCTGTGGGCGCTGCGCAAATACCGCAACTGGTCACAGCGCCTCGCGCTCCCGGCACTGAAACCATTCGCCCGCCGCGTCTGTGAACTCGTCTCGAACAACCGCTACAACATCTCAAAGTGGTTTTTCAAAACCAAGCCGGAGCAACTCGCACAGATGCTCACTAAGAACGTGTGCAGCACCGACAGATGCTGAGCCACTAGTTGGTAAAACCTCCCACTGAAAGGCCGACAGCGGCGGCGGCTTTCGCCTTTTGCTCAAATGAAGCCTTGGCGCCCGCGCCAGACTTCTCCCTTTCAGCTAATTCTTTGGCCGCCTCTGGATGCGCCTTGGATATCTCCTTGATGCGCTCGGCTGCGGCTTGGATCGGCGCACGTTTGGCTGTGCTGCGCAGGACGTTTTTGTAAGCGAGCAAAGCGTCCAGCCATTGCTCTGCGAGTTCTGAATTTTTTCCTGTGAGAAAAGAACTGATGGCACTCATGTCGTCATTATATTTCTGATCGACCGCTTGTCTGAGTTGAAAAGTGTCGAACAATCTCCGCCATTCGCCTCGTTGAGCGAGGTCATCGCAAAAACTCTGAATGGCCGCCTCCGTTTCTTTCTCCGCGTAAGGAGCCGCATTGATTTCCGGGGTTTTGAGTGCGCCCGAATAAACAATGCGCGAGATGCGTTTGCGCAGGGCGGAAAATTCCTTGCCGAATACCGCCGGTATATCCCTCTGGGTGAACGAGAGCATCTGCTCCTGCTGTAAAAGAGCCTGAACGTTATTCATCGCCCATGCTCTTTGCAGTTCCCTCAGCGGCTCCATCAGCCGTGCCAGTTCGTCGTTGTTTCCACCACTGTCGTTCGTGCGCAATTGGCGCGACCGCTTTTCAATTTCCGGGATGAGCGCCGTGATATCTGCCGCTTCCTTCACCGCGGTCATACGCGAAACAATTTCAGCCACGGATTGCTCGCGAGTCGCGGTCATTTTTTCCTGCAACATTTTTTGGACTTTGGTGACGAATTGATCGCGGACACCACGGACTGCGCTTCCGTATTGTTGCCTCTGATTGTTTGCGCTCTTCAAATTCTGATCCGCTTCCTGATAATCGCCATTCCCCAGAGATTTGAGAGCACCGGCCAATGCGGTGTAATATCCGATGGCATTCCCGGATCCCGACATGCGGAAATCATCCCCGCCCGAACTCATGGCATTGAACTGTTTGAGAGCCTGCGTGTAGCCATCAATCGCTGCGGCGATTTCCTGCGCTGGCTTGCGCGCATCAATCATCGCTTCAATCGCGTCCGCTTGTTTTTCAATCGTTTTGCCCATTGGTTCGACGGCGCGGGTGATGCGCGCCTGAATTTCGTCACGAGATACCAGCGACTCACGCATCGTTTGCTTTCGCAACGCATCCAACGCTGCTGAAAGAGAAGTTTGTGACTGGCCGCCCTCAGACTCGACGAGTTGCCTGGCTGCACCAAGAAGACCAGTGAGATATTCCCACGGAATTGAGTTCTCGTCATATCCGTTCGCCTTGCTGCCTACATTGTAGCCTCGCTGCTCCAATATGCTTTGCAGTCGCAATGTAGTTTTAGTCAGGGCGGTAATTTCCTCAAGCGTGGGTTTGCCGATGACTGCGTCCTTTATCCGCCGCCTCAACTCCTTCGACATCGCGCTCGTCACTGTATTCATGCGGACCCGGAACAATTTATACGCCACATCCAATTCCTTCGACGCATTCACGATCACTACGTTGTCCTGCGGTATGTTCTTTGTGAGTTCATTGATGTCGAAGCGCGGGGCGCGGGCCAGAGCATATAGAAGTTGGATGGTCCCCTTGCTGATGCGTTTCGCCGCACCCTCGGCATCCACGACGGCAACAAAAACGACCGCCTGCCTGACAAAGTCATCATCCATCTGCTTAATCCGCTCCAGCACACTTTCCAATTGCAGGGTCTCTTCAGGAGCGCCTTGAACAACATCAGCCGCAAAAACCGCAGAGATTTCGCCGCAGGAAAAAAAAGCCGCAGACACAAGCACGGAGAAAATCTGGAATGCTTTCATATATGGAATTTGCGAAGACAGATGCTGGATGGTTCGCCAACCTCTGTGGAGTTCCCACGCATCATGATGTGCGCAAGACATGGTCACAAGTTTTCTACACGGGATTTTAACACCCCGGCCTGTCGCCCGGCTTTTACTCTTTTTGATTTTTACCGCTGAGTTTCTGCCGTGCGCCTTCGAGGAGGAGGCCGACGCCGAGGCCGGCGAATGCTCCGAAGGGGCCGAAGAAGATTGCGCAGACGGCGAGGCGCTGAATTTGCGCGCTGATGGGCGGTTTCGTGCCGGGGGCGACTCCCTCGACTACGGGGATGCTCTCCTTGGGAATGAACATGCGACTCGTCTGGTAGCCGGGCACGTTCGGTGCGAGGACGACGAAGACCATGTATATCTCCGCGAGCACGAAGCCGACGATGGAACAGATTTTGACGAGATTTTTTCCACGCATGAAAACGCACTAGAGCGGGGTGCGGCAGAACACGGTAGGAAAAAATCGCCCAAACGGCAGAGCCTGTGCTAAGGAATGTGCGCAGTCTTCTTTCAGCCCATGCAAGACAACCACTCGATTCGGTCAATTACCTGCGGCGCAATCGCGCTGTTTCTCGCTGCGTGCTCCGGCGTGGAATTCACCCACGTCGCGCCCGGACAGTCCGCACGCAAGACAATCGCCGAGCGCAGCGCGCCGCCCACGCCAGCGCAGCCCGGCGTGCTTCCCTCACTCGCCACGCCCGGCGCACCGCTCGCAGGTCAACCTTTGCCGGATCTCCCGGCCGGGCCTGTGCCACCACTCCCGGAATCGAATGACACAGCGAACAAAGTCGCGGATGCGTTCACACGTGGATCGTTTGCGATGCAGGCGGGGCAAAATGCGGAGGCCATCACGGCTTTTGAGGAAGCGGTGAAACTCGACCCGAATTTCAGCGATGCATGGACGAAGCTCGCGTTGCTTTACCAAAAAACCGGCAGCACCGACAAAGCCACCGAAGCATACAAAAAGGCGAAGAAACTCGGCCAGCCCAACGGGCCGGACGCCAACAGCACGAGCGGCGGTCTGCTGCCGTAGTTTACAAAAGCGCGCTCACTTCTCCCCTGCCGATTCGCTCTTGGTTTCGACGTAGCGGGCGAAGAGCCAGCAGAGATCGGAGAGGCGGTTGAGGTATTGCAGGATCGCGTCGCTCACGGGCAGGGCGCGCTCGCGGAGTTCCCACATGGCGCGCTCGGCGCGGCGGCAGATGACGCGCGCTTGATCGAGAAACGCGCTGGCTTTGGTCGCTCCGGGAGTTGCCCAGTGTTGGTAGGAGATTTGGTGGTTGGTTTCGAGGTTGTGGATGTGCGCGGTGAGGCGCTCGACCATTGCTGGTTCGATAAATTGAAATCCTTTTTCGCGATAGCGGTCCCGATCCTCGGGGGCGCAGGCGATTTCGCCCATGAGGACGACGAGTTCCTTTTGCACATCGAAGATGGGCTGCGTGATCAGCGGGTCGTCGTTCCATGCACGGGCGATGCCGAGAGCGGCGTTGAGTTCGTCGCACGCGCCGTTGGCGGCGATGCGGGGATCGGTCTTGGGCACGCGGCGGTTGAACATGAGGCCGGTGGTGCCGTCGTCTCCGGTCTTTGTGGCAATGGACATGCTGGATGTTGTAACGCTGCGAGCCGCGTGCGAAACAAAAAAGGCCGCCGGGTTTTCCGGCGGCCATTTTGTGATTCGTGGTGCTACGCGATTTCCTCGGCAGGCTCTGCGCTGCCTTCGGGATCGAGGCTGACGATCTTGAGTTCCTTGTGCGTCTTGAATCCTGTTCCAGCCGGGATGAGGTGGCCCATGATGACGTTTTCCTTGAAGCCGCGCAGGATGTCGGTGCGTCCGAGTGTCGCTGCGTCGGTGAGGACGCGCGTGGTGTCCTGGAAGCTCGCTGCGGAAATGAAGCTCTCGGTTTCGAGCGAGGCCTTGGTGATGCCAAGGAGAACCGGCACGGCTTCGGCGGGCTTGCCACCTTTTTCCGCGACGCGGTTATTTTCCTGCTCGAAGGTGAGCTTGTCCACTTGGTCGCCCCACAGCAGCGTGGTGTCGCCGGGCTCGGTGACTTTCACTTTGCGGAGCATCTGGCGGACGATGATCTCGATGTGCTTGTCGGAAATTTCGACGCCTTGGAGACGATAAACTTCCTGCACTTCGTTGACCATGTGCTCTTGCAGAGCGATTGGGCCGAGCACGTCGAGGATGTCGTGCGGAGGCACGGGACCTTCGGTGAGTTGCTGGCCTTTCTTCACGTTGTCGCCGGTATAGACGATGATGTTGCGGCCCTGCGGGACGAGGTGATCTTCCTCAGCGCCTTCTTCGTCGCGAACGATGATCTTGCGCTTGCCGCGAACGAGGCCGCCGATTTCGACGACGCCGTCAATGCGGCTGATTTCGCAGGCGTCCTTCGGACGACGGGCTTCAAAGAGCTCGGCAACGCGAGGGAGACCGCCGGTGATGTCCTTGGTTTTGGACATTTTGCGAGGAGTCTTCGCGAGCAAGGTTCCGGCAGGAATCTTTTTGCCTTCCTGCACAGCCAAGTGAGCGCCGGCCGGGACTGCGTAGCTGGCGATGACTTTTTTGTCCTCGTCTTCGATGACGATGGAAGGATGGAGATCCTCTTTGTGTTCGATGACGACCATGCCGACGTTGCCGGTGGCTTCGTCGGTTTCCTTTTTCACGGTGACGCCGCTGATCATGTCCTTGAAGACGACCTTGCCGGCTTTCTCGGTGAGAATCGGGACGTTGTATGGATCCCACTCGACGAAGGCATCGCCTTTCTTGACGTGGCCGCCATCTGGAATGGAGATCACAGAGCCGAGGATGATGTTGTGACGTTCGAGTTCGCGACCATCCTTCCCACTGATGGTGATGTAGCCGTTTTTGTTCAGCGCGATCCATTTGTCATCCACACTGTGGACGACGCGGAGTTCGTTGAATTTGATGTCACCGTCCACCTTGGCTTTGATGATTGGCGTCTTGAACGTCTGCATGGCGACGCCGCCGACGTGGAAGGTGCGCATGGTGAGCTGCGTGCCGGGTTCGCCGATGGACTGTGCGGCGATGATGCCGACTGCCTCGCCGATCTTGACCATCGCGCCCGTGGCGTGCTGGCGTCCGTAGCATTTTGCACAAATGCCGCGCTTGCTTTCGCAAGTAAGACCGCTGCGGATTTTCATGCTCTCGTGACCGATGGCGTCAATGGCGACTGCCGTGGACTCCTCGATGAGCGAGCCTTTCTTACAGATGGTCTTTCCAGCGACAGGATCCTTGACCGTCTCGCAGCTCACGCGACCGATGATACGCGTGGCTAGCGGGACGACTTCTTCGTCGCCGTCGTAGATGGCGCGGACGACGATGCCCTGCGAAGTGCCGCAATCGTCCTCAGTGATGATGACATCCTGCGAAGCATCCACGAGTTTGCGCGTGAGGTAGCCGGAGTCGGCGGTCTTGAGCGCGGTGTCGGCGAGACCCTTACGGGCGCCGTGCGTGGAGATGAAGTATTCAAGCACCGTGAGACCCTCGCGGAAGTTCGAGGTGATGGGCTGCTCGATGATGGAGCCGTCGGGCTTCGCCATGAGGCCGCGCATACCGCCGAGCTGGTTGACCTGCGTGCGGTTACCGCGAGCGCCAGAGTCCACCATGAGATACACGGGGTTGATTTCCTTGCGCCCTTCGTTGTGCTGAAGGGTGCGGAACATGACCTCGGAGATCGCGTTGCCAGCCTGAGTCCACGAGTCAATGACCTTGTTGTGGCGCTCACCGTCGGTGATGATGCCGCGGCGGAATTGCTTATCAATTTCCGAGACGGATTTGAACGCCTTCTCGAGGTTGGCGTGCTTCTCCGGCGGAATGATCATGTCCTTGATACCGACGGACACACCGGCGCGCATCGCCCACGTGAAGCCAAGCTCCTTGAGCTTGTCGAGCATCTCGACGGTCGCCTTTTGTCCGGCGACTTGGTGAGTGCGCGAGATGAGTTCGGAGAGCTGTTTCTTCGGGCAGGCTTTGTTGATGAAGCCGACGCCGTCGGGCCAGATCTGGTTGAAGATAACACGACCAACAGTCGTCTCGATGACGTTCTTTTCCGAATCGCCATAGACGGTCTTCTTTCCCTTGTCGGGATTTTTGAAATAGATGCGGTCGTGGACTTTCACCTTGTGCTCTGCCATGGCGAATTCGACCTGGCTGTGGTCGGCAAACAGCGAGAGGCGCTGGCCCTCGCCCTTTGGATTACGCGGCTCCTGTGAGAGGTAGTAGCACCCGAGCACGATGTCCTGCGACGGTGTGGTGATCGGCTTGCCGCTCGCTGGCGAGAAGAGGTTGTTCGGCGCAAGCATGAGCATGCGCGTTTCCAACTGCGCCTCGACGCTGAGCGGGACATGGACGGCCATCTGGTCGCCGTCGAAGTCCGCGTTGTAAGCGGTGCAAGTCAGCGGGTGCAGACGGATAGCCTCGCCCTCGATGAGCTGCGGCTCGAAAGCCTGAATCGAGAGACGGTGCAGCGTGGGAGCGCGGTTGAGCAGGATCGGGTGGCCTTTGGTCACCTCGTCGAGAATGTCCCACACTTCGGGCGTCTGTTTCTCGATCATCTTCTTCGCGCTGCGAACGGTGTGGACGTAGCCACGCTCCTTGAGCACGCGGATGATGAACGGCTCGAACAGCACGAGCGCCATTTTCTTTGGCAGACCGCACTGATGAAGTTTCAGCTCAGGGCCGATGACGATGACGGAACGTCCCGAGTAGTCCACGCGCTTGCCGAGCAAGTTTTGGCGGAAACGGCCGCCCTTGCCCTTAAGCATATCGGACAGCGATTTGAGCGCGCGATTTCCTGCGCCGGTGACGGCGCGGCCATGGCGACCGTTGTCGTAAAGCGCGTCCACAGCTTCCTGCAACATGCGCTTTTCGTTGCGGATGATGACCTCGGGCGTCTTGAGCAGGAGCAGATTCCGCAGACGGTTATTGCGGTTGATGACGCGACGGTAGAGGTCGTTGAGATCGGACGTTGCGAAACGACCGCCTTCCAGCGGGACGAGCGGACGCAGGTCTGGCGGGATGACGGGAAGCACTTCGAGCACCATCCACTCGGGACGTGTGTTCGAGTTTGCAAAGCCCTGCGCGAGCTTGAGGCGCTTCGCGAGTTTCTTGCGGTTCTGTTTCGATTTCGTCGCGCCCATCTGCTCTTCGAGTTCCACCTGCGCGGCGGCGAGATCGATGGATGCGAGCATGTCGCGAACAGCCTGACCGCCCATTCCGGCGCGGAAGCTGTCCTCGCCGTATTGGTCGAGCGCCTCGCGGTATTCCGTCTCGGTGAGGAGCTGGCCTTTGGCGAGCGGCGTGTTGCCTGGATCAATGACGAGGTAATCCTCGTAATAGATCACGCGTTCGAGCTGGCGGCTGCTCATGTCGAGCATGAGGCCGATGCGCGAAGGCATGCACTTGTAGAACCAGATGTGCGTGGTTGGCACGGCGAGTTCGATGTGGCCCATGCGCTCACGGCGAACGCGGGACAGCGTGACTTCGACGCCGCAGCGGTCGCAGATAACGCCCTTGTGCTTGATGCGTTTGTATTTTCCGCAAGAGCACTCCCAGTCGCGCGTCGGACCGAAAATGCGCTCGCAGAAGAGGCCGCCTTTTTCGGGTTTGAACGTGCGGTAGTTGATGGTCTCGGGATTTTTGACTTCGCCCTTCGACCACGAACGGATCGAATCGGGCGCTGCTACGGTGATGGTGACCGAGTTGAATTCAGCCTGCGGTTGTGGCTGCTCGGAACCGAGGATGTCGCGGAGAATATCGCTCATTGTAGTAAGTGTTTTTAAGTTGTGCTGCGGTTACAGGAGGCCTTCGGCCATTTGGGCAACGGAGTTTTTCTGGCCGAGTTTGACGTCGAGACAGAGTGATTGCATTTCCTTGATGAGAACGTTGAACGATTCGGGCGTGCCCGCTTCGAGCGAACTGTCGCCCTTCACGATGGACTCGTAGATCTTGGTGCGGCCCTGCACGTCGTCGGATTTCACAGTGAGAAGCTCCTGCAACGTGTATGCGGCGCCGTAGGCTTCGAGCGCCCACACCTCCATCTCGCCGAAACGCTGGCCGCCGTATTGCGCCTTGCCGCCCAGCGGTTGCTGGGTGACGAGCGAGTATGGACCAACGGCACGGGCGTGGATCTTATCCGCGACCAAGTGACCGAGCTTCAGCATGTAGATGACGCCGACAACGACGGTCTGGTCGAACGGTTCACCGGATCGTCCGTCGAATACGACCGACTTACCGGTTTCGCCGAGCCATTCGTAGCCGGAGACCTTGCGGGCCTTCTGCACGTAATCGAAGATTTGCTCTTCCTTGATGCCGTCGAAAACGGGCGTTGCGACTTTGAAGCCGAGCGCACGTGCGGCGACGCCGAGATGTGTTTCAAGCACCTGTCCGACATTCATACGCGAAGGCACGCCGAGCGGGTTCAGGACGATGTCAACTGGTGTTCCGTTTGCGAGGAACGGCATATCTTCCTCGGGAACAATCTTGGCGACGACGCCTTTGTTTCCGTGGCGACCTGCCATCTTGTCACCGACGCTGAGCTTGCGCTTGCTAGCGACGAAGACTTTGACCTGCTTGATGATGCCAGGGTCCACATCGTCCCCTGCTTCGACGGAGTCCATGCGGCGCTCCTTGTCGAGTTCGAGTTCGGCGAACTTGTGCTCAAACTGGCCGATGATTTCGCGGATCTTGTTGCGGATCGGCGAAGGATCGATGTCCACGTGATCATAGACGGATGCGAGCTTGCGCAGAAGTGTCTTGGTGATTTTGCGATTGGCCGGGATGATGATTTCACCGGTCTGTGCGTTCACCACGTCGAGCGGAATTTTTTCGCCGAGCAGGATGTTCGAGAGCGCTTCGGTGAGTTGCTCGTGGAGTTCCTCCTTCTTCTTGGCAAACTCGTCCTCGATGGTCTTCGCCTGCTTTTTCGATTCAGCGGGCGAGAGCTTCAGGCGCGCAACTTCCTTCGTGCGGCTGGAAACGCGAACGTCCATCACGATGCCGTAGGTGCCGGATGGCACGGTGAGCGAGGTGTCTTTCACGTCTGCCGCTTTTTCGCCGAAAATGGCGCGCAGCAAACGCTCTTCAGGAGCGAGTTCGGTTTCCGACTTCGGCGTGATTTTTCCGACGAGGATGTCGCCGGGCTTCACTTCCGCGCCAATGCGAATGACGCCATCGGGGCCGAGGTTGTGCAGCGCTTCTTCCGAGACGTTCGGAATATCGCGCGTGATTTCCTCGGGGCCGAGCTTCGTGTCGCGGGCGCCGATTTCAAACTCCTCGATGTGAATCGAAGTGTAGATGTCCTCCTTGGACACGCGCTGCGAGATGACGATGGCGTCTTCGAAGTTGTAGCCGTTCCAAGGCATGAACGCGACGAGCACGTTCTTGCCGAGGGCGAGTTCGCCCTGCTGGGTGTTCGGGCCGTCGGCGATGACCTGGCCTTTTTTGACGTGCTGACCCTGCTTCACGATGGGGCGCTGGTTGATGCAGGTGCCCGCGTTGCTGCGCATGAATTTGCGCAGTTCGTAAATGTAAACCTCGTTCTCCGGGTCGTGTTTCACCTTTTTGCCGCCGGGCATCTCGCCATCTTTTGTGATGACGATTTGATCGGCGGTGACGCTCGCGACTTTGCCTGATCCTTCGGAAAGAATCACAGCCATCGAGTCGCGGGCGACTTTGCCTTCCATGCCGGTGCCCACGATGGGCGACTCGGAAATGAGAAGCGGCACACCTTGACGTTGCATGTTCGAGCCCATGAGCGCGCGGTTCGCGTCATCGTGTTCGAGGAACGGAATGAGCGCGGCTGCGACGGAAACGAGTTGCTTGGTGGAGATGTCCATGTAGTGGACTTCATCCGGCGGGACTTCCAAAAAGTCGCCACGGCAGCGGACGCTCACTTTTTCGTCAATGAAGCGGCCTTTTTCGTCAATCGGCGCGTTGGCCTGTGCGACGGTGAATTGCTCCTCCTTGTCGCCGGTCAGGTAATCAATTTGATCGATCACGCGGCCTTTTTCGACTTTGCGATACGGCGTTTCGATGAAGCCGAAATCGTTGATGCGGGCGAACGTGCTCATCGAGCTGATGAGTCCGATGTTCGGACCTTCAGGCGTCTCGATGGGGCAGATGCGGCCGTAGTGCGAAGGATGCACGTCACGGACTTCAAAGCCTGCACGATCCCGCGAGAGACCGCCCGGCCCGAGGGCCGAAAGACGGCGCTTGTGCGTCACTTCGGAAAGCGGGTTCGTCTGATCCATGAACTGCGAGAGCTGCGAACGACCGAAGAAGTCGCGGATGACCGCGCTCAGTGCCTTCGGGTTGATCAGCTTTTGCGGCGTCATGATTTCGACGTTGGCATCGAAAAGGGTCATGCGCTCTTTCACCAGACGCTCCGTGCGGGCGAGGCCCACGCGGCACTGGTTGGCGAGCAATTCACCCACGGTCCGCACGCGGCGGGAACCGAGATGATCAATATCATCGAGCATCCCTTCACCGACGCGCAGGCCGATAACGTATTTGATAGCTCCGATGAAGTCTTCCTTCGTGACCACGCGCTCTTCGAGCGGCGAGTTGAGGCCGAGCTTCACGTTGATCTTGTGACGACCGACGCGCGACAGATCGTATTTCTTCGGGTCGAAGAAAAGACGCTTCAACAACGCCTTCGCGTTTGGAATGGTTGGCGGGTCGCCAGGGCGAAGGCGACGGTAGATGTCCTTCAGCGCCTCTTCCTCGTCGTGCGCCGGATCTTTCTTGAGCGACTTGATCACCGAGTCATCCTTCTTCGTATCCACGACCTTCACGGTCTTGATGCCGAGCGCGATGATCTGGCGGATGGTCGCCTTCGTGAGCGGCTCGAAAGCACGCGCCACGGTGACTTCGCCGTCCAGCACGTCCGCCGTCAGCACCTTCGTTGCGATCTCTTCCTCGTCCAATTTATCGCTCAGCTTCAGGTCTTCAAACTTGTAGAAAATCTTGAGCACTTCCTCGTCCGAGCCAAAGCCCAGCGCGCGGAGGAAAGTCGTCGCCAGAATCTTCCGCCGACGTTTGCGACGGTCGAGGTATGCGTAAAGCAGATCATTCGTATCAAACTGGAACTCCACCCACGAACCGCGATCCGGAATGATGCGGAACGAATAGAGCGTCTTCCCGTTCAAGTGAATAGAGCTTTCAAAGCAAATGCCCGGCGAACGATGAAGCTGCGAAACGACAACACGCTCCGAGCCATTGATCACAAACGTTCCGGAAGGCGTCATCAGCGGGATTTCGCCCATATACACCTTCTCCTCCTTCGTGCCCTTCTCTTCCTTGAGTTTGAAAGTCACGTAAAGCGGCGCGGAATACGTCAGGCTGTCGCGCATGCACTCACGCAGCGACTGCTTGGGCTCGGCGATTTCGTAGCTGTCGAAATCCAGCGTTACCTTTTCATCGTAGCTGGTGATCGGGAAAACCTCGCGGAACACCGCTTGAAGCCCCGTTACCTTGCGCTTGCCGACCGGCACACCCTCTTGCAGAAATTCCTTGTAGGAATCCGTTTGCAGTTCGATGAGATTTGGCGGCTCAGCACCTTCCTTGAGTTTACCGAAGTTTTGACGTTCTGACATAGAGACGATGTGGTTGTGTGTTTGGACGAAGAAGCCGCCTGACTCACGGGATACGTGGGCTGGCGGCGGTGGAGTTTAGAAAATTATAGTCCGTCCGACTGGACGGCTCTGCCACGCTGGGCGGCATTGGATGAGTGATTGACAAAAAAATGAAAACAAGCCGTTGGAATTTCCCACAGGGACCGAACTTTTTGCGAATGAATGAAACATTGGGATGCAGCGGGACGCCGTTTTCACCAAAGTCACGGGTGCAACAGTTTCGAGCGGCAATTTGGAGCGGCGTAATTGAAACCAGAAGCGAGGACGTGTGTTCAGCGAAGCAGCGTAGTTTATTGTTGTCTAGACACCTCTACGACGTTTTGGCCGAAGAGGAACCCTCGTAGATATGTTTTTCATGCCAATGCGCAAGGATAATTTTCGTTTTAGGAAAAAAATATTCCGCAGCCGTTCAAAAGCTTCCGCCAGCAATCGGTGAAAATACCAATAAGGCTTCGCCTCCCTGCTACTACTCCGCAGCCCACTCGACCGGGAGTTTGCGGCCGGCCTGCCCGGCGGTGAAATGGATGCGGCCTTGCGGGTCGGCTTCGAGGCGGCATTCGATGGCGGGAGCGGTTCCGTCTGCGGACGGCGTCACGCCTTTCACCACAAAGACTCCGAGCGGGCGCGGCACGCTGCCCATGCCGGTCTGGCCCTGCTGGAAACGGACGCGCGCCTCGGTGCCGCCGTTTTCCTTTGCGCGCCATGGAACCTTTCCGTGCGCGGGGAGCGGCTGGCGGGGCTGGAAAATGATGCCTCCATCGCCGTCTTCGAGAGTGAGCAGGACGGGGCGCATGAGCTGACCGCTCGGGTGGATTTCGAGGGCGACGCCCGACTGCACGCGCATCCCGGTCCATGCTTCGATGGCGGATTCGGCGGCGGCTTTGAAATCATCCGCTGCGCCGCTGAGTTGCGCGCGGCGGAGTGCCTCGATGGCCTGCGAAGTTTTTCCGAGTTGGTGAAGGGACTGCGCGTAGTTCCAGTCGAGACGCTTGGTGTATGAGCCGCCGGTCACGGCTGGCTGGATGACCACTTCGAGTGCGCCAGCGTCGCCAGCGTCGCCGATCATCGCGCAATACTGGAGCAGCGTTTCCTCCGACTTCGGATTGCGCTCGTGCGCCTGCTTTGCGAACTCGAGCGCCTGCTGCACATCACCCCGGTCGCGCGCCAGACTGCTCGCGAGCAGCAACGGCATCCACGCGCCGCGTTGCTCGGCGAAATCCGCGAGCTGCTTCTCCTTCGTCGAATCCGTCTCGCCGCCTTTCAGCTCAAATTGAATCCCAAGCGCCGGCTGGATGTTCGGGTCAATCTCCAGCGTCTTCGCCAGCGCCGCCAACTCCGCGTCCTTGTCCCCTGCTGCGTTGCACGTCTGAGCGAGGTTGAAAAAACCAAACGGATCCTCCGGCTTCAGCTCCGTGTAGCGCGTGATACTCTCCCGGCTCTCCACAAATTTCCCCAGCATCCGGTAGCCCGCGCCGAGCGCGATGAGCGTGCGCGGGTCCTCCGGCTGAAGTTCGCGCGCTTTTTCCAAAGCCTGCACGCCCACATCGGGAATGATCGAGTCGCGCAACAGCGTCTCGCCGAATTGCACGAGCTGCTCCGGGTGTTTGCTGAGCGGTTCGATTTGCTGCTGCGCCATCTGCTTGAACTGCTCCACCGGCACCACCACGAGGCTCTTGGGGTCCTTCGGGTCGCGCTGGAGTTTCACCGCCGCCTTGAGCTGCACGAGCGATTCGAGCGCCACTTGATCGTCGGGGCTCGCCTGCACCGCGCGGATGAACGCCTGCACCGCCTGCTCGCGCTCGCCATTCTCCGCCAGCATCGTGCCGAGATTGTCCCAGATGAACGGAATCCCCGGCGCCTTCTCCGCCGCCGCCGCATAAAGCCGCACCGCCTCCGGATCATTGCCGCCCTGCCGGTTCACGTAGGCCTGGTGAAAAAGCACATACGGCGAGCCGGAATGTTCCGCCTCGATCTTCGCCAGCAGCTCCGTCGCCCGCAAATACTCATGGTCCTCCAGCGCCTCCGTCATCGCGCCGAAATGCTCCGCCGCCGCCGCAAACCCGCGCCACGGCCCCACCACACCCTCCTCCGCACAAGCCCGGCAACCGCGAATCAGCGCCTCCATATTAAACTGCTGCGCATCCGGCTGGAGCGCATCCGCCGCCCAAGGCACCCGGTGCGGAAGCCCGAAAAAGTCCAGTTGCCATGCTTGCGATTCGATCCAGTTGTAAGTGCTCATAGTGTTTAAAAAAAGTCCCCGCCTCAGCGGGCCGCGCACACTAGGCACGAGCCTCATCGCGACAAGCGGAAATGTTCGCAAAAGCCCCAAAACCCCACCGCATCCCCGTATGTAACACTCAAAAACAACAATCCAATCCTAACTTTTACCACGCTCCACCTTGACACCTTTCAGGAGGCCACGTCGTCATCTTCTGAAATCTCCTCTCGGACTATCTTCAGCCCCAGCGGCCCGCCGCTGTGAATGAAACCGCACGTCTCGCACACCATCCACATGCCCTGCTGCTTGCTCCCTCCGACTCGCCCACTCTTGCCGCAGAATGGACACAGCATCCTCAACTTGCCGAACGCCATCATGATCCCCATGACTGCCCCGACGAGACAAAGCGGAATCAGGATGCACATGGCCACTAATCGCGCGTGGCCAAGCGCGCTGTCTCGCGGAGCAAAAAACGTGGCGAAGATGAAGGCGATCAAGATGAAGCCGCCAACCTTTGCAAGATAGAACCAAAGTCGAAATGGCATAAGCGTGTGAGGTGGCCTAACAAGAAGTAGGCGATAGGGAGTTTCGTCTAAAACGGTTGCGAACAGGGGCGGAATGTCGGTAATGGGAAGACATGAGCGAGAGCCTTTCCGCGAAGGTTGAAGCTGGCAAGCCGAAATTCCTGGATGAAATGCGGGGGTTTTTGTCTCGCGCAACGGCGCAGAGGCGCAAAGGGGGCGCCGGGGTTTTCTTAGGAAGGCAGGAAGGCAGGAATGGATGAGTGTTGCAGGAGGGATTTTTGCCTGCCGTCTTCTTCATGCTCTTCATGGCCTTCATGGTGAAAGCAAACGGCGTCTGCGGGTGGGGGTTTTCCTGAAAAATGGGGGGCTTTCTCTGTCGCGGTGGGGTGTCTTCTCTGTTGGGGCGGTGAAAATGGGCATTTTCCCTGCCGAAAAAGTCAGTCCGACGGCCAACGGAGTCAGTCCGACGGCCAACGGAGTCAGTCCGACAGCCAACGGAGTCATTCCGACAGCCAACGGAGTCAGTCCGACGGCCAACGGAGTCAGTCCGACAGCCAACGGAGTCAGTCCGACAGCCAACGGAGTCAGTCCGACGGTCAACGGAGTCAGTCCGACGGTCAACTGAGTCAGTCCGACGCGCAAGAAAGTCAGTGATTTGCACGAATCAGTCACCCGTTTGGGCAAACCAGTCATCCGTTTGGGCAAACCAGTCACCCGTTTCGCCAAACCAGTCACCCGTTTCGCCAAACCAGTCA
>CAIYUV010000147.1 GCA_903929475.1 uncultured Spartobacteria bacterium
ACGCTGTTAAATTATCGCTTAGTGCGAGCGGCGCGCCCTACTACGGCGCAAGCCGATGAGCATGCCGAGGCCGCCGAGCAAAGAAACTGCAGTTCCGGGCTCGGGCACCTGATTAACAATCGAAAAACCGTTTAAGGATCCCACGAGTGTCCGGCAATAACTACCACAATAGTAATTGGTTGCAATCTGATGGTGGCAAGGGATTGAAATCGGTTTTTGCAAGTAGCTCATGGAGAGACATTTTCTCAAACGGATGAACGCTCAGAAGCTGCAAAGTTCTGTGCAAGGTGCCGGGCAGTGCAAGCTGTTTGTGGAGGATGGTCACGATCAGGTAAACCGCCACGGCGATCCAGATTTGTGTCTTCACGGCGTTGGGGCTGGTTCCGTAATAGTGCTGGATGCGCAGGTGGCCTTTGATCCAACGGAAGAACAACTCGATGCGCCAACGCAGACGGTAGATTTTGGCCACGCTCAGCGCCGGGATTTGGAGATGGTTGGTCAGAAAGACAAAGTCGCGCCCGGTGTCGGCGTCGAAGTAGCGCACTTTGCGCAGGAGCGAGGGGAAGGCTGCCCGTGCCTTGGCCAGCGAGGGTTTGCCGATCTGGTCGCTGCGCACTCCTGCGAGGTAATCCACCGGCGACGAACGCTGCCGGGAGAAACGCAGGTTGTCCTTGGCGCGCGTGACGAAGAATGCTCCGGCAGAGGCGATCCGGTTCAGCCGTTTGAAATCCATGTAACCACGATCCATTACATAGAAGGCACCCGGCTCGAAAAGCAGTTCGTCCAGCCAGAGCACGTCGTGCTTGCGAGCGGGGGTGATGTAAATGCAGGTGGGAATCGGACCTCTCAAATCGATCTGCGTGTGCATCTTGATTCCCGCTTTGGTCTTGCGGAAGTCGGCCCAGGGAAAGAGCGTCAGCGAGAGATCGATGGTCGTGGAGTCCAGCGCATAGACCGTGTTTTCCAACTCCAGCCCCATGTCTTCCCCGGCATAGAGAGTCCTGGCTTTTCGCATGAGCCCCCTGGCCAGATCCTCCCACAGCCGCCAGTCCCTTTGTTCGTTGGCGTCTGCCAAAGTGGACTTGGCCACCGGCTCGCGAAAACCCAAGTGATAGAGAGCCTCGGGCTTTGCATTCAAACAGGTGGCGATGTCCCGCAGCCCCTCGCGCCATGTGAGTTGGGCGAAGGCCATGCAGATGAGTTGCTGGCGGCATCCGAAATGTTTGACCCGCGACTCCGCATTGTAAGATTCGACCAACCGATCGAGAGTCTGCCGATGCACAAGATCGAGAACCTGAGAGAGAACGTAGCGACCGGAATTCATGGGCCGAAACCGTGGCCGGGACGCTCGCTGACTTCAAATGCGTCACATCATTTTTCATGCGCAAGTCGCTCACAAATAGATTTCAACAAAAAACCATTAGCCCGTTAACCGGACACCCGTGGGCAGCGATAACTACGTGGGCATTCAGCCCAGAGAACCGCTGGTGGGAATTGCCGGTAGCGTTGCTATTGTTGCATGGGTTTACAACGAAGGGTTAGGGGCTCCTTCCTATGGCTCTCAGGATTTACAGGGAATATTCGGACCTGCTACATACCTTGCTTGGGATTCAGATGGTGGTTTCGGTTTGCGTCTGCTCGGTGATAGCTACGACTCGAATAACAATCGAAAATACAGCTTCACTGTGGGTGCGCCGCGGCACGATTTGAACTCCAACACGATAGTTCAGGAAAGTGCGTGGGATTTAGTAGTGGCGTGCTACGATGGAAATATTCTTAGCATTTACCGGAATGGTGTCCTCGATGCATCGCAGACGGTGGGAGG
>CAIYUV010000148.1 GCA_903929475.1 uncultured Spartobacteria bacterium
CCCTTTCGCCATTCTTTCAAAAATCTTTCAAAAAAAGTTACGAACCCTTCGCCGCATGGTCTTCGGTGAGGTTGCCGCACTGGCTCCATGCAGTCCCGCCCCTCACCACGAAGCTCAGGTTGCTGGCCGTTGCCACGGCCAGCCTTCGGGAACTTGACACTACCTGCTTGGATTGACGAGCATCTTGCCGTGAACGAGCACTCGACTATAGGCACAAACGCTCAAGTGAGGTAATGATGGCCATGAACGACATGGCTGAAATCCAAGAGCGACTCGTGGCGCTGGGTGCCGTTGCGGAGGAAGCTGACATTCCAAGAATGGGAAAGGTCGTTGTCGAATTGCTCTGGGCGGTGTCGGAGTGCCGTGAGGATTTTGAAGAACTGCCTTCGCTGATTGTGGAGCATGGCGAGCGGTTGTGTCAGGCAGCGGATGAATTTGATGCCGTTCAATTTTGCACGGGCCTTGCGGCAGTTTTTGGGGCTGTCGCCGAGCGTCATGCCACCAAAGCGACGCGGGAAAATGTCGCGAGACGTTTGCAGGAATTGGCCCCGGCAGCGGCTGATTTCGATTTGGCGAAGATCGCATCGCTAATTCGGAGCTTGGCGGAAATGGTTTCGAGCACCGAGAGCGCACCGCGGAGGCTTCCGGTTGTATTGGAGGATGACCGGATTCGGATTGGGCGGCATTTCACCGTGAAGTTCCGGCGCACCTTGCGGATTCCCGAAGATGGCAAAGACTATCCGCTGCCGCCCGGATTCAGCGCGTTCCCGATTTGCAAGGTGGACGACTACACGGATAAAGTCCCGGCGCATTGGCTGGAAGAAGGCGGCTTTTTCATTCCGATGCACCAGCGCGATGCTTTGTATCTAGAATTTGGTGGTAAGGATTGGCGGCCCGTGGTGGCGAAAATTGGCGTCGGTAAAATCAATGCAGTCACAGGCGACCCGTGGGATGAAAAAATCCGCAAGCACAAACAAGATTACGTGCTCATCCCGGAGCAGAAATGGCTCGATGGCATCAATGCAGAGGATGGCCGAGTGCGGCAGTTCGTCGCGATGCCTTTGGGTGAAGGATACACCGTCGAAGAGCAAATCACTGACGAAGCGCGATTCGGCGGAATACAGATAGTGGCCTTTGATCCGAAACCGGGCACATTTCCCGACGACGATCCTGCGGTAGTATCTAGGAGAGAATATCAACATGCGTTGTTCGCGAACGATCCCACACGCGCGGACAAACACGAGATGGGCATTGGCGCAGGCGGTAAGATCAAACAGGAGATTGCCGAAGACTACTATGGCGCTGAGTCATGGAATGAGGACTGCCGCGGCAAGACTTACATTCGCATCGTCAACAGCGAGATGTTCGAACAGATAACGGGTAAGATAGCGCCAGCTTCTCCAATCTCGGCAAAGCAATACACGGAAGCTGGTTTGCCGTGGTTCGATTACTATGACGAAACGATGCCCGCCGTTTTGCCCTCTGGGATTCTGGCGGGAATCAAGACGGTCGGCGCGCTCGATAAAGTGAAAGGCAGTTTTCAAAGGGAAGATCACGAGGCGGTGCATATTTTGCCGGAACAACTCCGGCGCATCGCCGTGCCATCCAAAGACGAGCGTCTCACATTCCTGCGCAAGAGCGCCCTGACGTGCTTTGACGCAAGGCGATTTGAACTCGCCAAGCGAAACGCTGATTTGATCCTTGAGTTGTGTCCCAAAGATGCGCTGGCGCTGCGGATACGTGCGGAGTGCTACCTGCATTTTCGCAAATGGGAGTTCGCGTGGGCGGATGCCTCGGACTGCCTGCGCATTGATCCTGAAAATTTCTTTACATGGACGACGAGGGCGAAGGCGTGCTTCCGGCTCGGCGACTTCGAGCAAGCCGCCAAGGATGCAACAGAATCTTTGGAACGACACCCCAGCAACGTGGTCGCGCTCAGTATTCGGGCGGAAGCATATCACGAATTGAAACGCTACGAGGTGGCGATCTCCGATTGTTCCGCGGTGCTCCTGCTCGACACTCGTCACGATGGAGCGATGAGGATTCGCGCGGAATCCTATCGGATGACCAGTCGGTATGCCGAGGCTGTGGTGGATGCAACGGACTCACTCAATCTCTACCCGACCAGTGTCTTTGCGCTCAATATTCGCGCCGATTCCTTCCGCAAACTTGGCAATATCTTCGATGCGCGGCGGGATGCCAGCGAAGCATTGCAACTCGCACCGGGGAACGGGTTCGCGCAGCGCGTTCTCGACAGGTTGCAAAAGCAGTAGATGAGTTCTCCCACCATCGAACCGTGGAAGATTGGGGAGGTCATTGAAAATCTCTATGCAGTGCGGGACGTGTTCCAAGGTGGAATGGGGTTGGTCTATCGCGTGCATCACAGCGGGTGGAATGTGGATTTGGCTATGAAGTGTCCGCGTTCTGATCTGCGGGAAAAGGACGGCGCTGTCGGAAACTTTGAGCGGGAGTGTGACCTTTGGATCAATCTTGGCCTGCATCCCCATGTTGCTACCTGCCATTACGTGCGACGGATCAATGGTCAGCCGTGCATATTTGCGGAGTTCGTCGAAGGCGGAAGTTTGCGCGACTGGATCAGAAGCCGGGATATCTACCGTGGTGGTGAGCATCAGGCGCTGGCGCGAATTCTCGATGTGGCGATTCAATTCGCATGGGGGCTGGAGTTCGCTCACGGGCATCATTTGGTGCATCAGGACGTAAAGCCTGGGAATGTGCTGCTGTCGCGGGACGGCACGGCAAAAATCTGCGACTTCGGATTGGCGAAGGCGTGCCGCGCGCTTGCGCAATCACCTGAGGCACCTCTCTTCGTGAGTTCCGGAGGGATGACACCAGCCTACTGCTCGCCCGAGCAAAAGACCGGTGCGCCTTTGACAGGAAGGACGGACATTTGGAGTTGGGCGGTCTCCGTGCTCGAAATGTTCATGGGTGGGATTCGCTGGGAATCGGGATTGACGGCGAAAAAAACGCTCGAAGAATTTCGCGAAGGCGGCCTGCAAATGCGTTCACTGCCCGCGATGCCGCCTTCGCTGTGCGAGTTGTTGCGTTCCTGCTTCCGCACCAAGCCGGAAAACAGGCCGGCCGATTTCCGGCCGATTTCAATGCGGCTTCAGGAAATCTACGCTGAGGCCCACGATGATGCGTATTGGCGAGAGCCGCCTGATTCAGATTTCCTTGCTGCGGACGCGCTGAATAACCGTGCTGTCTCGTTGCTGGATGTGGGACGTGAGAAGGAGGCGATGGCGTTGTTCGAGCAGGCGTTGCAGGTTGATTCTCTTCACCCCGAGGTAACCTTCAATCGCGGCGTGATCCTGCTCCGCAAAGGCCGCGTTGCTGAAGAGGCTCTTCTCGGCCAACTCAATCGCATCTGTCAGGCAGATGCAGCAAACTGGCTGCCGAAGTTTCTGTTCGCACAAGTGTGTGCGGAACTTCAGCGTCCCGAGGTCGGGCTACGTGCCTTGAATGCGACGAACGGACAGGCGGATGATGAGGCAGCAGTTGCCGTAATTAACAAACTTCGCCAATCGCTTGCGACAGATGACGCTTCGCCAAAAGCTTGCGGTTCGCACCAGCCGTTTGCTCTCTCATTTCCTCGAAGTGGCGTTGAGCACAGTAGAAACGCGGTAAAGATGAAACGCTTACTGGAGAAGGGACGAACAGCTCAAACCGACGGACGGACTGACGAGGCGACGCGATACTTTACCCGCATTCGCGAGTTACCGGGATTTGGCAGGCATCCCGATGTTCGAAGGTTCGCGAAATCGCTCGGACTGCCAGATTGAGGATAGGACGTGGTGCGTGGTGCCATAATCGGCCTGCTTTGTCATCTGTCGCACGTCCGCCATGCGCTCTGGCGCAAGCTCGTGAAGCTCTATCATCCCGACCGTTTCGCCAATGACCCGAAGAAGCTCGAAACGTATGAAAAGCTGACGAGCGCGATCAACCATGCGCGGGACACGGGCGACCTCACCGCACTGCGCGAGATCGCCAACGACCCGGACGGATTCATTTTCCGAAAAGGCTGGGGAAATCTCGACTTCCGCGACGACCAGCAGATCGCACAGTTGAAGCGGCTTTGGGAGAGTCTGGAGATGGAGATCGTCCGCGTGCTCGAATCCACGAACCTCCTACGCGAAAGCGCCGAATACGAGCTGGCGCAGTTGGTGGAGAAACAGCCCGGCTTGCTCGACACCGTGGCGGCAAAGCGAATCGCCGCGCTCGAAGCCGAACTGGCGGAACTGAAAACCAAAGCCGAACGACTGGCCACCGAGATCGAGGAACTGACTGGCGAGCCCGCAACGAGTATCGGGTAGAATGCGCGCCAAAGCTGGACGCGGGCGAAAGATCACGAAAGCGCGGGGAGGGCAAGGCGCGTTTGCTGCGCTTCGCGCTGTGAGTGGTGACTCGATGCTGGATGCTGGATGCTGGATGCTGGATGCTGGATGGTTGGTCCATTCGCTGCAATCTGTGCGGCACAATGCAGCCGTTCGTCATTGACCGCGCTGGATTAGTGCGCAGGCGATCTTGATGCGACCGTAGTCCAGTTTGCCGCCGAGTTCGTCGAAGATGGGCTTCAACGTTGCGGTGCCATGCGCGGCTACGAGCGGACGGATGAGGGCGATTTGTTTGGCGGTGACGATGCGTGAGGTGTCCACGGCGAGTCCTGCTTCGATGGCGAGGGCGAGGTGACCGGTGATGGTGCTCTCGGTGAGTGAACGTTCCTTCGCAATGCTCGCGATGTCCTTTCCAGCCACATACATCCGCCAACTCATGTGCGCGGTTTCATTGAGGCCGTTCGTGTTTGCCGCACGATGCGGTGGCGGGGCGACAGATTCGAGTGAGTCGCTGAAAACCTGCCGTGGGTTTTCGCGCAGGTATTTCACGATGGCGTCTGTGAACTGCGCACCGAAGTCATCCAGTTTCTTCGTGCCGACACCGGGGATGCGTGACATCTCGCGTTCGTTCTGTGGATACGTGCGCGCCATGTGGCGAAGTGTGTTGTCGCCGAAAACAATGTAGGCGGGCACGCCGAGGCCATCGGCGATTTCACGGCGCAGCGTGCGCAGCACCTCGAAGAGTGTTTCGTCGCACGAGATGTCGCCGGTGCGCTTCTCGGGTTTCGCAGCAGACTTCATCGGACGTGTGAGAAGGAGCGGGCGGCGTTCTTTTAAAAACTGAAGTCCATCCTCCGTGATCTCGATGGTTTGGAACTCACCTGCCGCAACGCGCAGCAGTCCGAGCCGGAGCAACTCGCGCCCAATGGCTCCCCACTGGGGCCGTGCGTGCTCTTTGCCGATGCCGTAGGTGCTCAGTTTGTCGTGGCCCCATTTGCGGATACGCTCGGTGTTTGCGCCGGTGAGCACTTCGACATGGTGCATGAGCCCGAAGCTCGCGTCCTTTCTCCACCCTGCGTCGCGTGCGCGCCAGACGGTGGAGAGAAATTTCTGCGCGGACACCGTGCCGTCGAATGTCTCACGCGGACTGAGGCAGTTGTCGCATCCGCCGCAGTTCGCATTCGGGTAGCGTTCGCCGAAATACATGAGCAGTTCCGAGCGACGGCAGCCTCCGCTTTCGCCGTAGTGGATCATTTGCTGGAGCTGTTCGCGTGCGATGCGGCGCTGCTGCTCGTCGCTCATGTCGTCAATGAAGCCAGTGAGCTTCGCGACATCGGCGGCGGAGAAAAGCAACATGCAGTCGCCGGGCAGTCCGTCGCGTCCCGCGCGTCCGGTCTCCTGATAGTAGCCCTCGATGTTCTTCGGCAAATCGTGGTGGATGACGTAGCGGACGTTCGGTTTGTTGATGCCCATGCCGAAGGCGATGGTTGCGCAAATGACCTTCGTTTCGTCGCGCAAAAAGGATTCCTGATTTTCCGCGCGCTCGGTGTCCGTGAGGCCCGCGTGGTAGGCGCGTGCGCGGAAGCCATCCGCCACGAGCCGCTCGGCGAGGCCCTCGGTCGCTTTACGGCTCAGGCAATAGATGATGCCGCTTTCCTTTTTCCGCTCGCGCACAAACTCGATGACCTGTGAATACGCGCCGTCCTTCGGCACTACGCGATAGGTGAGGTTCGGGCGGTTGAAGCTCGCCACGAAAACATTCGCCGACTTGAGGCGCAGTTGCGTCACGATGTCCTCGCGCACACGCTCCGTCGCCGTCGCAGTGAGCGCCATGAACGGCACGCCGGGCAAGTGTTCGCGCAACATCGCAATCTGTCGGTATTCCGGGCGGAAATCGTGACCCCATTCCGAGATGCAGTGTGCCTCGTCAATCGCCACCAGCGCGATTTTCCACTCGCGCAGTTTTTCCAGAAACGAATCCACCATCAGCCGCTCCGGCGCGACGTAGAGTAGATTGTATTCGCCATTATACAGCCCGCTGAGCCGCGCCCGTGCTTGTTTCTCGGTCAGCGTGCTGTTCAGAAAAGTCGCCGCCACACCCGCAGCTACCAGTGCGTCCACTTGATCTTTCATCAGCGCGATGAGTGGCGAGACCACGATCGTCAGCCCTTCGCGCACGAGCGCCGGGAGTTGAAAGCACAGCGACTTCCCGCCGCCCGTGGGCAGCAGCGCAAACACATCCTCGCCCGCCAGCGATTTCTCGATGATCTCCTGTTGCAAAGGCCGGAACGAGTCGTAGCCGAAGACGGATTTCAGCGTGGTGTGTAAATTGGGCGTCACAATGGGAACATCCACCATTCGCTGCCACTGAATCAACGCGTGATTTCTGCCGGGCATCCTTCATCTGAGGTGGACCCCGAAATTCGGGCCAGGGGCTAAGCTATAAAATGGCGGTGGAAGGCGTGTTCAAACACAACACAAAGAACCACCAAAATATGAAACAAAAACGTAAGCGGCACGAAGCCGCATTTAAGGCCCGCGTCGC
>CAIYUV010000149.1 GCA_903929475.1 uncultured Spartobacteria bacterium
CGTTGGAACGGGTGTGGGTTTTGGTGTGGGAACTGGCGTGGGCTCCGGAGTTGGTTTGGGCGTGGGCTTTGGAGTTGGCGGCGGTGTGGGGACGGGCGTTGGATCAGGTGTCGGCTTTGGTGTGGGAACCGGTGTGGGCTCCGGAGTTGGTTTGGGCGTGGGCTTGGGAGTCGGTGGCGGAGTCGGGACGGGCGTTGGAGCGGGTGTCGGCTTTGGTGTGGGAACCGGCGTGGGCTCCGGAGTTGGTTTCGGCGTGGGCTTAGGAGTCGGCGGCGGTGTGGGGACAGGCGTTGGTGCGGGTGTGGGTTTTGGCGTGGGAACGGGTGTCGGTTCCGGTGTTGGCTTCGGCGTGGGCTTGGGAGTCGGCGGTGGAGTGGGGACGGGCGTTGGAGCAGGTGTCGGTTTTGGTGTAGAAGCCGGAGTCGGCGGTGTGATTTTCGTTTCAGGCGTCGGCTTTTGAATCTGCAAAACTCCCTCCGGTGGGCGCAACGATGATGTTGCAGGCGCGCGTGTTGGTTCGGGGCTCACGGGTTTCGGCACTGGTGGCGGGATGATTTGCGTAGCTGGCGCCTGCTGCGCGGGGATGAGCGAACTGATCGCCTCTTTTTTTCGTGGCTCTGTGGGCGTAGTCTGCGCGTGCGCAAAAACACACGCCATCGCGAGAATCGAAAAACCAAGCTGGCGGAGCTTCACCATCTCGATGCGCTACACCAAGCGCAGGATGTGCCCTGCTTTTTCACCCGGCACGAGGCGGATGAAATTGCGCCGACCCTTCCATGTGTAACGCTCGCTCGTGAGCAGGTCTTCCACTTTGAAACTGGCGTTCTCAGCGAGGCCGAATTGCTCCAGCGGGACTTCGACGGTCGTTTGCTCGGCGCTCCATGCGTTGAGATTCACGACGATGAGAAGATGATTGCCGCTCGCGCTTTTTGTGTAGGAGAGAATGAGATCGTTATCCGTGCCGACAAAGCGCAGATTGCGCGCCTGCTGGAGCGCCGGATTCTCGCGGCGGATGCGATTCAACTTCACCACGAACTCGATGATGTTGCCTGGCGTGCGCTCCCAATCGCGCTGCTTGAACTGGTATTTCTCCGAGTCGAGATACTCCTCGCGGGCGAGCTGTTTGTAGTCGCCGTCGCACAGTTCGAGGAAGCCGCGCACGTTGCCCGCCGCATTCCACGCGTTCTTTTGAAGGCCCGCATTTTCACACAACTCGAAGCCCGAATAGATGCCATACACCGGCGCGAGCGTGGCCGCGAGCAGCGCGCGGACGAGGAAGGAGGCGCGCCCGCCGAATTGCAAATAGCTCGGCAAAATGTCCGGCGTGTTCGGCCATAAATTCGCGCGCATATAATCGGCGGCTTCGCCCTGCGACAGTTCGTTGAAATAGTCGGTGAGCCCGCGCTTCGTATTGCGCCATGTGAAATACGTGTAGCTCTGCGTGAAGCCAGCCTTCGCGAGTGCACGCATCATTTTCGGGCGCGTGAATGCCTCGCTGAGAAACACCGCATCCGGCCAGCGCGACTGCACGCGACCGATGAGATATTCCCAAAATGCGACGGGCTTTGTATGCGGATTGTCCACGCGGAAAATACGCACGCCCTGCTCGCACCAAAACTCGATGACGCTCGTGAGTTCGTCCCAGAGTTCGCGCCACGTCGCGCAGTGGAAATTCAGCGGATACACGTCCTGATATTTCTTCGGCGGATTCTCCGCGTATTTGATCGTGCCGTCGGGGCGCTTGAAAAACCACTCGGGGTGCGCGGCGACATACGGGTGGTCGGGCGAGCAGTTGATCGCAAAATCCAGCGCGACCTCCATCCCGCGTTCGTGAATTTCACCCACGAGCCAGCGGAAATCTTCGAGCGTGCCAAGCTCCGGAGCGACGTCCTTGTGGCCGCCGCCGTTCGGGCATTGCTGATGGCGGTTGCCGATGGCGTAGGGCACGCCGGGATCGCCGGGCTGGCACGTCACGGAGTTGTTGCGGCCCTTGCGCGCAGTCACGCCCACGGGATGCACCGGTGGAAAATAAATCACGTCGAAGCCCATCGCCTTCGCATAGTCCACGCGACCGAGACAGCCACGGAACGTCGAACCGCTGTCAGCCTTTCCCTCCGCGCTGCGCGGAAAAAATTCATACCACGACGCATAGCCCGCCCGCTCGCGATCCACCCACACACGCGGATAGCGTGCGTCGCTCTTCGCCTTTGGCGGAAAAATCGCGAGTGTGTCCGCGAAGGAGCACACGAACTCTGTGCTCACCGAGCGATCCGAGTAAATCCACATCAGCCGCGACAGTTCCCCGTCATGCGCAATTGCGTTCACGCGCTCCGGCGTCTCGCTGCGCATTTCTTTCGCGATGCATCGCAGCCACTCCGCATCCGCTTTGGCCTTCAGCGTGGATGCGAGCTTCGCGGCATTTTCCACAAAGGCTGCTCCCTCCAGCGTCTCGCTCTGCAAATCCGGCTGCTTAGCTTCAAACTTCACGTGCCACTCGTGCTGCCACGACTTCCAAAAGTCGCCCCACGCCTCGATGGTGAATTCGTGCGCGCCCATCTCGGTGAAAACACACGCGCCTTTCCAGTGGTCGCCCGTCCACGGGTCCACGCATTCCATCGCTGCCTCGCTCCATTTCTTTTCGCCCACGCGCCGCCACTTCAGCACGACTGAGATGACATCGTGCCCGTCCTTGAAAACATCCGCGAAAATCTCCAGCCGTTCGCCAACGATTCGTTTCACGGGATAGCGCCCGCCATTCACGAGAGGACGCACATTTTCGATCACAGTAGTGGAAGGGCGGAGATTCATGCCTCCCTTTGTGACAAGAACGGAGGCCTTCGGCAATCTACGAGCGTGTCCCACTGTGATGAAAATACCACGCTACCTCACGCGCTTGCGCCACCACGCGAACGCCAAGCAACCCACAACCGCCAGAATTCCCCATTTGACGAGCGATAGAACAGAAAATGACTTCTTCCACTCAGCCCTCATGCTCGGCGGCTCGCGCATCGTTTGGGCAAGTGAATATTTCCATTCAACGATGCGTTCGTTTCCGATGATGTGCTGACTGTTGGCGGTGACGAGTTCACCGGGTAGATGGATTTTGTAAGTGAGGTAGTTTTTTGAAAAAAGGAGACTACCCAGACTCTGTGTAAGTAGTTCTTTGCTGACTCCCCCGCCCTTTGCCGCAGGTAATATACCCAGCGTGCGCTCAAAAATCATCTTACCGTTCTCCTCGCGAATTGTGATTGCGCCTAGCATAGAGGCCGGGCTGCTATCCACGGGACCTTGCTCGTGGCGCGTAAGTTTTTCGATATTATCAAAAGAGATCCGCATTTTCGCTATGACCTTACCAGCTTCACGAAACGACTCAAACGACTCGATTTTCACGCCGGGAATCCGCTCTACATCACGCCGAAGGCCCTGTTCGCTCATGTCCTTTTCCAGCCCTGTCTTGCCGTTCACCAACTCCTCCGGCACTGAAATTGTCATGGCGACACGGCCAGAAAAATCGGAATTCAGCCACATTTCTTCATCGTAATCGAGGCAGCCGCCGAGCAAAAGCGAAACAATAGCCCCGAGGGTAACACGTAGTGTTTTCAATATCATAAATGCGCCAGTGAGCGAGTGCTGTTTAACCTCTGCCCGCACTACAGGTGGTTAGTGCTTTTTTTTCTTCTTATCGTCGTCATTTTTTGACGAGTTGCTGCCACTTTGCTGCTGAGAATTATTGTATTGCTGCCGTTGTTGCTGCATTGCCTGCTGCATTCTCATTTGTTGCTGAGCTTGCAGCATACGTTGCTGCTGTATCGCTTGCTGTTGGTGATTCACGTGTTCATTACCGCTACGTTGCGTCTGTTGCGAATAGTGCTGCTGAGAAGTTTGCTGTTGCCTTTGTTGGTTGGCGATTTGCTGGCGGCTGATTTCATGCTGACGGTTCTTCGCTTCAGTGATTGCGCCAGCTTGGGCAGATGAGGCGTCGTGTTTATGCATAATTTCCTGTCGTTTTGCCATCGTAGCTGCGGATTGTTTGCTCGACGAACTGTCCGTGGTATTCTGGTGGTTCACATTGTTAGGCTCGATATTCTCGGGCGTGCGATTAGCTGTTTTCGGCGTTTCTTTTTTAGATGAAATTCGTGCTTTGTCCTGCTCTTTGCGTAGCTGTGCAACGAGCGTTTTCCTGTGGCTGTTTTCCTCCCCAAGTTGCTTGAGTTTTTCCGTTGCTGCCTTCTCTCGTGCCGCCGTCGCCGGGTCTTCTGGCAGTTTCGATTTGTGCTTGGTTCCAGTATTTGCGGTGACTTCCGCCTTGGGTGTTTTTGGCACTACAAACTTTGGCTTGGCAGTGGAATCAACCTTTTTCGGCACGACTGCGAGGCTCGTTTTGTTGACTGCGGCAGGAGCCAGAACTGCCTTCGGTTGCGAACGGGCGGTGAGTTGTTGACGCACTGCCGCTTCTTTCACACCCGACCAACCGCGATTCACCTTCTCGGCGCTGAACGTATTTACGACCCTAGCAGGCCGCGCCGAATTTGCGTTGGAGGAAAAGCGCGGTGCGCCCACGTAGAGAGCGTTGCCACGGGTGCTGCTGGCAAGAAGCGCCCCCCGGCTGCCCTCGGTGCTGTAATTGCGCTCCTGTCGAACCAATTTATAAATAGGGACAGGGCTCTCCGAACGCTCTGCGATGTAGGTGTAATCTGGGCCGCCATCATAAATCACGTCGGCGTCCTCGTTGTAGCCGAAATTCGTCACGTCCTCCGATTGTTGGAGCAGTTCCACGTTTTGCTCCCGTGGCAACAGGGCTTCACGAAGCCTCGTAGCGCCAAATTTTTTTGCGGACACAAAGTTATAATGCTCCGGGCCGACAGTCACGCGTTCCACTTCTTGATCGGCAAAGATGAGACCCTTCTCCCGTTCAAACTTCCGCTCCGGCGGCAACGGTGCCCAACCTACGTTATCCTCGCTTTTTTGCCACTGCACCCATGCAGGCCCCCACTGCGTATCTGGGTGCCAGCACCATCCGACATCATCAACAAGAAGCCAGCGCCCGTAGTGATAAGTAATACCTCCAAACTCCTCATGGCTCACCCACGTCCAACCTGCATCGGTAAAGCTCCAATAACCATCCGTGTAGGGAGCCCAACCATCGGGCCGCTCCCCCGGGTGCCAAACAAAATTATAACCCTCGACTTCATTCCATTCACCATAGGGGGTAAGAGCGTCGTAGAAGTATTCTAGTGACACCGCAACTGGTGCGGTTTGTTCAGTTTTGCTTTTGGCCTGTGTCGCCTGAGACAGCGTGAGGAGTGCTAAGGAGGCGAGGAATAAGATGCGATTCATGGTCTGGGTTTTATTTTTTGGTGGTCTAAAAGACCACTCTTCATATAGGAGAGAGCCATCCATAAGGAAGGAAAAAATGACTTAGCGCTTGGCCTACCCTTTCGTTTTTCGGCAGTTTTCCTCCTCTCATGATTATTTCGTTACTATGAAAGCAAAGTTATCCTTGAACACATGAGCGAAATTGTTCCCCGCATCGCAGGCCATCATGTGTCTATAGTTCCCTTACATGATGGTCTTGTCATTGGGCGCGGCGGCGAAGCTGGTGTGCAAATTGTGGATACAGCTGTCTCCCGCAAACACGCCTCGATCTCACGCTCTCCCAGTGGTTGGCTCGTCCGCGACTTAGGCAGCACGGCGGGCACGCGGGTGAATGGTCGTCTTTTCCAAGAATGCGAACTCACCTACGGTGACGTTTTGCAAATTGGCGCGTGTTATCTGCGCTTCGATGGGATTGCCTTACAAAGCGTTCCCGCCACCGCCGGGGCACGGGTGCTCGCTCGCAGCGTGGTGAAACGGGCGGGCGAAAAGCAAATCCTGCGAGGCATCACACTCGCCGTGGAGCCGGGGCGATTTGCAGGCATCCTCGGCACCAGCGGTGCGGGGAAGTCCACGCTGCTCGATGCGCTCAGTGGCATTCGCCCTGCCACCAGTGGCGAGATCACGCTCGGCGGCATGAGCCTCCGTGCTTTTCTGAATCTTGGTTCCACCGCCTGCGGCTACGTGCCCCAAGACGATATCGTCCACCTCGATCTTACTGTGGCCGAGGCCATCGAATTTAGCGCACGCCTCCGCCTAGGTGGCAACGTGCCCGCTAATGAGCGCGCTAAACTCGTTCAGCAAACCCTTGCCCAACTCGGCCTCGTCGAGCGTGCCAACATCCGTATTCACCGCCTTTCCGGCGGTCAGCGCAAGCGCGTAAGCATCGCCGCCGAAGTCCTAGCCCACCCCTTCGTTCTTTTCCTCGATGAGCCCTCCTCCGGCCTTGATCCAGCTACGGAATTCAAACTCATGGAACTCCTCCGCGAGCTGGCAAATCTCGGCTGCACCGTCATCTGCACCACGCATGTGATGGAAAACGTCTATCTTTTCGACCAACTCATCATCGTCGTTGCCGGACGCCTCGTTTATTCCGGCACACCGAAAGACGCTCGCTCGCACTTCGACATCGAAAAATTCGTTACACTCTATGACCGCTTGGAAGAGCGTCCGCCAGAGTTTTGGGAGGAAAAATTCGCCGCAACCCCAGTCGCCACTTTACACCTAACAGCAGCGCCAGTGCCTCTCCAATCCGCAGCGCCACGCGCAAAATCGGCGCCATTTTTCCGCATTATGCTCGCTCGTCAGTGGGCGCTCTTGCGCTCAAACCCGCGTAACATTGCGCTTCTCCTTGGCCAACCCATTCTCATCGGTATCCTCGTTGCATGGATGGCCGACACAGTCTCGCTCAAACTTTTCCTCGCCTACCTCGCCACATTTTGGTTTGGGTGCAGTAACGCGGCACAAGAAATTGTCAAAGAATTCGTCATCTACCGCCGCGAACGCATCGTCGGTCTCGGGCGTAATGCTTATTTGCTCAGTAAATTTACCTTTTGGGGCAGCCTCACGATTCTCCAATCGC
Source organism: uncultured Spartobacteria bacterium (assembly GCA_903929475.1). GTDB lineage: Bacteria > Verrucomicrobiota > Verrucomicrobiia > Chthoniobacterales > Chthoniobacteraceae > SXWH01. The sequence continues at coordinate 6,956 of CAIYUV010000149.1, forward strand.
TGCTTCTTTTCATATGCGTGCAGTTTGGCTCCAAGCCACTCACCGGCTCCGCCGAGTGGCAGGCTTTAGCCCTGCTCGCCACCGCCGCGAGCGCCGTTGGCATTGGAACGGCCATCTCCTCACTTGTTCGCACTGTTACGCAGGCTGTGATGATCGTGCCGCTTATCCTCCTCCCACAGATTGTTTTTTCCGGCTACGTCCTCCCATCGCTGGCCAAGGATGGCGCAAAAAAAACCGTCTGCGAAATCATGCCCAGCTATTCCTCACAGCAAATCATGGACGTGAGTGTCTTGTGGCGGGAAAAGCTTACCATGGCTTATCTCAAGGAAAATCATTTCGCTATCAGTCGCCTCAATCTGGAGGAAAAAGGGATTTTCGGCACTTCATTTGAAGATCCCGAAGCCGCCAAGTGCGCCCTTGCCAAACTCGGTGCGTGGCTCGCTGGCACCTACCTCATTTCGCTCCTCGCCCTCGCCAGCAAAGAACGCAGCGGATAACCACCAAACGCCCGATGCCCGAAAGCCCAATTCGATTTGAAAACTACGAAGTCCTCACCCGCGAGGACGGCTCCATCTTTGAGCTTGGGCGCGGGGCGATGGGCGTCACCTATAAAGCGACCGATACCGACCTGCACTGCCTCGTCGCGCTAAAAGTCATTAGTCCCGGTATCCTCGACAGTGCCGAGGCTCGCGAACGCTTTCTCCGTGAGGCTCGCGCCGCCGCGCGATTGCGACATCCGAACATCGCCACCGTCTTTCGCCTTGGTCGCACAGCGGATAATACAGACTACTATGCGATGGAGTTTTGTGACGGCATCACTCTCGATAAAGCGGTTGCCCAGCGCGGGCCACTGCCCGCCACCGAAGCTCTGCAAATCGCGTGGCAAGTCACCAAGGCACTTATCCTCGCTGAAGAACACAAAATTCTCCACCGGGACCTTAAGCCGTCCAATCTCATCCTAACAGAGCGTGTCGGCGAGGGCCGCGTGGTGAAAGTGATAGACTTCGGCCTCGCTACGAGTTTTGCCGATGGGCACCAGACCCTCGCATCCCACGGCTCTAGTGGCTTCGTTGGCACCGCCCATTTTGCGAGCCCCGAACAACTCGAAGAACACAGCCTCGACACCCGCTCCGACATTTATTCACTTGGCGTCTGCTTATGGTTCATGCTCGATGGACAACCGCCTTTTTATGGCCCTATCGCTCGCGTAATGAGCCAGACGCTCTCAGCCGAGCCCCCGTGGGAGCGCATTGCGGCCCATCCCAAACCTTTGCTCACTCTTCTCCGTCGGATGCTCGCCAAGTCCCGTGAAGCTCGTCCAGCTAGTGCCATCGCGCTCCGCACAGAAATCGAAACTTGCCTCACTGCGCTCAATGTCGCCGTGCCTCACAGCCAATTTTCCAGCACCGCAAAAACCACGCTGTCATCTGCCGTGGACGATTTCTCCAGTCGCTATCCCAGCACCTCTCAGCGCGTCTCCCGCGATTCGCTCGGCACCGTCTTTCGCGCTTGCGACATCTCACGCGGTGGAACCGCCATCACCCTCCGCGTGATGGATGCAGATCTCCTTGCCGTCCCCGCCACACGGCGCGAAATCGAAAGCCAAATCACCGCCGCCCGCGCCCACCCGCACCCGCACCTCGCTGAGTTGCTCGACCACGGCATCACACCCCAAGGGCTCTGCATCGCCAGCGAATGGCTCGAAGGCTTCTCCCTCCTCGATTTGCTAAAACAACGTGGCACACTCACGCCCGGCGAAGTTGCCCGCATCCTCACGCCGCTCGCCGAAGTCGCCACCCATGCCGCTCGCCACGGCCTGCGCGGGTTGAATCTCACCAAAGAACAAGTCATTGTCCACTTCCCCGGCGGACTCAACGAAAGCATCCGCGCCACCGTGCTCAAAGCTCCCGTGGAACAATGGCCAACGCACACTATCAAAGCAGGCACCCTTTCGCTCGGTGGTTCCGAAACGGGCAATGCACATTCCCTGCAAACCATGCTAACCATGGCCCCCAGCCCATCCGCCGGAGGCCAGTCGCAAGCAGGCGTCCCAGCCCTAGCACAGCTAGCGTGCGAGATGCTTGGCGGGCGTAGCGGCGCAGCCTTTACCCCCATCGCCCGCCTCAGCGAAACAGGCAACAACGTCCTCCGCGAAGCACTCGGTGGCGGCTACGCCGAATCCGCCGATTTTCTGCGGGAGTTCACTGCCTCGCTTGGTAAAAATATCGCCATTACTTCCGCAAAATCACAATCGGCGGCACCCGCTGCGCCTGCGGAAAAAGGCCGTTCATTCAAATCACTCCCCCTCGCCCTACTCCTCATGGCTGGGGCCGCGCTCGGCTACTACTACGGTATCTACGAGCCGCGCGAACGCGAACGCCAGCGCCGTTCCGATGAAGCTGACCCCACCATTGCAACTCCTCCAAAAATCGCAATCATTCAGCCCCCTCGTTCGACGCCAGCGCTCGAAAGACCCAAGCCCCCACAGCCCACGCCCGAACCAACTCCAGCGCCCAAGCCACCAGCTACTCCGACTCTCGCGCCAACGCCTACCCCAGTCCCCACACCAGCCCTCCCGCCAACGGATGAAAAAACTGAAATCGCCGCGATGGTGACGCGCCATTTCAACGCCGAGCAAAGCAATCGCGTGGACGAATGGCTCGCCGACAACTACGAACCCCTCGTCTATTTTGGCTCCGTCCTTAGCACGCCGGACGACGCCCGCAAGGCCATGCTCGACTATAGGAAAGGCAAGCCGCTGGAAGAGATCATCGGTCAGCCTGCAATCAACGAAAGGCGCACCCCCGACAATCGGCGCACGTGGCTTTGCGAAATCACTGCGCGTCGCGTGGGAGCAGACGCGATGGCGACGGAAAACATCTATCACTACGGCATCAATGGCCCACCTTTCCGTATCACTACCGAGACAAAAAAACTTGTTCCAAGACCACTACAGCAGCCACCAGGCGATCCATTCCTAAAACAAGTGCCCGGCTTCATCATCGCCCATGAAAACCGCGAGCGAGCGCGTGACATAAACTCCATCCTCCACGATTACGCCCAAAACGTGAACTATTATGGCAAGGCTAAGACACGCGATGAAATCGGGCGCGAAAAAATGAACGATTTTGAAAAATTTCCGAACCACCAAGAAAGCATCTCTCAACAGCCAGTCGCCCAGCGCATCGGCGAGAATAAATACCAAGTGAAATACAACTATAAATTCGAGATGCAAAAACGCGACGGCAAGGTGGACAGTGGCGAAGTCACGGTCACCTGCATCATCGCTGTCACTGGTGGCGAAATGCAGATTACGGAAATCGCGAATGAAAAAGCGCGCTAAGCCGGTTTCTGCGCCGCGAGCGCTGCTGCGGCCTTGGCTTTCGCCTCCTCGGCACGGCGCGCGATTTCCTCTGGCGAAGGCAGCGACATGAGCACCTCGGCGGGAATGTCGCCAGCGGCTGCGAGTTTCACGAGGCACTTCTGCCGTTCGGCGAGCGCTTTTCCTTCGTCGCGTTCCTTGCTGAAACGGCTCTTCGCCTTGTCGCTCCGAGCACGGAGCATGGAATACACATCGCCGCCGAGTAGCGCAGAGATGTCTATCTTCATCTTCTCCCGCTGAAGATCGGCGTTGCTCACTAGATCGCCATTGATCGGGCCGGCTTTGTATTTTGGAAACATGATCGCGGCCTCCGGGCAGACTCGCGAGCACGCGGGGCAGTTCGTTTTGCAGTTGTCGTTGTTCTGCACCTGGATACGGCTCTCGTCGTCCACGCCATAGACGCCGAAAAGACAGAACGAGAGGCACTGCATACAATTCGTGCAGCGGTCGTAATCAATCACCGGGAACCACGGCTTCCACTCGCCGTGTTTCGCTGCGCCCGTCGTGTCGCGCTCC
>CAIYUV010000150.1 GCA_903929475.1 uncultured Spartobacteria bacterium
CGAGACGGCTCCCCGGCAGGGCGCGCTAAAGGCGCCCGGTAAAACCGGGGAGCAGCGTAAGTCGGCTGGTCAGCAGGAAAGTCACGCCGCCCACATAGCAGGGCGCAGAAGGAACGCAACACTGCGCGTGGCGGAAGCCGCTCCTACGGCTTGTTCACCACCACTGTATTGCCCCCTGATTGCTTCTCCAAGTCACCTAGTTTTTCCACCCCATTCCATCTCGCTTGCAGCCACATTCCAGATTCATCGCCAAAGATTTCCAATTTTCCGACCTATTCTTCCCTGAATCCTCCCATATTCCCCCTCACCCTCCCCCTCACCCTCCCCCTCACCCTCCCCCTCCGCCCACTTTTCTCCCCAATAGTCCGCTTTCCACCCCCGAAACCCCTCCCCGCTCACTTTCCACCCTTCATCTTCTCCTCGATCCGCTCGCGGGCTTTCTTGGCGTCCTTCGTATCCCGGTGGTCGGCCCCCAAAGTCTTCTGCCAGCCACTCTCCGCCCGCTGGATGAAGACCAGCGCCTCCGGGAATTTCTTCTGGTCTTCAAGGCAGAGGGCCACATTGAAGCAGGATCCAAAAATAATGAGGTATTCTTCACGCAGCGGTCGCTCGCCGATGGCCAGCACTGCCCGAAACTCCTTCTCCGCCTCAGCATAATTGCCTTTGGTTTGCAGCTCCCAAGCCAGCTTGGTCCGCTTTTCTGCCTCATCGAGGAGTTTTTGTTCCTCATCGGTGAATGTGCGTTCGGCAGCGGGAGCGGTCGGCTTTTTTTCGTCCTGTTTCTCCAGCGCGGGCGCGGGGGATTGGAGGACGAGGGCGAGGACAACGAGGAGGAGCCGCTTGCTTTTCATGCACGCCAGCCTGCCGCAGCGAAATGCACGGTGGCAATGCACAAAGGGCACACGAGGCGGGTGCACTACCGTTCCGGCTGCAAAAGTTCGGGCGGGACTTCCACGACTTCGAGGGTGGTCTTCGCTTCGCGACCGCCGCGCATGATGACGACTTCGACTTTTGCGCCGATTTCCAATCCGGCGATCTGTTTGCGCAGCGACATCACGTCGCCCACATCGTTGCCGTTGAATTTACGCAGCACATCGCCGGGTTGCAGTCCGGCAAGTTCGGCGGGGGAGCCGCGCATGATCTCGGTGATGATGGCGCCGCAGGTGTCCGGGACGCCGAAGCTTTGCGCGAGCCGGGGCGTGACTGCTTGCAAGCCCACGCCCAGCCAGCCTCGCACTGCACGCTTATGCTTGATGATGGCCTCCATCACGCGGCGCACGGTATTTGCCGGAATCGCAAACGAGATGCCCTGAAATCCACCGGTGCGGCTGTAGATGGAGGAATTGATGCCGACGATCTTCCCGTGAATACTCACGAGCGGCCCGCCCGAGTTGCCGGGGTTCACCGCTGCATCGTGCTGGAGCACCTCGACTCCGCTGTCATTCGCGGTGCGGCGGCCCTTCGCGCTCACGACTCCGCGCGTCACCGTTTCATCAAGGCCGTAGGGATTGCCGATGGCGAAAATTTGCTGGCCTACGCGCAGGTCATCGCTGTCGCCGAGGGGCAGTGCCTCGATGTTTTTTTCCTCAATCTTCAGCACCGCAATGTCCGTCGCGGGATCGCTGCCGATGAGTTGCGCTGCGGAGTTACGTCCATCGGTGAGTTGCACGCGGATTTCCGTCATGCCCGCGATGACGTGGTGATTGGTGATGATGTGCCCCTCTTTCGACACGATAACACCGCTACCGAGCGAAGTGCTCTTCGCTTTCTGAGCGCGCTGGCGGCCCAGCA
>CAIYUV010000151.1 GCA_903929475.1 uncultured Spartobacteria bacterium
AGCCGCCGCATCGCCGTGGACCTATACAACGCGATGATCAATCTGCGCCCGGACTGGGCCAGCGCCAAGGACGACGACATCGAAGCCGAGAAGGCTAAAGCCTTAATCAAATCTCATCGGTCTGCTTCACTTGTGTCCGCATCGGGATGCAGCACGGCGAGCAGTTGACGGGCACGGCTTGCTCCCATGAAAAAGTCCATCTTTGCCTGTCCTTCGGCAAGTTTTTCGAATTGCGGGAAATCAACGAGGATCACGCCGAGGGAATCGAGCCCCTTGGCGCGACGCACGGAGAGTAGATTGAGCTGTCCCGGCGCACGCTGAATGTCATCGGCAATCGGCAGCCCGGCGATTTCGGAGCACGCTGCGAGCGATGTTCTGATTTTCTGATGCGGCGCGAGAATGAGAATTTGTTCGGGGCGGCAAAAGCCATCCCCGATCCACCGTGAGACAATATTTGCGAGCTGTGTCTCCATATTTCCGGGCGCGACCTGATGGACTTCGACTTCCGGGCCTTCGGGCAGGCTACGATCCGACCGCAGGCTCTGCACGATGCGATCCGTTGTCGGCGAAGTGAGTGTGCGAAGGAACTCAAAAACGGGACGCGAATATCGTCGGGTGTAGGGGAGTCGCAGGTGCGCGGACTGTGGCAAGCGCTCTCGAATAACTGTCGCGCTAAACGAAGTGAGTTGGCGGAAAATTGGCCGCTGCTCCGAATCGTAATACACAGCCATCGGTGCATCCGTCCCTTTTCGCAGCAGACGAAAGTAGATATCCCACCATCCGACGCCGCCATCATTGGCGCTTTGAGAATTAGTGTCGTGATCCTGTGCCTCGTCCACGACGAGCGCATCAAACAGCGGCACGAAATCCGGTTCATCCACGATCTGGCGCATCAGGCCCGGGACATCCTCGGTGTAATAGCGGTAGCGTTCATCGAAAGTTGCCGGCTCATTCCACGAGAGGCTGGCACTGGCAAAAAGGTCCTTTGCCAATCCTTCCCAGCTACGGACGAGCACTTCTCCGCGTTTAGGTTTGCGCTTGGCGACCAGCTCGGAGAGCAGCGCGGCGAGTGCGAGATTGTAGCAGAGAAGCAGGACGCGCCGGCCATCTTCGACCTCCGCAAAACGATATGCCTGCTCCAGGGCCAGCCAGGTTTTTCCAGAGCCTGGTCCGCCTTCGACGAATAATTGGCGGTTGCCATCGAGCATTTCCAGAATCCCGTAATCCCCTTGAAGATGACGGAGCAGAATACGGTCGGTCTCGGAAACGAAATGCTTGAGCGCCTTTGGCGCGATGTCAGCGGCGTAGGCTTCCATGAAAACCTTCCGGGCATCCGGGCTGATGGAGATGTTCTTTTCGAAAATCTGGTGATGCCATGTGTTCACGAAATCAGCCAGATTACGCCGGTCCACGATCAGTTCCCGCGATATTCCGCGAAACTCGGTGACCGCTGGATCAATCGTGATGTCCGTCAGGCATAGTGCTTTTGCGATAAAAGGAATCTGCCTTCCTTTGGCTGTGGATTCCAGATGCTGGATCACCGCCTTCCACTCGGCGAAAAGTTGCATGAGTGGATGATCCCGTTCCGAACCTTCCCATCGGCCGGTCGTGCTGAGCTTTCGCAACTGCCCTCCTTTTACCTCCAGCACCAATACTCCGCCCGAAGGCCCGAGGATCAAAAAATCGCCCTCGCGATCAGTGTCGTAATAGTAGCCCCATCGAATCGTCCACGCATCGCCAAGTTTCAAAAGAGCACGGGCGACATCAAGCTCGGCAGGGCTGCAGAGTTCGTAAGGGCGGTTGTAAATCCACTGTGCCATGCCGGCGGGATGTTAGAGCGGAGGATGTGACTGCCGCAAAGTTCTTTCTCATCTTGGTTCTTTTCCGCAGCCGGTGGACTGCTATTGTCCGACCCTCCCTGCTATAATCTCCGCCATGAATGACATCACCATCTCTTGCCCGAAATGCGCCGCCGAAATCCCGCTGAACGAGGCCGTCTCCCATCGTCTGCGCGAAAATCTTGAAGCGGACTTTGAAAAGAAAATCGCTGAACGCAATGTCGCCATGACCAAGCGCGAGGAGCAAATCGCCGCCGAAAAAGCGGCGCTCGAACAGCGCGCCAAATCCGTTCAGGGGGAGGTTGAGAAGCAGATTGATGCGGAAAGAGCGCGGCTTATCGCCGATGCGACCCGTCAGGCGGAGGAGAAGGTCGGCACGGATTTCAAGGATCTCCAGACACAACTCGCTGAGCAACGCGCAAAGCTCAAATCAGCGCAGGACGCCGAACTCGAACTTCGTCGCAAACAGCGCGAACTTGAGGAGGCTAAGGCTGCCATGGATTTGGACATGTTGCGCAAACTCGACGAGGAGCGCCAGAAAATCGCCGATGCAGCCCGCCAGCAGGGTGCCGATGCAGAGCGCCTGAAGCTGGCCGACAAGGAGAACATCATCAAGGGACTCCAGGGGCAAATCGCAGCACTTCAGCAGCGTGCAGAGCAGGGCTCCATGCAGGCCCAGGGCGAGTCACTGGAAATAGAACTCGAAAAGCAGTTGAAGGCCGCTTTCCCGTTCGACGATGTCGCCGAAATAAAGAAGGGCACTCGCGGTGGCGATGTGAACCAGTGCGTGCGGACAAACACTGGATCCGTCTGTGGCAATATTCTGTGGGAGGCAAAGCGGGCGAAAAATTGGTCGGGCGACTGGATCGAAAAACTCAAAGGCGACCAGCGCGCAGCCAAGGCGGAACTTGCCGTCATTGTTACCACGTGCCCGCCGGAGGGACTGCGCGGCATGGCGCTAGTGGACGGCGTGTGGGTGTGCGAACTTTTGTTCTCAGTGGCGCTCGCCACGGCGCTCCGGCAGGGTCTCATCTCCACCGCAGCCCAACGCGTGCAGGATTCCAATCGCGGGGGCAAGATGGCGGCGATTTACGACCATCTGTGCAGTATCGAGTTCCGGCACCACGTGGAGGCGATTGTGGATTCCTTCCTCGGCCTCAAGGTGCAGCTCGAAACCGAGATGCGCGCTTTTGCAAAACAATGGAAAGAGCGCGAGCAACAACTCCAGAAGGCTATCAATCACACGGCGATGCTTTACGGGGGCATCCAGGGCATAGCCGGACGGGAGGCGCTGCCGGAAATACGAACCCTGCAACTTCCTGGAACTGTGAATGACTCACCGCCGGCACAAGTGGCGTTGCAAGACACACAGCCGGGCGCGGCGGATAGCGAGATTTTCAAATAATTTTCCATTCGATGAAAAACTACTTTGCCTACGGATCGAACCTGCTTTGCAGCCAGATGGAAGAGCGTTGCCCCGGGCACATTTTCGAGGGCGTGGCGATGCTCAAAGGATACCGATTTCTGATCGGTGGTCGAGGCTATGCGACGATCACCGAGGACAGTGCCTCCAAGGTTCTCGGCGCGCTTTACCACATATCGGAGGCGGACGAAGCGGCGCTGGATACCTACGAGGGTGTTGCAGCGGGCTGCTATCGGAAGGTCACTGTCGCCGTCGTTGCTGGTGATTCCGTGGTTCATGCGCTCACTTATATTGACGACGGCATTGTGCCATCGCGCCCCCGTGCCGGTTACCTTGAAAAAATCACAATAGGCGCTGGGGAACGCGGACTGCCGCCGGATTACATTGCCTTTCTATCCTCCTTTGAGCGCTTGCAAGTCCCGGCAGTTACCCACGGTGCAACCGGCAAGAAGGATTTATGACACACGTCCTGCTTGCCGTCGTGGTGCAGTCGGGATATAAAGCAACCATCTCGTGCTGGAAGTCGCCAATGGCGGCGGAAGGTGCGCTGTTCTTTAACAACTAACAAAAAACGCAACGCATCAGGACAACCGGCAGGCCGAAAGGGGCCGGTTACCAACCGCGATTTGACGCAAGTCGATTGAACGGTGGTGCCTTACAGGAAGTGGCCTGTGAGGAATGTGCGGCTGACGCATTCCGCGTCTGCCGAACTTCGACCTTGATGTGTCTGTGGAAACCAAAACCGCAAACACACATGAAACTCAGCATCAGGACCGACCGGTCCAATCCAAAACATCATCTATGGAACAACCACGGCACGTGGTTCGTCCATTTCGTCGTCCATCCGACACCGTTCACCAAGGCGCGTGAACGGTTTTCGCTCGGCACGAAGTCACTCGAACAAGCGCAAAGACTGCGCGATTTCCTCCTGTGCAGCGCAACGCTACAGAAAGGGGGTGCGGCGTGAGCACATCAATTTCGCAAGAACCGACGGAGCAATCGCCCTATTGCTGCTGCACTACACGCAACCTGATCGATGCCGTCAAAGACAGCAGGTCCGACACTTACCTCCGGCTTCATGATCCGGTTCAAAAAGACTTCATCGCCATCCTTGAGCAGAATTCTGAATCAAGCGGCTGGAAGTTTTTCGGCGACTATTTTGTGCATTTCCTGCGTGACGTGTCGCTTTATCAACTCGAGCGAACCGGTGTCGGCTTTGATGAAGTGTGCGCATTCGCCTTTGAATCCGCATACGATTACGCGCTGGCCAGTCCGCAATGGCTTTCCACCGCCGTGGACGCAATTCGTCCGGAGCAGCAGGACATCGAGCTTGTGGAGCAACTCAACCTGCATTTTTCATGGCTCCGCTTCGGGCATCAGGCGATATACAAGGGCGTAGTAGACATCCATGCGCAACTGCGTGAGACGGATCCGAAGGCTGATGAACCTGATGGTGCGCTTTTGTTGATCTATTACTGGTTCCGCGCCGCAATCGCGCTGACTGCGAATGAATTATGGAATGAGAGCCGAACAGTATTGCGTGAGACACTCAATGACGCTTCGCGCAATGGATGGCGGGATGCCCGGATTTTCTCAAAGGCATTGCGCCGTGCGCCTCTGGTCGCACGCACCCGGCCGCGTGTGGAATGGCACTCGCACTTGTTGCTCAAATTGACGGCCGCCCGTTATAGCGCGCAACCGATCGTAGAGGAGCAGTTCGTGAAACTGTTCGCGCACCTGTTTCTCTTGCACGGCGTCGAATTTGAGGAACAAATCTTCTGCACTGACCTCGAGCTTGCGGGGTGGGTGCGTGACACGTTGCAATATGCAGCGAGACAGCATCGCGAAACGCCTGATGTGATTGCGAATTCAATACAACATCGCCCGCCGTGGCTGGATGAGATTCATAATCCGTGTTTCGTCCAGCCTTACACGGATTTATTCGGAGAAAATGCGTTGAACTGCGAAGTCATCGAGACGACGCAACAACTCATTGCTTTGCACAGAAAGGTGCGCGGCACCAGGGCGTCCCAGAACGCTGCTGAGAGTAGCGAAGCAATTTTTCGCGTAGTCGAAGCTGCGCTGTGGGCTGGCTGGCTCGATAAGTCATTACGAAAGTCGCCGACGGTTTCCAAGAACGCTCCTCGCAAACCCAAAGCCGGAACCAGACGAAAAACGGCATCTACAGACGCCAACGCAAATCCATCGAACGGGCCGCACCTGCCAGAATCACAAGCCTAGCAGGTCGGAAACGAAGCACATTCATCAATAATCAAAAAATATGGCTATTAAGCACATCAAAAATCCACCAAAGAATCATCCGATTTTCAAATTGGGAGGGGTCGTTGGAAGTGGCGCGGGCTGGGATGGATGGGAACTTTACAAGAGGGCTATGATGCGCCAAAAACTGAAGCGAGAGGCACTCGAAACTGGGAGACCCTTCGAACTTGTCGAAGCGGAGTTTCTTGTCTTTAATGGGGTGCCGAAGTGGTATGATTGGATAAACATCGATGAAATTCGCTCGGTGGGTATCGAATGCTGGCCTCACTGGGAAACAGTGCTGGCGGGCATTGGTGACCTCATTTATCGCAGGCAATTTGCCGCGATCCTCGCCAGGCACAGTGCGGTGCTTGAACAACTCCGTCGTAATCCTCCCGCGCCACCGACAGAATCAGAACCCGCTGCAGGGACAGCAAACGCGTCCGAAAAAATCGAAACCGATCCAAACGCTGAACAACAAGCTGGCGAGACCGGGAAAAGCTCCGAATGAAACTATTCACACTCTACATCGGCAGCACACCGCGCTCAGCGTCGTCTGTAAAGATCACGCCTGCGCGTATTCAAGAACTCATCGCGAAACGATTCGAATCGTTCACCATCCTGCCTGCCTCCGGTGTTTTCCGCAGGCAGGAAGAGACGACGCATCTGGTGCAGGTCACTCCCCTGGATGTGCTCGCATTTCTCGATGAGGTGGAATTGCTACGAGGCGAACTGGACCAGAACGGCATCGGAATTGAGCACCGCGGAAACTACGTGCGTGTTGCTGATGGCAGCAATCGCAGTTCAGTTCTTCGCCAATTGTATCTGCGCATCCGCCCCGAGTATCTCGAAGCCGTGTTCGAGACGGAGCTTCCGCATGGTGAATGGCCGGAGTCGTTCGCCGTGATAACGGGAAGGAATCGCAGTGGACGTCATGAGACAGATGCGCGCAATGAGGAACTGGACGCCGCGCTCGCAGAGCACTGCGCCCGGGCAGGGTTGCCTGTGTGGCGTGCGACGGGAGGCTCAGCGGATTTCTCCCACGCAGAACCGGGGTTCGGCGTGGAGACCGACCTTCCCACGGCACTGGGGATTGGACGCTTGTTTCAACAGGAGGCCATCTTCCATGTGTTGAACGGGGAGCTTTCATTGCATGCATGCGAGGGTTCTGATGAGGTGCCGCTCGGACGCTGGGAAGCGAGGCTGCGAAAAACGCCGACTGCGAAAGTGCGAACACCTAATGTTGCACACGACCTCTCCTCATTAAAAACACCCAATACCGATTCACTACCATGATCATTGTCAGAATACCCTCGCCCTTAAAAAATGTTACCAACGGCCAGCAAGAGTTTAGTTTCGATGCGGCGTCGGTCGGTTCCGCACTGGAACAGTTGTTCGAGCTATTCCCGGCATTGCGAGAGCGATTCCGCGCACCCACTGGTGAGTTGCGCCGCACACTCTTGTTCTACGTGAATGAGGAGGACATTCGCCATATCGAAGGCGAAAACACCTCGCTGCATCCGGGCGATGAACTGAATATCGTGCCCGCCAACGCGGGCGGCTGATGCACTTATAAAACAATCCAAAAACGCTTATGGCTACGCGACATTATCTGATTGGTGAAGGTGACGATAGAGTTGGAGAGTGGTATCATAATTTTTCCGGACCGATGGAGAAAATTTCACGGATCATCAAAAAGGCAAGGGAGCACGATGTCGTCATCAAATGGAAAAACATCATCCCCAAGAACGATGACTGGCGCAGACTCAAACGCAGCGACCTGCGCAGATGTCCGTCAGCCGATATAATTGTGAAAGCTTTGGCCGGCGTCGAAAGTAGTGGAAAATCATGGGGCGGCGACTCCCCAGGTTGCAGCGGTTACTGGGTTCGCCTGACTGTGGAATCCGGCAAACTGCGGAAGGTGCGCACGCTTGTTTGTGATGTTGCACAGCGACTTGAAGAAGAGTGGGGGAAGACTAATGCTGCTGAAGAGGAGCGTCGGATCGCGGAGAACACACCCAAGCCGGTGAAGTCGCAGCTGGAACTATGGGACTAAGGCTGGCCCAGCCGCTTCCAGTTCGGAGTAAATCAATATTTTCACAGCCAACGGACTGCTGTTGTCCGACCCTCATCGATATAGTTCCCGCCATGAACTACGCCGAATTATCCAGTCTGCTTGCGGGTGCTGATTCGCCAGTCGTCCTGCTTGAGGGCACGCGGGAGCTTCCCGCCGTGCAGGCTCCTTACCTCATCGCCCTCGCGGCGCATCTCTCACGGGCGTTTCCACACGCACGCTTCCGCACCGGCAACGCCAAAGGTTCCGATGAGGCTTTTGCGGCAGGCGTTGCGAGCGTGGACGCAACCCGACTGGAGTTTGTCCTTCCTTACGCCAGCCATCGCAGCAGGCAGCGTCCCGCTGAATCGCCTACGACGGCCATTGACGAAATTTCCACGGCGCAAATCCAGGAGGTCGTGGACGCCACGCTTGCCGCCTCACCACAGTATGAGCGCCTTGCCGTCAACTACCGCCAGCGCGAGACCCATCCCCGGCAGCGTGCCACCGCCCAGTTGATACTCCGCGACACCCTCAAGGTGACGGGCTCCGATGACATGTCTCCACCGGTCGCCGGCATCTTTTACGTTCACGCTGCGGACCCCGACCGCGGCGGCACAGGCCACACGATGCGTGTCTGTCGAACCAGGGGAGTGCCGGTCATCAATCAATTTGAGTGGCTCGAATGGTCATTCTGAATCCACCCGTGTCATAATTGTAAAAACCTGATTACAAACGCCGAAAATTGCATATAGTGTAGTATGTAAGAACATACCTTCGGCAGCTCTGACGTCTGCCTCTATAGTCTCGCGTGCATCACAATGGCGTGCATCGGCACCGGACTCGCCCCATCACCCATCTATCGAAAGTTTGTCATGCCTGCGTGAGATACGGAAAACTCTGCTTCCGTAATGTTTATAGAATAATAAAACGGTTTTATTGCTACGGATTATGAAATTACCCTACGGCTACTGGCTATCAAACATTGGAAAACTCGTCCCCGTAAAAGCGGCGGGCGGGCACGCTGACGTTGCGATCGACCTCCTGGGAGAGAAATTCGCCTACGTCCTCGAAATGGGCTGGGTTCGTATGGTTTGCGACAAGGCGAAGCAGACGATCTATTACGAACATGGCAATCATGTGCGCCCTTCCCCTGAGCAGATGTGCAAGCTCAAGGAACTGGCGCAGGACGCCGGGTTCAAGCTGGTGTGCGAAAACACCGGGCGCGAGGCGGACATTCACGAAACGAAAGTCTCCAAGCGGGCGGACAAGCTCTTGGAAGCGCTGCCTTCCGGCAAGCGGACATGGCGCAGCCGCTACCCTGTTGAGCCATCGGAAGGCGCCTATTTCTACGTGCGCTACCCGCTCGGATGGAACTTGTATGCCGTGCGCGCATCGGACCGGGGGTTCATGGGACACAGCACGCTCTGGGAGGAACTGGTCTGTCCGGACCTTGCAAAGCAGTGGTCAAAGACCCTCAAGATGCCCGCCAAGGCGCTGGAACGGGAATTGAAACTGCACGTGTATGGCTTCCCGCGTGGCCGTGTGAGCAAAGACTCCGGGCGTTCGTGGCTGGTGCTGCACGGCGGCGACGCCAGCGGCCTTTCCAAGGCCAAGGTGGAACGCGCCTTCCATATCCACAAACTGGCGAAGTGGGAGCGCGACTCGCATGAGCAGTGTCAGGCGGCTGACCGGGACGCCGTGCGCGAAATCCTGAAAATCAAGGAAACATGGCCCGCCGTCGGCCTCGACTACGGTTGGGACGACTGACCTATGAACACAATATCACACTACATCCGCCGCATACTGGGCACCCAAGGCTACCGTAAAGTCCAACAGACCTTCGATATGCGGTGGACGAACCGCTACAACTTCGCGTTCGCTTCTTTGAACGAGGCTATTGTTCGCACGCTTGCAGCCGGTGAGAAGGGAGGCATCGTCGTCTATTCCGCCAACGTGAGCGCGCAGGCGTCAGTCGCCAACGCCATCCTCATGGCTGTGGACAAGGCGCTTGCCAGCAAGCCAAGCGGCATCACCGCGGGCAACCTTTTCAAGGGGCGTTACAAGTCCCCGTCGGGTCAGGTTTACGACGAGAAGTCGCTCGCCGTCGAAGTGCTGTTCATCAACGGCAGGCAGCTCATCGAATTGGCAACCAGACTTGCCCGCGAGTTCAGGCAGGAGACCGTTCTGGCGAAGGACAGCGCCACCAACGAAATCTACCTCGTGGACGGAAACTGACATGGACACGCCATCCGAACACATTCAGCGCATCATAGGGCAGCCTTCATTCGAGACGGTAGGCACGCCTGTGTTTGAGGCGTCCCTGTCGAGGGTGCTGCGTCACACCGGGAACGAGTTCGTAATCATTTCCGCAGACCGCAGGGAAAATACGCCCGCTGAAAACGTGGCAGCCCGTGTTGCGCTCAAGGCGGGCCTGAGACAGTTGAGCTACGGGTTCGTGTCCATTGACGGCGTGGGCCAAGAAACAAACCCCGAGGGCGTGGTTGAGCCTGTGGTTGAAAAAGCCTACCTAGTGCCCAAAAAGCGCAGCGGTGAACCGTCCGCCAGCTTCCTGACTGACATGCTGGCGCTGGCCGCACGTTTCAACCAGTGGGGGATTTGCCGATGGAAAGGCGATGGAACCGGGTCGCACTTCGGCGGGGCAGGCGCTCTGCTGAGCAGCGACGGCGCGGTGACCGACAGTTTTTCATGCCTGCACGTTGGAACCTCCATCTTTTTTTCCAATCTGCAACAGGGCAGAACGCGAACCCGCTCCAGCAGCTTTCACTTGGAGTCCGTTCGCAAGGCTCCCCGCGCATCCGGCCTGATTGAACAACAGGCCAGAAGCCTGCGCGGCGAGCTGTATTCATCCATCGGTGCCCCTGCGACCGGCCCTGTTGACATTGATTCCATCTGACATGAACTACACCATCGAAACATTGCAGGAGGGAAAGACCCGCGCAGACTTCACCAAGAAGCCGCTGGCTCCCCGTGAGCTTACCTCGAAGGCATGGATACTGCCCAACGACGTGGTGGTTGACTTGAACTCGTGGCACGCCCGCTGGCTGGAGAAGCACGCCGACCTTATCAGGCGCAAATTCAAGCTGGCCGTGCCAGAGGGCGGCACCGAGCAGGAAGTCCGTATGTGGGCGCTCAAGCACGGTTTCACGCGCATCAACTATGAACACAACGGCGGGCGGCTGACCGTGGAGACCAACCGCAAATGGTGGACGAAAAAGCGCAAGGACGCCGTCTGGATGTTCGTGATGGAGCACGTGGGCGGCATCGACAACATCACCGTCAACGTGCTCGACGACGAGGCACGGGTGCTCATGCAGGGCTACACGCCCTTCGGGTGGATGCGACTGCCCGACGACGAAAAACTCAACAGTGTCCCGCTCATCAGCGAGGCAACAGCACCGACCTCAACCCATTCTATGAAGACAAAAAACAAACGCATCACCCATTCGCCGGACGCATTAAAGCTGGACGGCAAACAGCATCTTTTTAACGCCCCCGAGGCGGCCGCCTTCTTCTTCGTGGGCGACACCGCCGTAATCGGCGCACAGACCACGCATCAAGCAATGTTTGCCACCATGCGCCGGCTCGATCCAGCGCGGGCCGCCGGTGGCGCTGGCTACGAAGCTATCCAAGCGGAGATTGCGCAGGAGAATCCCGCCAGGCACCTGCGCGAAAATGGCGTTGTGTTTTACCCTGCCGCAGGGCGGTCCAAGGCTGTGCAGGAACTCCTTCCCATTCTTGCCAGCACTGGTGTTCACGGTAATCGGCGCCGCAGACTCAACGCAGGTCGCATGTGGTCGAAAATCAAATCGCCTCGCGGTCTCGTGTCGGCAATCTCCTTCTGGGTGAAACGCGCAAAGGTTCCCCCGCACCTGATTGATATTCTGGTGGCCGGGGCCAGGCTGCGTGGAGAAATCCTCGTCGAGTTCATCGACTCTGTGGATACGGAATACTACGGCGGGCACACACCGACCAGGCACACGGCGAACACAGAAAAGGCACTGCCATGCGGACACTGATCATCCCCGATCTTCATCACAAAACAGAGACTGCCGATTACTGGCTGAATGCCGTCGGACACGACCGCGTGATCTTCCTCGGTGACTTCTTCGACGCCCATGGGGACACCGCCGGGGACGCCGCAAACACAGCAGCGTGGCTGGTCCGGCAGATGGAGAATCCCGATGCCGTGTTCCTTTTTGGCAATCACGATCTGGCGTATCGATTTCGTGGTAATGAGCAGGTGGATTGCCCCGGATTCAGTCATGAAAAATCGGACGCAATCCACCGGGTAATGAAGCGCGAACATTGGAACCGTTTTCGTCTAGCGCATGCCGAGCAAGGGTGGCTTGTGAGTCATGCGGGATTTCATCCGGCATGGATGAAGGATCCCACTGTGAAGAAAATTCTATCCCGCTGCGACAAGGCAATGCGGCTCGCCTGCGAGGATCAAATTGACCCGATTCTGGGAATGGGGGAGCTACCCGGAGGTATTCAGAAATTTGGCGGACCACTTTGGATGGATTGGAACCACTTAATGCACATCAAGGGGGTCAATCAGATTGTCGGACACACGATGGACGACGATGTCCGGACGATGGAAGGAGAGGACAGCAGTAATTACTGCATCGATGTCTCACACGGATGCGCTGCGGCGCTTCTTTGCGAGGGGAACGTTCAAATTTTGCGCAAAGCATCGGATCAGACCGCCACAAATCGCTGACATGAACTTCTCGAAGCCAAGACCCGGCATCGTATTCAAAAACGGCAAGCTCTACGTATTTTCCAGATGTCGTGTCAGCGTGCTTAAGGGCTGGCCGGAGATGGCCGCGTGGACGCGCAGTAGCAGCCGGCCGCAGTGGCAGCGGTTCCGACCCGCGATCGATATTGCCAAGGAGAAGATTGGTAACACACGCCCCCGGCACCGTTCTCCCACGGCAATGCGTTGGTGGCCGCTACGCGTCGAGGAAGCGGTTCGTAATTTAGCCCACGACCAAATTGAGGAGCCATGGGAAGCAATGGTTCCAGATCCGGCGGATGATTTTGAAGCGACTCCCGCACACACCGAGAAAGCGGTTTGGGATTTTGAACTGCGTATGGCAGTGGAGGCGCAAGACACTTTGATTTTCATCGGGACCATTCCCGAGCAGGTGCGCGATGTGGTTGCGCGATTCCCGTCTCGGCACTGGCATTTGGCGAGTATGGTGGCTCGCTGCGAATCGACTTTGCAGCTGCTGCAGGAAAATCCAGGGCTGGGCTATGCTATGGCATCCTGCTGGGTGTTCTCCAGTGCTCAATCAGGCGAGGCGATGCGTTGGATACGCCGGATGGCCCTGCGTCGTCGGCGAGACATCGTTGCGGCCCTGGGCTTCCCGCAGCGCGAAGCGGCAGTTCAAGTCCTTGCTAAACTGAAACCGGACTCCTGTTCAGTGATGAATATACTGTTGTTGCGGGATTTGATGAACTGCCCGGATGCCAGAAAACTTTTGGCCCACGCGCTCTGCATCGACAACACGCTGTTAACGCTGATGTTGTAAACGGCGGTCGAAAAGTGCGGCGGGTGGCACTGAGTGGTGCGGCGGTTGAAAAGTGCGGCACCTCCAAATTTAACCATGGAGGATGTTCGCAGATATGCAGCAATGGGCCGATATACGCCGTCGAGTTTTAGTGGAAGGAGTGAGCCGCAGACAGGTGCTGCGGGAGACTGGGATGCACTGGAAGACGCTGAAGAAGATACTGGAGCACAGCGGGCCGCCTGGCTACCGGCAGAGCCAGCCGAGGCGGAGGAAGAAGCTGGGGCCTTACGAGGAGAGTATTCGGCAAATTCTCAAAGAGGACAAAGCGATGCCCAAAAAGCAGCAACACACAGCGAAGCGGATTTTTGAGCGCCTTCAGAAGGAAGGCTACGTTGGCGGCTACACGGCGGTGAAAGACGCGGTGCGTGAGATGGAGCAGAAGAACCAGGAGGTGTTCGTGCCGTTGGCGCACCCGCCTGGGGAGGCGCAGGTGGATTTCGGGCATGCGCTGGTGAAGATGAACGGGCAATTGCGCAAGGTGGCGTTTTTGGTCATGACGCTACCCTATAGCGATGCGTTTTTCGTGATGGCCTTCGAACGTGAATGCACGGAGACGTTCTTTGAGGGACATGTGCAGGGTTTTGAGTTCTTTGGCGGGGTGCCCCGGCGGATCGTCTACGACAACACGCGTGTGGCGGTTTCGAAGATCCTGGGTCGGGAGCGTGAGTTGACGCGGGGGTTTTGCGAGTTGAGGAGCCATTACCTGTTTGGCCACCAGTTCTGCGCGGTGCGGCGTGGGAACGAGAAAGGAGTGGTGGAAGGAATGGTGAAGTTTGCGCGACTCAACTTCATGGTGCCAGTGCCGCAGGTGCGGGATCTGGAGCAACTCAATGAGGATCTGCGCCGGCGCTGCACGGAGGATCAGGAGCGACGGGTGCGTGGGAAGGAAGGCATCAAGAAGCAGCGACTAGAGGAGGAGCGTTCGATGTTGCTACCGCTGCCGGCGACGGCATTTGAAGCGTGCCGGCGGCAATCGACCACGGCTAGTTCGCTCTCGCTGGTGCGCTTTGACAACAACGACTACTCGGTGCCGGTAGCCTTCGCACATCACCCGATTGTGGCGAAAGGATCCTGCAGGGAAGTGATCTTGAGCCACGTCGGGGAAGTCGTGGCGCGGCACCGGCGGATCTGGGAGAAGGAGCAGGTCAGCTTTGAGCCCTTGCACTATCTGGCGCTGCTGGAACGCAAGCCGGGCGCGCTGGATCAGGCACGACCGATGCAAGGCTGGACGCTGCCCGGGTGCTTCCAGCTTTTGCGCCGAAGATTGGAAGCGGAGTATGATTGGGAAGGAACCCGGGAATATATCCGGGTGCTGCGGCTGTTGGAAAAACATCCGTTGAACCAACTGAGAGCCGCGGTGGAAAAGGGCCTCTCCAGCGGAGCGATACTACGCGACGCGATCGCGCAATTTTTGATTCCCCGCGAAGAATGGCGGGCGACGACCTTCAATCTGGACGGGCATCCGCATCTGCGGAGCGTCAAAGTGCAGGCGCCGGATATCACCCAATACGGCCAACTGCTGGCGGGAGGTGTGCGATGAGTGAACCTTCGACCCTGCTGCTGGAGCATCACCTCAAGGCGCTCAAGCTGCCGACCTTTTTGCGCGACTACAAAAGCATGGCGGCCGCATGCGCGCAGGAACGCAGTGATTATCCAGCCTACCTGCTGCAATTGGCCGAGCGTGAGTTGATCGACCGGGAAAGACGGGCAGCCGAGCGGCGAATCCGGGATGCCCGATTCCCGGTGCTTAAAACGCTGGAGACATTCGACTTTGCCGCGCAGCCTTCGATCAACGCGGCGCTGGTGCGCGAACTCATCGGGCACGGCGAATACATGATGAAAAGGGAGAACGTGCTACTCGTGGGCAACCCCGGCACGGGCAAAACGCATCTAGCCACCGCGCTCGGGTTCGCTGCGTGCGGTCAGGGAAAGAAGGTGCGCTTTGCCACCACCACGGCACTGGTCACCGAGCTGCTCGAAGCGCGTGAAAGCCGTTCACTGGCGCGGCTGCAAAAACAACTTGAACGGCTCGACCTGCTCATCCTCGACGAACTGGGCTACGTGCCGTTCTCGAAAAGCGGTGCCGAGCTGCTCTTTGACGTGATCAGCCGCGCCTACGAACGCACCAGCCTGATCGTGACAACCAACCTGCCGTTTGAAAACTGGACCGAGGTGCTCGGCAGCGAACGGCTCACCGGCGCGATGCTTGATCGGCTCACCCACCGCGTCCACATCCTCGAAGCCAACGGAGCCAGCTACCGCCTCAAGGACGCCAAAAAGCGGATCAAACGCCCGTGACACCCGCCGGATAACCCATCCCACCCCTCGCGCATCGCTTTTGTTCGCCGGCTTCCGCTACGCTCCAGCCGCCGAACAACAGCGAACTGCCGCCTTCCCGCTTGACCTCCCACCGTAAACCGCCTTCCTTCGCCCCCAGGTGTCTCACTTTTCGACCGGCACCCGCCGCACTTTTCGACCGCCGTTTACACTTCTGTCCCAACACGCGAAACGCCCAATGGATCGAGCCAACGGGCGCTTGCGTTCAGCGGGGACGGCTCAGTCGATGATCGCGAGGATGGCGGCCCAGCGATGCGCGGACGACTCGCTGCGGCCGTGCTCATACTTGCAGAGCGTGGCTACCGGGCAGCCAAGGACGTTCGCGGCATCGGTGGAACTGAACCCGGTTCGCCCGACCCATTCGGCAAGCATCGCTTTGAACGCGCTCACAGCCAGCCTCCTTCGATGTCGCGCTGCCTGGCTTTGTCGATGGCAGGCGGGTTCTCGCGTTCAAACGCAGCCTGCTCGCTGGCGGCAATCTTAGCGCGGTCTTCGAGCAGCCGCTCTACCAGGTCGCGCGCATGGTCGAGCGCCAAGTTCTAGCCGCGGCGGAAGGTCCGCTTCCGCCAATACGCGGCGCCATCGCCGCTGCCGCTGAACCCGTAGATCTTCAGCACCCGCCGCGTGCGCTCATAGACGCGATCGGGAAACTGGACGACGACTTTGCCCCGCTCGGCATCATCGTGAATCACGATGCCCCGTGGCGCTCGCGCAGGCCGGGCGCGGACGCCGCGATCTTGCTCGGTGGCGATGCGCTCGCGCGTGGCAATCGCCTTCTCGGCGAGCTGATGGATGAGGTTGAAGTCCATCTGCCCCACAGCTTCGCGAAGCGCGTAGCGCAGGACTTCCAGTCGCTTGTCGAGCAGGAGCATCGTCATCACGTCCCGCTGGGAGCAACCGCAAATGGCACGCCATCATTTCATCGCGGAGATTAAGCCGCTGACCACGAAATGCGGCGGAGCCCTGTCGCTGTCATGACATCGCGGAGGCCACCCGCATCCGGGCCACGGTATTGTTTGCGGCGGTAGCTATCGGGTCGCTATAGGCTCATCAAAGCCTGTCACGGTTTCACCCTCGGCATCCATCATCGCCGCCCAGTCTAGAACCCCTTGGAAATATGCGAGCTTCAACGTCGTGTTGTCCTGAGCTTCGACGGCTTTTCGATATTGGTCAGCCATGCGCCGTGCGTGATCGGTGTCCCTTGGATCTATGTTCTTCTCAAACAACATCCAACTAGGGGCAGGAAACACCTCGGAATCAATCATCGTGAATGCGAGACGCACGATGTCTTCGATAGAGCGCTTGGTTCTGTCCAAGTCCGGACATTTGATCTTCAGACTGGCCTTCACCGCCTCAAGCGAGAACCGGACGGTTTTGCCGACTCGGAACGCTTCCGGAATAATTCCGATCTTCGCCCAGTTGAACACAGTCTTCGGATCCACCTTTAGAAACGCCGCAATCTCCTCGGTGGTTTGGAGATCGTCGGTCGGGATATTCGTGAAGTTGTCTGACATGGTGCGAAGTGAAAATGTATCACTAAGCGGATTCTTCGCCATGCTGTTTGTGCCGCATCTTCGTCCGATTCGGGCGACATTCGGGCACATGGGGAAATCCCAAAATCCGTAACTCATTGAGAGTTAGGGAGCCAGCGATGGGATTCGAACCCATGACCTGCGGTTTACGAAACCGCTGCTCTACCACTGAGCTACGCTGGCGTTGCGGGGCGGCGTATATCGGCGAGCGCGCTGGTGTTGGCAAGCGGTTTGTCGAATCGCTCGTGCGTTCAGACGACTTCGACGGG
>CAIYUV010000152.1 GCA_903929475.1 uncultured Spartobacteria bacterium
AAAGCGATACGGCAACAATACGCGCTGGCCCGTCTTTTCAATCACACCCACGCCCTCGACTCCCGGCACGCCCGGCAGCGCAGGCCGCACGGGATATTTACCTTCGAGCACATTGATGTCCGCAGGATGAATCGGCGCGAGCAACATGCGCACGCGCACTTCGCCCGGCTCCGGCGGTGCAAGCTCCACACGTTCGCTGCGCGCGACTTTTTCCGCTGCTCCGTGCTCGTGAATGATAATCGCGCTGACTTTTTCCATCGGCCCGATACCCTGCCCGCGATGTCCGAACCTGCCAAGCCCACAACCGCAAGCGCACGCAGCTATCTCTCCGGAGCGCGGCTCGCGCTCGCAGGCGTGATGGTGAACGCCTTTCTCGGCATCGTGAAAATCCTCGCCGGACTCCTCGGTCGCTCCTACGCGCTCATCGCCGACGGCGTGGAATCGCTGCTCGATATCTTCGGGTCGCTCGCGGTGTGGTTCGGCCTCCGCGTCGCATCCGCTCCGCCCGACGACGAACACCCCTACGGCCACGGCAAGGCCGAAGTCCTCTCCGCCATCCTCGTCTCGTTCACCGTCGTCGCCGCCGCCATCGGCCTCGCCGTGCAAAGCATACGCGAAATCCGCACACCACATCCACTGCCTGCAAAATGGACGCTCATCGTTCTTGTCATCGTCGTGGTTGTGAAAGAATTCCTCGCTCGCAAAGTCGGTCGTGCAGGAGTGCAAATCGGTTCCACCGCTGTGAAGACCGACGCATGGCACCATCGCAGCGACGCCATCACCAGCGCGCTCGCATTCGTCGGCATCGTCATCGCGCGCATCACGAACTACGCCGCCGCAGACGACTGGGCCGCGCTCCTCGCAAGCGGGCTCATCGCATGGAATGGCATCATGCTCCTCCGCCCCGCACTCCACGAAGCGATGGATACCGCGCCTTCCAAAAGTCTCGAGGAAGAAATCCGAGCCGTCGCCACCAAAGTCCCCGGCGTCACCGCGCTCGATCAATGCCGCATTCGGAAGATGGGCCTCGATTTCTACGTGGATCTCCACGTCGGCGTGGAAGCCACACTCACCGTCCGCGAAGGCCACCGCATAGCCCACGCCGTTCGCAAAGCCGTCCGCGGATCCAGACCCGAAATCGCCGACGTCCTCATCCACATCGAGCCCGATGATGAACTCGACGATGACAATGAATAGCAGCGAGATTTAGCGGCTGAAAATTTCTGCGATTTCAGCCTGCATCGCGTCTGCGGCGGCGCGGGGGTCGGGGGCGTTGCGGATGGGGCGGCCTACGACGATGTGATCGGCCCCGGCGAGGAATGCCTCCTCCACAGTCATCGTGCGCTTTTGATCGTCGCCGCCGCGTTCGTTTGCCGCGCGGATGCCGGGGGTGATGATGAGCGGACCGTGGCCGAGTTCGCGGCGAAGACGCGCGGCTTCCTGGCCGGAGCAGATGAGGCCATCAATGCCCGACTCGATGGCGCGGCGGGCGCGCATGGAGACGAGGTCAGCAACGGTGCCGCTCCATCCCAACTCGGCGAGGTCGCCTGCATCGAGGCTGGTGAGGACGGTAACGGCGAGAAGTTTCATCGCGCCGCGAACTGGCACGGCTCCCGCGTAGATGGAGCTGACGCCGTGGAGCGTGCAGCAATACGCGCCGCTGCGGGCGAGGTTCGCCACGGCGCCGCGAACGGTCGCGGGCACGTCGTAAAACTTGAGGTCTGCGAAAACTTTTTTGCCACGCGCTTTCAGCTCCTCGAGCAGCTCGAAGTATTGGCCGCCCATACAAAATTCGAGGCCGAGTTTGTAAAAGGTCACGGAGTCCCCGAGGCGGTCCACCCATGCGCGGGCGTCGGCGAGCGTGGGCACGTCGAGCGCGAAGATGAGGCGATCTCGCGGGTCGAGTAGCTTGTTGGAAAGAAGTGAGCGATCAGTCATAGCGAACGTGTTTGCGCAAATCCTGCGCGACTGACAAGCGCGGGGCTAAATTTGAACCACAAAGACACAAAGTGGATGTTTGGATGCAGTAATCCTCCATTCCGACCTTTGTGTCTTTGTGTCTTGGTGGTTCTATTACAACTGCGCACTTTCCATTCCTGCCTTCCTAATTCATCTCCCGATGTGCGCCGTGCTTGCGGCTGCGCGTGCGGCTTACTACACGGAGAGGATGCCTGCTGTTGCAAAGACCAGTTTTCTCCGCCGCCTGATCCCTTTCGGTCTGGGCGAGATCAAGCCCAAGCATTTCCGGGACATGCTCGGGATCATTTGGAAAAACCGCGACAATCTCCCCTACGCCTACAAGGTGATCACGAAGGGCGTTTGCGATGGCTGCGCGCTCGGAGTTGCGGGGCTGCATGACTGGACGATCAAAGGCCCGCACCTTTGCATGAC
>CAIYUV010000153.1 GCA_903929475.1 uncultured Spartobacteria bacterium
AACTGTGTCCGTCACGGAGACAACTGTGTCCGTCACGGAGACAACTGTGTCCGTCACGGAGACAACTGTGTCCGTCACGGAGACAACTGTGTCCGTCACGGAGACAACTGTGTCCGTCATGGAGACAACTGTGTCCGTCATGGAGACAACTGCGTCCGTCATGGAGACAACTTTCTCCGACAGGGAAACAACTGTGTCTGACAGGGAGAAACCTACATCGGCCTCTTATCCGAGCCCGTTTGCGCCTCTGTCGGCTGGGGAGATAGGGCCTATAGGCCGGATTGGGCCTATGGGGCCTATGCTAGCGCCCTACCTGCGAAGGCCAGAGGCGTCTCCACCCGGCGGCTACTGCGTGGCCTTCTCCAAGTAGTCCTTGAGGCTCACGAGCGTGGGTGGGTTGGGGTCTTCTTCGATGATCTTCATCACTTCGAGGAGGCGGGCGTGTTCCTTGCCCATGCTTTTGATTTCGTCGGCGAATTTCCTCAGCTCAGGGAGCGCGGGTTTGGCTGCGCCACGGTATTCTTTGAGCACGTCTATGGAGGTGTTGATGATGTAGCCTTTGCCCCAATCCGTGAGGCGCATCATCATAATCGTGAGCGGGATTCCTTCTTCGATTTTGAGGCGGGACATGGCTTTGATGCCGGCGAGGCGGACTCCCTTGGAGAACATGGTGTTTGCCGGGGCCATTTCCTTGATGCTTTTGACGATGGTGGGGGCGAGGGCTTTGGCGTCGTCGAGCGTGATGAGGTCGTAGGTGGACCGCAAGCAACCGCGCGCGGCAGAGTCGGGGTTCGAGGCGATGGAGCGGATGACGGGGTAGAGCGTTTCCTTCGGAATGCCGTCGAGCGATTTGGAGAGGATGCCTTTCGGGCCGTAGGCGCCGCCGGGGTAAAAGAGCGCGTAGGCCAGCGCGCCGACGGCGAATTGCATCTGGTCGGTTTCGTCTTTCACCGTGGCGGCTTTGAGCATCGCGGGGAGGACGGGCTTGGCATCCGCGCCGATGAGGCGGAGCGCTTCGGCGGCTTGGACGCGGAGCCAGCGGTCGTCGTCGTTGAGCAGGCCGACGAGGGTATCGAGCGCGGGAACGGCGCGGGCTTTCAACTGACCGAGGGTATTCACCGCGCCGATGCGGGCGAGCGGGTCTTTGCCGTTAATCATCGCGAGCAGTTGGGGCATGACGTCGTCTTTGCGCTTGGCGAGTTCTTCCGCCGATGAAGCGCGTTCGAGCGGCGACCAGCTTCCGAGGCCGGCGAGCAGTCTGGCCGTGGTGCGCTTTTCGTGGGCGTTTTCGCCGAGCCATCTTTCGGCCTCGATGGCTTCGGCAACGTCCTTGTCGCTGAGCCAGCTCGCGGGCAGCGATTCTTTTCCCGTGATGTAAAGTTTTCTGAGCGGCAGCGCGTAGGCGAGCATGTAGGACGCGGTGGAATTAACCACGCCGTAGTAGCTGCTTTTCACTCCGCCGCCGACCTCGGTGTTCACGAAGCTGCCGTCCCACCGGCGCGCCATGTCGTAATACCAGCGCAGTTCTTTCATGAATGCCGCGAGCGCCTTCGGGCCTCCGAAATGCGCGGCGACAGGCCCCCACACGTAGGAGAAGCCATTGCCGGTGTGTCCCCATTCCCGCGATTCGTAGGAAGCGGTGACCATTTTCGTGAAGAAGGCCGTCTCTTCGCGTTTGCCTTGCAGGGCGAAAGCGACGGCGGTGATGCTGGTCTTGCCGTTGTCATCGTGGCCGACGCCGGGGCGATGTTCGCCGTAGGGGACGGTTCCTTTTCCGGCGTAGTAACCAAAGAATTTGTCTGCGCGGGCAATGGCGGGTTTGAGTTCGGGCTCCTCGATGCCGCAGCGGTCTGCGAGGATGAGGGAGACGAACCCCGGAAGGCCGGCCATGTTCACGGGGCCGTAGGGCGGGCACGGCGGGTGGAGATTGCCGCTCGCATCCGGGCCGATGATGCCGTGGCCCCACGTGCCAAACTTCGTCTGCCCGCGCGAAAGGCTCGCCGTGTAGGAGCGGATGGCCGGCAGCACGGTCTTGTCGCCCGTCATCAGGAAGTATTCGGTGAGAACGAGGTTATTGTAGCCGAAGCCCCACGTTTTCATGCCGCCGTGATTGGACGACTGCCACAGCGACTCCACATCGGGAGTCCCCGCCGCGATGGCGAGGGCGCTCTTTTTCGCAATCTCGAAATACTCCGGCTTGCCCGAGGCCAGCATCGCCAGCTCGATAATCTTCATCGAGTTTTCCTTGTTCGGGTCCTTCGCCAGCAAGGCCAGCCCCTGCTCCAAAATCTTCTTCGCCTTCGGGCAGTCATACGGCGAAGTCTCGCTGTAAGTCCCCATCACTTTCAGCTTCAGCGACACCTCCTGGGATTTGCCCGCGCGCCAGATCGTGAGAGGCAGGATGCCGTTCGCCTTTTCTGTCTCCGCCACGCCGATGGCCCGCCCGAAACTCTTGCGCGCATCCTCGCTGAATGGCTTGCCGAACACGCCGAGAATCACATCGCCCGTCTGCAACACGCCGTCCGCAGGCGATCCCTTCTCCACCACCGTGACGAGAATCTGCCGCGCCTGCTCCGTCATCCCGCCCTCCACAAACATCCATCCCTGCGCCCCCGTCGGCCCGAGGTTGTAGCCCTTGTCCGTCTTGGCCGGTGGAGTCTTCGTCAAATCCGGCGGCGTCTCCGCAAAACCCGGCGCGCCCGTGATGACGAGCAAAGCTGCGGCGAAAGCGGAGGAGAGAAGGTGTGATTTCATCCCACCGGCAAACCGCAAAACCGGCGCGGCTGCAAGGTGCATTGTGAGTTGACGAACAACCGCGACAATCTTGCAGTCTGCGAACACCAAAGGCGGACACCTCTTCGCGGCCATACACTTTTTTTTCGCCGGATGAACGTTCGTGGTTGAATTGCGTTTCGTCATTCGCCATTCGCCTTTCATGCTGGGCACGCTGCTAGGACCGGAAATCAAGGAGATGATCGCGCGCCGCGACTTCGCGGGGCTGCGCGAGACGTTTGCCGATTTCCCTCCGGCGGAGGCGGGCGAGGTGATCGCGGAGCTGCCGGAGGAGGAGCGCGTGGTGTTGTTCCGCATTTTGCCGCACGCGCTGGCGGCGGATGTTTTCGAGTATCTCGACAGCGATGCGCAGGAGGCGCTGCTCAAGGCGATGGGCACGGCGCAGGCGGCGAGCATTCTGAATGAGATGTCGCCCGACGACCGCACGGCGCTGCTGGAGGAATTGCCGGGCGCAGCGGTGGTGCAGATGTTGCAGCTACTTTCGCCGGAGGAAAAAAAAGTCGCGCAGGCGCTGCTGAATTATCCCGAGGGCAGCGTGGGGCGCTTGATGACGCCGGATTTTATTTCCGTGCGCGACGACTGGACGATCCAGCGCGTGCTCGATCACATCCGCGCGAATGGCCGCGACTCGGAAACGCTGAACGTGGTGTATGTGACGGATGAGCGCGGGCGGTTGATTGACGACGTGCGCATCCGCGAATTTCTGCTGCGCCCCACGGACACGCTGGTGCGCGATATTCACGACAGCAGTTTCGTCGCGCTCCGGGCGACCGATCCCGGCGAGACGGCGCTGGAGACTTTCAAAAAATACGACCGCAACACGCTGCCCGTGACCGACAGCGAGGACAAACTGCTCGGCATCGTGACGATTGACGACATGCTCGATGTGCAGGAGGAGCAGACGACCGAGGAGATTCAAAAACTCGGCGGCACCGAGGCGCTTGATGAACCCTACATGGAGGCACCTTTGTGGGAGCTGGTGAAGAAGCGCGCGGTGTGGCTCGTCGTGCTTTTTCTCGGCGAAATGCTCACGACGACCGTGATGGTGGGATTTCAAGTGCAGTTGGAAAAAGCCGTGGTGCTCACGTTTTTCCTCCCGCTCATCATGTCCGCAGGCGGCAACTCAGGCTCGCAGGCCAGCACGCTCATCATCCGCGCGATGTCGCTCGGCGAGGTGCGGCTGCGCGATTGGTGGCGCGTGATGAAAAAGGAAATCGCATCCGGCCTCATCCTCGGCGGCATCCTCGCGGTGATTGGCTTCCTGCGCATCGTGATGTGGGTGCAACTTTCCGTCCACCTCTTCCACGCGACAAATCCCTACGGCATTCATTACGTGTCGGTCGGGATCGCCGTGGCCATCGCGGTGCTTGGCGTGGTGCTTTGGGGGACGATCAGCGGCTCAATGCTGCCGCTCATTTTGAAAAGACTCGGGCTCGATCCCGCCACGTCGTCCGCTCCTTTCGTCGCAACGCTGGTGGATGTGACCGGCCTCATCATCTATTTCTACGCCGCCACGCTCATTCTCACCGGCAAGGTGCTTTAAAAAAAGAATCCATCACCAGCCACAATGTTACATCATCAGTGACAGCGCATATGAGCATGGTGGATGCATATGGCTCAACGCTCGCAAATCAGATTTTAGGACCACGATGAATTTTCGCCAACTCAAGATGAGCCTCTTCGCAGTTACAGTGTTGCTGTCTTCAACGTCTTGCGCCCTCATATTTCTCTGCCCATCGGTTCAATCCCCGATGGCTGGCAATGCTCCGATCATGACCGCTAAACAAGCGGAGGAGCAAAAAGATGTCCTTCGTGGAAAAATCATTCAGCTATATGGCAGGTTCACCAAGAGCGGGAAACGTCCATGCCTAGATGGTTTAGTCACGCTCTATCCGAACAGTAACGACACTTTTGCGAATGTAAAAATTGGCCAATTGATACTCGTTCGAGGCTTCTTTAAGGCAGCTAAAGGCCAAGCATCTGAACGGCTGCAACTTTCCTCCACAGTTTATTACCCCGGAATTGAGAGAGGGCACGAGGCGGCTTTGACCAAATTGCGCAGCGCTCTTTGAGTCGCCTACAATCCCAACGACTTGCCATGACCTTAGACTGGTAGGAATCGGGCATTTGGCCATCAAAGCAGTGCCCCTATAAACTTTCCCTCTTGCAGCGGAGGGCAATGGCGCTGAATGTCGCCGCACTATGGAAAAACCAATCATCACCGCCTGGCTGAAAACATCGTGTGGCTGGAGCAATGGCGTCCGCGCTGTGCTCGGAAAATACAACCTCTCCTACGAGGAGAAGGACATCATCAAGAATCCCGCTTTCCGCTGGGAGATGGAGCAGAAAAGCGGACAGGACAAACAACCCACACTCGAAATCAACGGCAAGATGCTGCCCGACGTTTCCGGTGAGGAACTCGAAGCGTGGATGCTGCAAAACGGCATCGTGAAAGAAAACGAAGTGCCCGTGAACGTGCCGCTCAACAGCGCGTGCACCGACGAGCAGCACGAAGCGATGCGCACCGGCACGCCTCTGCAATTCAAGTAGTCCGCGACGACTGCCCGAATTTTCTCAATGCCGCGCCTTCCCCAAGGCGCGGCTTTACTTTACCCGAGACCCAGCATTTCTCCGCACCGTGAAGCCATTCATCAAACCCAAGTCCGCCACGCCCGAGCCCGCCAGCGCGCCGAAAGTCACGCCCAACGAACTGACCATCCTCACCGTCGCATCCGGCATCGCCGACTCGGATGAGCGAACTGCGTATCTAGATCGCGTCTGCGGCGACGACAGCGCACTTCGCACACGCATCACTGAACGCCTCGCCGCACGCGGCGCGACGCCCACGACCGCAGAGCGAGCGGAACTCGTCCGCACCGTCGCCGCCCACGCGCCGACAAACACCGTCGCCATCGTCCCTATGTCCGGCATGACGCTCAGCGCCACACAAAGCACACCGCGACAAAGCCCGTTCCCCTGGGTGCTCGCCACCATTCTCGCCGCCGGCATCGGCGCACTGGCTGTTTTTTTCGTGAATGAAAAAACAGCCCGCGTGATCGCCGAAAGCACCGCGCTCAACGCAGCGCAGGAAAAAAACATCGCCGAACGCGAACGCGAAGATGCGCAGGCCAAGGCATTGGAATCCCGCACCATCGCCGAACGCACCGAACAAAAACGCGCGGAGGCCGAGCGCCAGCGCGAAGACGCCGAAAAGCAAAAAGCCGCCGCCATCGCCACCGCTGCAAAGAGCATCGCCGAAGCCGAGCAACTCCGCACCGTCACAAAGACCGCGCAAACCACCGCCGAAGCCGCGCTCGCAAAATCCGCCGAAGCACAAAAAGCCGCCGCAATCGCCCACGCCGACACGCTCGCGAAATTCGCCGCAGCACTCATCGAAGAAGGCCGTCACGCCGACGCAGAGCCCGCCGCGCGCCAGTGCGTCGAATTACGCACCGCAAACAACGCCGACGCATGGGCCGTCTTTGAATCCCACTACCTCCTCGGCGCAGCCCTCATGGGCCGAGGCAACGTCGCCGACGCCGAACGCGAACTCCTCGCCACCGCGCAAGGCATGGAGCCTCTCGCCGCACAAGCCGACGCCACGAACCGTGCGCGCTACATCACCGCCGTAAAAAAACTTTCACAACTCTACAGCGCCACCGGCCGTCGGCGCGAAGCCTCCGAGTGGCGCCACAAACTCGACGGCCTGCCTCGTTAAAATCGCTCAATACTTTTCCGCTACGGCGTGGTGATGTGGTAGAATCTGGAGTTTGTGGCCGTGGTGTCGGTGAAGGTGATGGTTTGCTGGACGGGGGTGGCGCTGTAGGTCTGTAGCGTGGTCCACGATGCCGCGCCGAGGGTGTCCTTGTATTGGATGGTGTAGGCTTTGTAGGGCTGCGCGGTGAAGGTCAGCGTGTAGCCGGTGGTGATCGTCGAGGGTGCGATGTCCACGCTGAGTTTGCTGTTCGGATCGTTCGGGTTGGTGCCAGCCAGAAATTCCTGGAGGTTGCTCATGCCGTCTTTGTCGCTGTCCAGATTTGCGTCGGCAGCGTTGTTGGGGTTGAGGCCGTTGGCGGTTTCCCACCAGTCCTGGATGCCGTCGCCGTCGGTGTCGGTGAAGGTGACGGTGAGCTGGGCGTTGTTGCTGATGGCGAAGCCGTAGGAGTTGGAGACGAAGACGCTGTATTGGGCGGCGTCGCCGGGGGTGAGGTAGGGGATGGTGTAGGTTTGCGAGGTTGCGCCGGTGATGAAGG
>CAIYUV010000154.1 GCA_903929475.1 uncultured Spartobacteria bacterium
CATTTCCGTGCCGATGAGCGTGGAGGATCCGCTTTTCTGCCATGAGACGAATGTGACCGGGACTCTCAACATGCTCCTTGCCGCGCGCGATGCGGGCGTGAGCCGCTTTGTCTATGCGAGCAGCAGTGCGGTGTATGGCGATGAAGCCACGATGCCGCAACGCGAGGATCGCATCGGCCAGCCGCTCTCGCCCTACGGCGCGAGCAAACTTATGGATGAACTCTATGCTTCTGTTTTCGCACGGCAGTTCGGACTTTGCACGGTGGGGCTGCGTTACTTCAACGTTTTCGGTCCGCGTCAAAATCCGCGCGGTGGCTATGCGGCGGTGATCCCAGCATGGATTTCCTCACTCGTCGGCGGTGGCGAATGTGCGGTGCACGGCGATGGAAAACAGACGCGCGATTTCTGCCATGTCGCGAATGTCGTGCAGGCAAACCTTCTCGCCGCGACCACCGACAATCCCGCTGCTGCCGGTGCGCTTTATAATGTTGCGCTAGGCGGCAGCACGAATCTCAACGACCTGCACGCGATGATCGCTGCGAAAATCGCGGAGGCGAATCCGAAGGCGAAACCGCATCCGCCGCGTCACGGCCCGGTGCGCGCGGGCGACATCGTTCACTCGTCGGCGGACATTTCAAAAATCCAGCGCGACCTCGGTTTCGCGCCGACGGTGAGCGTGGACGACGGACTCGCCGAGACGGTTCGCTGGTATGCAACGCACGGGTAGCACGCTCGACGAGCGGCATTTTTCCATTTAGCTTCCGCACCATGTCTGACCTCTGGCACGGCCTTAAACCTTCCGCAAAAGCGCAACTCGCCCAGCGCGACTACTCGCAGCAATTGCCTGCACAACGTCTCTCCACGAGCGGTGTTGATGCAGGTGAAATCATCGCAAAACGCAATGAACTCGATGCCGTGTGGATTCCGGGTGTGGAAATGTTTCACCGCAGGATTTATCCGCAGCACCACCGCGGTTTCTTCGGCGAATTCGCGCGCATGGAGGATGGCCGTCTTTCTGAAATTGGAATGTGGCCCCGTCAATGGGCGACAGCGAGGATGTTTGCAGGCACGGCAAAAGGGTTTCACATTCATCCGCCCTACATCCCGGAGGGGACGACGGCTGAAGCCTGGCAACAACGGTTATTTATCGCCGAGTCGGAAAATTTTTCGCTCCGGCCTTATGACCGCGAGCAATGGGATGTGATGTTTTTTGTGCAGGGCAATGTGGAGATGATTCTCGTGGACGAGCGCGCCGGACTGCCTCGCCGGGTGATGCGATTTATCATCAAGGGCGACGACCAACGTGGGCCCAATAACGCCGGGGTCGTTATCCCGGCAGGTGTCGCCCATGCGCTGCGCTCGGAAGGTTCGCACGATACGATCATGGTTTATGGCACCACGACGATGTTTAATCCTGCGTTCGAGGGACGCATCGCATCGGATGTCGAGCACGCGCCGCTGCCCGCTGACTGGCAGGCTTACATGGAGTCCCACTAAACACGGGAATTTGCTCCCAAGCGAATAAACCTCCGTCGCACTTGCGGCGTGAGGCGATACCGTCCACCCTCCGCGCCCCAAATGCCGCTTACCACTGCCCAACTCGATTCCGCAAAGCGATGGATCGCCAACATTGATGAGCGGACGCGCGAACGCGGACAGAATTTTTTTCGCGCCGGGCGCGTATTCGATCTGGAGCCGTATCAACGCGGCATCGGCTGGCGTGCGCGGATCAGCGGCGACACGGGGATGTATAATACGAAGGTGCGCTATGCCGGCTACGAGTGGGAAAGCGAATGCACATGCCCTGTGCGGAGGAATTGCAAGCACGGTGCGGCGCTCATGCTCGCGGTGCTGGGCCAGCCCAACGATGAACCCGTGGATACGAAGGCCCGCGCCCGGCAATTCGTGGCAAACATCCAGAACGAGCGGGCTCCTTTCACAAAAGAACTCACCGACCGCCTCGGACGAAAACTCGTCCATGCAGAGCGCGATTTTGCGGAGCAGATGGATGTGCTTTACCAGCACCACCGGCATCTGGCCACCGTGCCGCGTTATCTGCTCACGCAACTCGCCGCCGCCCGCCCGCGTGCCGGAGAAGACGCGTGGCAAAACGTCACCGTGTGGCCCGGCGATCCCGCAGCGCCGTGGGAAATGTGGCTCTATCTCGCCGCGTGGATGCGTCGTGAAAATATACCGCTGCCAGTTTTCATGCGACCGCTCACCGACTGGGCGGAGGTGGATTTGCTCATCGGCCCATGGGAGCGCTCAAAGCGCATCGAGCGATGGCAGGAGTGGCTCGACAAGACTTCGCGGCAGACAGCCGCTGCGGCGGAAAAGAAAAACGAACTGCGCGTGCGGCTCACTCCCGAGAGCGCGCATCTCGAATGGCGCAAGGAAGGCATCGGCGAATTCAAGCCCGTGCCAGAGGCATCCTACCGGCAGTTTGTGAACGAAGGCTTCGC
>CAIYUV010000155.1 GCA_903929475.1 uncultured Spartobacteria bacterium
CCCCGCAGAGCCCTATCCTCCGTCACAGCCCCGCCACGCTGCACACCCGCGTCTCCCTGCCAATCTCTTTCCGGCGCATTCCAGAATTTTTACAGTTTTGATCGCACAGACCTTTCCAGTTTTGATCGCACCACGACAGGACTCAGAATGGCGGCGCACAGCACCGGTCTTTGCGATACGATGAAAAGCTCTTTGCGGCGGGCGCACTTTCATACCATTCTATCGCCGCAAACCTTCACCTATTACCGAACGATGAAAAAACTGCTTCTGCTCTTTGCGCTTACTGCACTGCCCTTGCTCGTGGCCGCACAGACCGTTGCTGATTCGCAGCGCAAGGCGGCGCTGAAATATCCCGAACTGTCGAAGGCTGGCAGTGCGCTGAATACGAAATTCATCGCGCTGGTGAATGAAGCGAAGCAGATCTATCCTGCGTCACTGAACGATCCAAACTGGCCGATGATTCTCGCTGACCGCGCGGCTGGCGTGGCGTCTGCGCAGAAGGTGATTTTACCGAAGGCTGTCGGAGAAATTCAGGCGATGGCTGACAAAGGCTACGCACCCGCTCAGGCTGCGCTGGGAGTGATGCACCGCGACGGACAGGGTTTCACCAAGGATGATGCGGAGGCCGTGATGTGGTTCCGCAAGGCGGCGGAGCAGGGCGATGTCACTTCTCTCTACAATTTGGGTGTTGCGCTGCGCGATGGTGCGGGCGTTGAAAAAGACGCAGATGAATCGGTGAAGTCATTTCAAAAAGCTGCGGAAGCGGGATACGGGAAGGCGCAACTGGCGCTCGGTATGATTTACGAAGAGGGCCAGCTTTTGAACAGA
The DNA here is from genome assembly GCA_903929475.1 of uncultured Spartobacteria bacterium. Classification (GTDB taxonomy): domain Bacteria; phylum Verrucomicrobiota; class Verrucomicrobiia; order Chthoniobacterales; family Chthoniobacteraceae; genus SXWH01. The sequence goes on from CAIYUV010000155.1 coordinate 829, forward strand.
AAAGACGACGAGGCGGTGAAGTGGTTTCGCAAGGCGGCGGAGCAGGGAATCACTTTGGCGCAGAGCAAACTTTCGATGATGTATTTCGAGGGTCGCGGGGTGAAGAAGGATGGTATCGAAGGCGCGAAGTGGCTGCGCAAAGTGGCCGAGAAAGGCGACATGAAAGCCCAATACGATCTCGGTGTCGTTTTTCGCGACGGCCAGTTGGTGACCAAGAACGAGACCGAGGCTGCGAAGTGGATTCGCAAGGCCGCCGATCAGGGGGATCCGCAGGCCCAGTTTGCGTTGGGAGATTTGTATCGAAACGGGGTCGGAGTGCCCAAGGACGCGCTGGAAGCTTACAAGTGGATGCTCATCGCAAGCGGGCAGGGAAACGGTGATGCGCAAAATAATGCACCGGGATTAGAGCGGTCCAGCGGCCTGACAGCCGCCCAGCGCGCCGACGGGCAGCGGAGGGCAAATGAGTTCAAGCCGAAAAAGACGCCGCCACCGCCGGGCAGCGATGCCCAATAGTAAAGCAAGGCGATTTCCTCGCTGCCGGCGCCCGCTGCATCAACGATCCATGTGTCCCGGCACATGATGGTTTCGCTGCAATCAGGGCAGAAGTTTCACCTTGTCGCGGAATGCCTGTGGCAACACGCTCGTCGAGCGTGAGAATTCAAACCAGCATTCTTCCCATCTCTGCCTTCGTCATCGCACTCGCGTCAGTGCCTCCGCCCGTCTGCCACGCAGGGGAAAAGCAGGCGGCATATTCGGACGTGGAAGCTGAGAAACACAAGGGAGAGGACGCGGCCGTGACCGGCAAGGTGTTTGGCGTCTCCAAGTCGGCAAAGGGAACCACGTTCATCAATTTCGGCGCACGCTATCCGAATCATACGTTCACCGGCGTCGTCTTCGCGAGCGACACGCAAAAGGTCGGCGATCTTTCCGCCCTCGCAGATCAAACCGTGACGGTAACAGGACGCATCGAGCTTTTGCCCGACGGCAAACCACAAATCGTCATCAAGTCGCTCGACCAAATCACAATCCCGAAAACCGTCGCACCAGCCACCGCGGCCACATCGCCCGCATCGTCAACTCCAGCGACTCCAGCACCAGTGCCGCCCGCTCCGTCAATTTCCACGCCAACACCGCCGCCCGTCGCCACACATCCGACACCGGCCCCACAGCCCACGCCGCCGCCGAAGACCGCCGAAACAAGGCGCATCGCTCTCGCCGCCAATTGGACCACGGCTCCGCAAACCGGCGAGATGACCCGCAAAGACCTCGCTACCATTTTCGGCGATCAGATTTCCTCCGGTAAAAACACCATCGCCGACGAAGCAATCGTCGTTTACCCCGAGGTGCCCTACCTGACCCCGCTCGCCACTGCGCGCAAGAAACTCAATTTGGAAAACACAAATCCTGTGCGCACGAAAATCACCACACCGGGGCTGCCCGCCGATTCACTCATAGCCAATACATTCGCCGGAATTTTTCCGGGCGGTTTCACGAGCATGACGCTCATCACCGACACCTCCGAGCAAGTCGTGAGCGTGCTCCTCGTTGACGACAACCCCCGCCAGCGCACCACAGAGATTCTCGAAACCGACGGCTTTCACACCTACAATTTCATTCTCAACCGGGCAAAGTCCACCGCGCAACTCGTCATCAAGCACGAAGTCACCCGAGAAGGCGCACCAGCCGGAGTTGTCGTTGTAAACTCCATCCTCATTGACCCGAACGCCGCAGACCCGGCAGCCACGCCGCGCCCCACGACTCACAGTTCCACGGCCAAAAAGCCACGCACAGGAAAAGTCATCGAGCACTCGCGCTGGTTCGTTCCAAAGCCGCTCGCCAGCATCATCCTCCGCGCATCGGGGAGCCGCTGAAAGTGCCCCTGCCTAGTCGGAAATCTTTTTGAAAGCGCTCCGTGCTTGCGCAAACACGTGGCAAAAATTTCAAATCAACCGGCGAAGACGTGCGCAAAAGACGAAAATCATCGTCCACCAAAACAAGGCACCCGCTCCACGCTGTATTCATGCGGGTTTCAGCGTGATTGATAACCGGGGAAATGACTGAAAGCTGGTTCCACGCGCGAGCGCGTTCAGACACCGTGATTTTGTGCGGGAGAGCGGGTGATTGATGCTGACGCAAGCAAAAATTCACCGCGAAAACTTTTGTTTCGTTCACGTGTCAATTTTCTTGGCGGGCCCCACTAATTGTGGTGTGATGTCGCCCTGCGCCCAATATGGTGTGGTTATTCACAGGACCCCTCCCTGTAAGCCACGGCTTATTGGTGCGTTACCCAGACTCTTTTCACCAGTTATTCACTTACTCATTATTCGCCATGCCAACCTTGCCAAAACTCCAAGCCTCGACACGTTCCATCAGCACACCCGTCGCCCACGCACGCGCGACTCGCCCAACCAAAGCCAAAGCCATGAAAACCACCAAGCCAACCGGCAAAGGGCTGAAATTTGAACGCAATTTCAGCAATGCCGCCATCGCTCCTTTCGATGAAATCGAATGGGAACTCCGCACCGCCGAGATCAATGACGACTCGGGCAAAGCAATTTTCAAACAGACCAATGTAGAGGTGCCTAAGTCGTGGTCGCCGCTCGCGACGAAGATCGCAGTGTCCAAGTATTTTTACGGCGACATCTCGAACGGCAACGACCCGTATAAAAACGGACGCGAGCGTTCGGTAAAACAACTCGTAAATCGCGTCACGCGGACGATCACCGACTTCGGCATTGCGGACGGATATTTCGCCGACAAGGAAAGCGCCGATATTTTCTACAACGAACTCACTTGGCTCTGCGCGAATCAATTTGGCGCGTTCAACTCACCGGTGTGGTTCAACGTCGGTCTCTATCACCAATACGGCGTCGGCACCGGCCGCGGCGAAGGTAACTTCTATTACAACCGCGAGAAGGGCGTCGCCGAGCGCGCGCCCACACAATACGAATACCCGCAGGGCAGCGCCTGCTTCATCCAGAGCGTGAAGGACACGATGGAGGACATCATGAACCTCGCACAGAGCGAGGCGATGCTCTTCAAATACGGCAGCGGCACCGGCAGCGACCTTTCCTCCTTGCGCAGCACGCGGGAAAAACTCAGCGGTGGCGGCAAGCCGAGCGGTCCCCTCTCCTTCCTGAAAATCTACGACCAAGTAGCCGCGACCGTGAAATCCGGCGGCAAGACACGCCGCGCGGCTAAGATGAACACGATCAAAGACTGGCACCCCGACGTGGAGGAATTCATCGAGGCAAAATTGAAGGAAGAGAAGAAAGCGTGGGCGCTGATTGATGCGGGCTACGATGGCTCTTTCAACGGCGATGCCTACGGCTCCGTGATGTATCAAAACGAAAACCTCAGCGTGCGTGTGAGCGACGAATTCATGGACGCCGCCATCGCCGGACGCGAGTGGTGGACCAAGCGCGTCACCGACGGCAAGCCCTGCGAAAAGAAGGACGCCCGCGGAATGCTCCGCAAGATCGCCGAGGGCACGCACGTCTGCGGCGACCCCGGCATGCAGTTCGATACGACCATCCACAAATGGCACACCTGCAAAGGCACCGACCGCCAGAACAGCACCAATCCTTGCTCCGAGTATCTCTTCCTCGACAACACCGCGTGCAATCTCGCCTCTTTGAACCTCATGAAGTTCAAGCAGGCCGACGGCACTTTCGATGTCGAGCGCTTCAAGGCCGCCGTGCGCATCTTCATCACCGCGCAGGAAATCATCGTGGATAACGCGAGCTACCCCATCAAGGAAATCGCCGAAAACTCCCACATCTTCCGCACCCTCGGCCTCGGCTACGCAAACCTCGGCTCACTCATCATGAGCTACGGCCTCGGCTACGACAGCGACGAAGGCCGCGCGCTCGCCGGCGCAATCACCGCCATCATGACCGGCCACGCCTACGAGCAAAGCGCGCGCATGGCGCAGTCAATGGGCGCATTCCCCGGCTACCGCGACGCGCGTTGCAGCGGAGTCCCAAAGCCGCTCGCCAAGGACAACGTCGCGCCCATGCTCGAAGTCATCGAGCAGCATCGCGACAGCGTCGAGAGCATCCAGGTCAGCGACCGCTTCGGCTATTTGAAAGACGAAGCCCGCGAGACATGGAGCACCGCACTTTCGCTCGGCAAAAAACACGGCTACCGCAACGCACAGGTCACCGTGCTCGCGCCCACCGGCACCATCGGCTTCCTCATGGATTGCGACACGACCGGCATCGAACCCGACGTCGCGCTCGTGAAATACAAACTCCTCGCAGGCGGCGGCAACTTGAAGATCGTCAACCAAACCGTGAAGCCCGCGCTCCAGTCCCTCGGCTACGCCAACGATCAAATCGAGCGCATCATCGCCCACATTGATGCCTACGACACCATCGAAGACGTGCAGGACGAGCAGAACGGCACCGTCATCCGCAGCGGCCTCCGCGAAGAACACATCAGCATCTTCGACTGCGCATTCAAGGCCGCCCGCGGCAAACGCTCCCTGCACTATCGCGGCCACATCCGCATGATGGCCGCCGCGCAGCCCTTCCTCAGCGGTGCGATTTCCAAAACCGTCAACCTACCCGAGCACGCCACGGTGGACGACATCATGAACACCTACATCGAGGGCTGGCAGCTCGGCTTGAAGGCCATCGCCATCTACCGCGACAACTCCAAGCGCAGCGCCCCGCTGTCCGTGGACAAAAAGAAACACAGCAGCAGCAACAACGAAGCAGCCGTCGCCGGCATCGAGGCAGTCGTCAGCGACAGCACCACCCTCGAACAGCGCATCATCGAACTCGAACAGCAGGCCGACGACCTTCGCAAACAAGCCGACCAGCCCGTCCGCCGCCGGATGCCCGACACCCGCGTCGCACTCACCCACAAATTCGACATCGCAGGCCACGAAGGCTACATCACCGTCGGAATGTTCGACGACGGACAGCCCGGCGAACTCTTCGTCCAGATGCAAAAAGAAGGCAGCACCCTCGGCGGCCTCATGGTCACCATCGGCGCCCTCACCAGCATGTCCCTGCAATACGGCGTGCCCCTCGAAAGCATGGTCCGCAAATTCGCCCACCAACGCTTCGAGCCAAGCGGCTTCACCAAAAACCCCGACATCCGCACCGCCAGCAGCATCACCGACTACGTCTTCCGCTGGCTCGGCTGCCAGTTCATCAAAGGCTACAAAGAAGCCACCAGCCCTGCCAAACAGCCCGACCTCCCGCTCCGCGAACTGCCCGAGATGGACAAAAAATCCATCAACCGCCCCGTGCACGATCTCGAGCGCACGGCGGAAAAAGAAGTCATTGATGTCGTCACCCACACCGGCAACAGCGAAGGCACCCCGCAAATGGCCACCGGCGGAAACACCCACGCCGAAAAACTCAAAAGCGCCCTCGGCAACATGTTCATGGACACCCCGTGCTCCAACTGCGGCAGCAGCAAAGTCATCCGCGCCGGCGCTTGCGGCTGCTGCACCGAGTGCGGCACCAGCCAGGGCTGCTCATAGCCGCGAACCTGCCATGACACCCAAGCTCTCCATCAGCCCGAACGGAATCAGCTCACCGCTGTCCGTGTCCGGCAATGACAATGGCGGCAGCAACGCCCATCCGGATGAAACGAGCGTTGACGCCATCAGCGCCAAGCGACTCGTGGTTGCGCTCGGCGGCGCATACATGGGCATCACCTGCTCCTACTGCGGCAGCGGGAGAGTCGTCCGCACTGGTGTATGTGGCACCTGTCAGAACTGCGGCAACAGCGAGGGATGCGGCTAATTTCCAAACGCCCGAACCACCACCGATGAGCGACAAAGCCAAAGAACAAATCCGCGACGAAGGCACAGGCCCCGTCCTCGCCGACTAGCCCGCCTTGCTGTTGCGAACCGCATTCGCAATCAGTCTTGAACGCCCGTCTATTGCCGTCCCCAAGCAAAACGGAGCGCGCCCGTTGAAGAGCGCGCCCAGTTGCGCGGAAAAAACATCCGTGTCCATCCGTGTCCATCCGTGTCCATCCGTGTCCATCCGTGGCATCCGTGGTCAACGATCCGTAGTGTCCTAAGAAAACGCTGATTTAATCGGGGTTTCCTTTTTTGAACCGCTAATCTTCACTGATATCCCGGAGATGTGCTTTTCCATGATTAGCGAAAATCAGCGCAGATGAGCGGTTCAAGAGCACCCCTTCGATTTATTCAGCGGTTCCTCTGTGGCGGTTTGTGTAAATCACGGCGTTTCGGGAGCCGTGGAGCCGTGGTTTGTGCAAATCTCGGCGTTTCAAGCCCCGTGAGGCTTTGATTGGCGCAAATCTCGGTCAAAAAAGAGCCGTTTCGCCATGAAAACCAGCGTTTCCCTCTGAGGCGCAGGATTTTCCTACAAAACAGAACCAAAACCAGAAAACCACGACCATGGCAGCCAACCCATTACCGAACGGAACGAATCCCCTCTTCACCCTCGCCGAAGATATAAAAAACGCCTTGCCACCGCAGTCCCGCCCGCTAGGTTGCGCGCCCCTTTCTCCGTAATAGGTGTGCGCGTGTGCGTGTGCCCGGTGGAGAGGTAAACCGGAAACCGTGGTTTGTAACATATTGTAAAAACATGATCGAAATGAAGGAACTGCTCGCGAAATCCATGCGTGATTTCAAAGAGGGCAGCATTGTCAAAGGAACCATCCTCGAAATTCGCCCGCGCGAAGTGCTCGTGGATATCGGCTATAAAAGCGAAGGCGCAATCGCAGGCAGCGAGTTTGACGACATCGAAAACCTGCAGGTTGGCGATATCGTCGAAGTGCTCATCTGCCGCTTGGAAAATGATGACGGCATGGTGGTGCTCTCCAAGGAGCGCGCATCGGCCCGGCAGAACTGGGAGAAAATCGTGGCCGTCTATAATGCAGGCGGACTCATCAAGGGCAAGGTCAAGGCAGCCGTCAAAGGCGGCCTGCTCGTCAACATCGGCATCGAGGCATTTTTGCCCGGCTCGCAATTCGACATCATCCCGCCCAAGGATCTCGCTCCTTTCGTGGGGCAGACATTCGACTTTAAGATCGTGAAGCTGATGGAAGACCGCCGCAACGTGGTCCTCAGCCGCCGCGAAATCATCGAATCCCAGCGCAGTGAAAAGCGCGCTGCATTCATGGACTCGAAGAAAGTGGGCGACCGCGTGAAGGGCATCGTGAAAAACATCACCGACTTCGGCGCATTCGTGGATCTCGACGGCATGGACGGCCTGCTCCACATCACCGACATCACTTGGGGCCGCCTCACCCATCCGAGCGAGGCGCTCAAGGTTGGTCAGGAAATTGACGTGGTCGTTCTCGAAATCAACAAGGACAAGGAGCGCGTGTCTCTCGGCATGAAGCAGACGCAGCACAATCCTTGGGACAAAATCGAGGAGCGCTTCGCCATCGGCGCAAAGGTCAAAGGCAAAGTCACGAACCTCATGCCCTACGGCGCATTCATCGAACTCGAAGAAGGCGTGGAAGGACTCATCCACGTCTCCGAGCTTTCGTGGACCAAGCGCATCGCACGTCCGAGCGACGTGCTGACGCTCGGCCAGGAAATCGAAGCCAGTGTCCTCGGCGTGAACAAAGACGAGCAGAAAATCTCGCTCGGCGTCCGCCAGCTCGAAGCCAACCCATGGGACGAGATGGAGCACAAATACCCAATCGGCAAAACCGTGAAGGGCACCGTCCGCAACATGACCGCCTACGGCGCGTTCGTGGAACTCGAAGAGGGCGTGGACGGCATGGTGCACGTCTCCGACATGAGCTGGACCCGCAAGATCAACCACCCGTCCGAGCAACTCAAGAAGGGTGACGAGATCGAAGCTGTCGTCATTGACATTGATAAGAATGCCCAGCGCATCAGCCTCGGCATGAAACAGCTCGACGAAGATCCTTGGAAGGACATCGAGCAGCGCTTCAAGATCGGCGACAAAGTCAAAGGCAAGATCAGCAAGATCGCCACGTTCGGCGCATTCGTCGAACTCGACGGTGATATTGATGGCCTCGTCCACATTTCGCAGATCAGCGAAGACCGCATCGAGAAAGTCAAAGACGTCATCAAGGTCGGACAGGAAATCGAAGCCCGCGTCATCAAAGTGGACAAGGGCGAGCGCCGCATCGGCCTCTCGATCAAAGCCGCCAACTACAACGACGACGACATGCGCAAGGAAGCCGCTGCGTTCGAAACAGCCATCAAGCCCGGCGAAGACCTCGTCGGCCTCGACAAGGCATTCGCCAGCGCGCTCGAAGACTACCGCCCCGGCGAAGGCGGCAAGTAGTCAGCGCAGATAGAAATCATTCACGACTGCGGGTGCTGCGAAAGCGGCACCCGCAGTTTGTTTTTGTGACTACACATCCAGGCGATACCCAAGCCCGTGCACCGTGAGCAGGTGCTTCGGCTCGGCGGGTTCGTCCTCGATTTTCTGGCGCAGCTTCACCACGAGTTGATCGAGGGTCCGCGTCGTGCCGTAGTATTCGACGCCCCAGACTTCATTGAGAATGCGGTCGCGAGAAACCGCATTGCCATTCTCGCGATGCAGCATTGCGAGCACCTTGAGTTCGCGCGGCGTCAGCTCGAACTTCTCCTTTCCCCGCGTGCCACGCAGCGCCTTGCTCTCGATGCGCACTTTGCCAAACGAAAGCGAGTCCGGCACCTCGCCAGCGGGATCCACTGCAAAATCCGCACGACGCAGCAGCGCCTGAACGCGCGCGAGCAGTTCGCGCAGACTGAAAGGTTTCGTCACGTAATCATCCGCGCCGAGTTCGAGGCCGACGACCTTGTCCACTTCCTGACTCTTCGCACTGAGCATGAGAATCGGCACACGACTTTTGGTGGCGCGTATTTCGCGGCATAAATCGTAGCCGCTTTTTCCCGGCAACATGATGTCGAGCACTACAATGTCCGGTTTGCGCTGCTTGAACATCGAGAGCACTTCGCTGCCTGCGCTGCAATCGGTGACTTCGTAGCCCTCCGAACGCAGCGCATCGCAAAGGCCGAGCCGGATGTGGGCGTCATCTTCCACGACGAGGACATGTTTTTTCATAAATGTGTTGGGATAGCTATTCTGTGTGATTTGAAATTGGAATGCGCAGCGTGAAGCGACTTCCCCCACCCTCGCGCCGCTCGAATAAAATCTCGCCGCCGTGCTCGCGCGCGAGTCGCTGCGCGAGCGTGAGGCCAAGCCCGCTGCCCTGGATGCCGCTGCTGAGCGAATCGTGCGCCCGGTAGAATGCCTCGTAGATTTTCTGCTCCTCGCCCGCAGGCACGCCCATTCCGCGATCCAGCACGCTGACGTTCACGAAGTCATCGGCAATCCACGTGTGCATTTCGACTTCCTTTCGTTCGGTGCTGTATTTCTCCGCGTTGGAAAGCAGGTTCACGAGGATTTGCGAAAGTGCGTCCTCATCGCCAACGACCAAGTAGGGCGGCGGCGCAGCTTCCCATCGCGTGCTGAAACCCGATTCGCGCAGATGCAGCCCATGACTTTCCCACACGCGTTCGATGACTGCGTGAAAATCAAACGCCTTCTTTTCAAAACGTTTCTGCTTTCGTTCGAGCTTCGCGAAATCGAGCACGTTGTTGATGAGGCGCGTAAGCCGCTCGGCTTCCACGCTGATGATACGAAGATACTGCCCCTGCTTTTCCGCCGTCGGCGGACGGTCGTGCATCAACTCGGCGAACATCCGAATGCTCGTGAGCGGCGTTTTCAGCTCGTGCGAAACGTTCGAGACGAAGTCCGTCTTTTTCTGCGCGAGCGCGAGTTGGCGGCGCGCATCGGCCACCACGAGCCAGCCGCCAAATGCAATCAACGCCACCGCTCCCGCGATGGTAAAAGTGAGCGTGCGTCGAAGTCCGCGCGCAGAATCGGCGAGCGCGCTGGGACTGGCCAGATACAGCGCGGCCTCCCAGTGCGGCAGCACTTCGCCAATCTCGCTGGCGACGAATGGATGCTTCCAATCGCGCACCACATCGCTGCCAAAATGCGTGGCCATCGGGCGCGCCTTGTCGTCGAGCAGCGCGAGCACAAAGGGTGGACGCTCTCCGGTTCTTTCATTGCCCTGTATCTCGGCAAACAAAGCAGGCCAGAGCGCGTGAAATTCCGCCGCATCCACGAGGCAGCCGAAAACGAGTTCCGGCGCTTCGGGTGGGCGAATCCAGAACACCAGATCCAGTTTGTCCTGCACAAAGCGCGAAACCGTTCCCTCGTCTCCATTTTTAGTGAGAGTTTGAAAGTCGGAGGTGGAAGGAAGGATGCTGGACCAGTTCGAGAAACTGGATGCGATCACTTGCTGCGGCTCCACCTTTCGGTTGAGCAAAGTCGCCTCATTCTTCGTAATGATGACGTTTTGCTCGGCACGCTTCTCTGCCTCCGCAGGCTTGTTGTCGTCCGCAGTTGCCTGCTCGCGCTTATCAAACTTCGCATCAAGCCCGTCTCTGTATTTACCATCGCCCCTTCGACTACCTCCCAACTCCTCTTTGCTTTTCGTTTGCTGAGTGACGGAGGCGCCCGCCGAGTCCTTCAATGCGTCATTGGGCGTGGATTTGAATTTGTCGCCTCGCAGTGCCACCTCCTTTTTCTCCTCATCTATCCCCACATTCGCCGGCGCGCTGGCTGCCGCTGGTTTTTGCGAAGGCGATGGCTGTGCTGAACTGCCAGCCCCAAAACTTCTTCCCTCCAACGATTTCAAAGGTTCGGGTTTTGCAGGCTGCAACTCCGCTGCCGGTGGCTCCACTGCTGCTGTTGGCGTTTTCGCGGCGGCTTTCGGGACTGCGGCTTTGGCAAGCTCGACAACCACGGGTGCCGGCGGACGGTTAGACTTTTCAGCCAATTCCTTTTCACCAGCGCTCTGTTTTGTCTGCGCCAGCGCGACCTGACCCACTTGCTCATCCGCCTTCTTTCGCTCCCGCGCAGCAGGGATGGATTCAGCATTTTGGCGATAGGCATCCAATTCCGCGTCTTTCGCTGACGTTTCCGACTGCGGTTGAGCGGCAATATTTTGGGCATAGCTGCCACCTCTGCCGCCTGCCCTGCTCACAACTTTTCCCTGCGCCTCGACAGGCACGTAATACACCTGCGCCGGTTCCGTGCTGCATAGGAACGAGCTGTTCTCCAAAAGGAACTTCCGCCACTCCGCGTTCTTCGCGGCTCCTGCGTTCGTGGGTGAAAGTAAACGCCCATCCGGCCCGAGCGCAAAACCGATGGCACGCCGCCCCCACGCATCGGCGAGCGTATTGGAAAAGTCACGCGCCAGCGCATTGGCATCGCCTTTCGCCAGAAGTTTGTGCACCGTGTCGCCAAACGATCTCCGCTCCGACTCCACCGCCTCGCGCACGGACGCCGCGAGCGACTCCGTCTCCTTTTGATAAAGCTCCGCCGTGCGACGCTCGAAGACGATTTGCTGCTCCTCGGCACTGCGCAATGCGAGCCAGCCGAGCACTGCACTTGGCAGAAGCACGGCCAGCAAAAATATCCAGACGGTCTTTTTCATCGCTGGGTGAATGTATTCACTCTCCGCGCATCATGTGTCAGGCCGCGGTGCGGAGGTTGTAAAAAATATGTAAAACTACAGGTGATCCTGCACCCACGCGTATTCGCGTGCGATGCTCTTCACCATGTCGCCGGGATGAATTTCCGGCGGGAGCACGTCGAACGTGTAGGTCTCAATCTCCACATGGCTCGTCGCACCGGAGCGCAACTCGTGGAAAAAATCGGGTGTCAACAGGGATGCCGTGCTCGAAAGCAATCCGCTCTCACGAAAAAATAGCGGGACGTGATAATGCACACGCACTTGATCCAAACCCTCCCTGCCGTCCGGGTCGGCAAGCGCAAGCGGCAGATCTTTCCATGAACGAATCTCACCACTCTCGGTGCGCCCCTTGACTTGGTGAAGATAAACACCGTCGGCAAAAGGCCGCAGTTCCTCCCATCCCTCCTCAACCGCCGGGACTGTGAGCGCAGCGCTAAGTTGCACTTTTGAAATGCGAATACCCTCGTCGCGATAAGTGCGAAGCGCCTCGATCGGGTCTTCAAATTGCATGGCGACGTGGCAGGTGTCGAAGCACACGCCGATATGCCGGCGGATGATTTCCTCCGCCTCGCTCGTGTAGCATTTGCGGATGCGTTTCACTTCCTCGACGCCTGTGGTCCAGAGCACTTCCTTGAAAAATCGAACGGTTTCCTCCGTTGTTTCGAGGTAGCAGTCAGGCTCCGGTTCGAGGCCAAGGTGGATTTCCTTGCCAGTGTCCTCGCACACAGCGGCGAGGTAGGCGGCGACGGATGCCAGATTTTCCGCCATGCTCGTGACCCCCTCGGGTGTTGTGATCCAATCTTTATACGAACCCGGCACCGTGCTGATGGAGCCATCCACACCCTCGGGCAGCCACTCGGCGAGGATGTCGCAAATATCGAATGTGTAGTTGCGCCGGTCAGCCATACGCCAGTCCGGAGCATAGACTTGATCCTTCACCGGACCGTCGTGGAAGCGTCCGTAGGGAAAAGCATTCACGGAAAAGGGGTAAAGCTGGTGCTCGGCGAAAACATCGAGCGCCGCGCGGCGCATATCCGGATCGTTGGCCAAATCATTTACCGCCTGTGCGCCGAGACGGAGGCCGAGGCCAAACCATTGGTCTGGCGCGACGAATTGATGAAGGAGCGATGATTTTTCCTGAATTGCGGAAAGCATATCAGCCCACGCCTCGCCAGCGTGGATGTTCAGGCAGTAAGTGAGATGAAGCGGGGGCTGATGCTGTATGATCATCGCAGCGCGAGATAGAGGCTCAGCGCGTTTCGCGCAACTCCTTTAGACAAAGCTCCATCATGGGCAGGTCAATTTCATGCATCTCAAAACGCGCCCCGATTCCGCGTGGAAACGTCACACACAGTTCCCCGCCGAGGTGTTCGCGGAAATCACGGATGCCCGCGAAAATCTCCAAATGCCCGGCAGAATCACGCATCAGCGCCTCCTCGTGCCACAGAGGAAATCCGCTCGCGCGCAATCCTCGCTCTATGGTTGCGTAGTCTTCTCGAGAAATCCATCCCTGCTCCCGCGCGTAGCACGAATCCAGCAGCACACCGAACGCGACCGCCTCGCCGTGGCTCACGGAAAACTTCGACATCAACTCCAGCTTGTGCGCGCTCCAGTGCCCGAAATCGAGCGGGCGGGCGCGGCCATATTCAAACGGATCGCCGTTCGTGCGGATATGCTCCAAGTGCTCCTCGGCGCAACGATACACGAGTTGCTCCATCGCCGCCGCATCGCGCGCGGGGAACTTCACCGCGTTGTCGCTCAGCCAGTCGAAAAACTGGCGGTCCCGGATAATCGCCACCTTCCACGCCTCCGCCACGCCGCAGAGCCAGTCGCGCTGCGGCAGCGTGAGTAAAAATTCAAAATCATTCAGCACTGCGAATGGCGGCGCAAACGTGCCCACGGCGTTTTTTCCGCCGAGGAAATTGACACCATTCTTCACGCCCACACCCGCATCATTCTGCCCAAGCACCGTCGTCGGCACGCGCACCTGACGTAGCCCGCGATGCACCAGCGCCGCTGCAAGCCCCACCGCATCCATCACCGCACCGCCGCCCACGATAATGATGAACGACTGCCGGTCCATATGCCGCTCCAGCATTAAACGCATGAAGCACTCGACCAGCGTGAAATTATTTTTTACCGCCTCCCCTCCGGGCACCACCTGCGGCTCCATCGCGAGTTCGATTTTTTCGGCGTGCGCCGCGAAATATGCGCTCACTTCGGCAGAAAGTTCCGCGCGTTTGCTAGCGACGTGCCCGTCAATAAATACCAGCGCCTTGTGTCTACGCGGTTCATTTAATCGGCAGAGCGTATCCACGAGCACACGGTTCACCGGCGCAAAAAGTCCATGCGTGAAAGTCACCGGAAAATCCCATGTCACCGTTACTGTTTGTGAAATTGAGCGTGTCGTCATGCCAGTGTCTCCATCCATCGCCGCACTTCATGCGCGAGGTTCAGCTGTGTCTTCGGTGCCTGCGCGATTTCCAGCGATGTTGCCCAGGCCACTTCCATCCCTGCGCGATTGCTCCCGTGTGTGCCGTGGATTTTGTCGGTGTTGAAACTCACCGTCCCCGGCGGCCATCCAAAGAACAGCTCGCACGGGTCGTAGCCCGGTTTGTTGTGAATATCCACATGCCCCGCAAAATCAGGTGCCTCACTTCGCTCCGTGAACCACGGATACGCGAACCAAACACCCGGTGCAGCGACCAGCATCAAGTCCCCGCTCCGGCTGTGCGCGAGCCCCCGCGCCGCCTGCTCCTCTTTTCCTAAAACCTCCGCCACGCCCGGCAGCGAACGCAGCGCATCGGCAGCAGCCGCAGTCGCAGCGGCATCGCGGCAATGCACATTCGCAACGCCGTGATCGCTCACCGCGAAAGCACGCGAAGTGTAGAAATCGGGATACGCCATTCCTTTCAATTCGCGCGTCGCAAACAGCCCCGCCTCGCGCAGGCAACGATTCGGAAACACAGCACCACCCGTAACCTGCTCGATGGCGTAGTCGCCAAAAACAATCCAGTCGTAACCGCACTCTGCCGCCTTCGCCTTGATGTGCGAAAGATAGCCCAGCAAAACATCAAGCGCCTTGTCCGCCTTCCGCGAATCCGGCCCGTGGCGCTGCAAATCGTAATCCAAATGCGGAATGTAGGCGAACAGCACATCCGGCGCGACATCGGGCATCTCCATCACCGCGCACACCGCTTCCACGATCCAGTCGCTCGATTTGTGATTCGCGAGCGGCCCCCAGTAATTCATCAAATTAAACGCGCGCCCCACCTTCTCATTCAGCCGCGCCTCCAACTCCGCAGGCTGCGTGTGGCACGATTGAATCATCCCGCCGCTGTGCTTGTGGACAGGCCACGGCGACACAACTAAATCCACCGCCTCGCCGAGCGACTGCTGCCAGAACATCAGCCCCACCGTCTTCCCGCGCGCACGGAACTCCTCCCAAATCCGCTTCCCCTCCACCAATCGCGCCGACTGCTCCCAAAACATCACCTTCGCCAATTCGGGAAAGTGCAGCCCGTTCGCCACCAGCCCGTGCCCGCCAATCGGCAGACCCGTGCGAAAGCTCGCCTGCACCGGGCAGGTCACCGCTGGAAAAATAGCCTCCATCGGGCGGAACTCCGGCAAATGCGAAACCAGATTCCATCCCAGTGCGGCGACATCAACTACGAGCAGCTTGCGTTTTACAGACATGAAGGCGCAGAGAGAACCAGCTTCGCGGAAAATTGCTAGCGATGGCGTGAGGAAAAATAACAGGTTTGCCGCGCCGCCAGTTCCCGCTGATGCTGTGAATGTGACATCGTCCGCCACCACCACTGCGCTCAGAGCGCACTTACGCGAGCACCGCTTCAATGTGCTCATCGCATCCACAATGGCCCTGATTTTTTCCGCCATCGGCTTGGGCGTGCTCTACGGCGGCCTGTATTGGGTCACCATGTTTCTGCAAACAACGCTGCACGGTGGAGACGCAGTCGTGCCGAATGTTTTTCATTCTGCATTCGGCGTAAGCGCACTCGGCCTCATCCTCGTGGCCATAGTTGATGCGTATCTCAATCCTCACGAGCGACAGGTGGATGACCGCCCCACCATCGAACATATCGGCGACATCCTGCTCTTCCTCCCCCGCCTCACGCTCGCGATGCTGCAAAACTTCAAAGTGTGGCCGCGCATTTCATCCGCTGAATTACCAACCGCCGCAAAGTTGATGGATCGCCTCCGCGTAAAAAACGTCCCGCTCCAAACGCTACCGCTCGATATTCCAAACAAAAGAACACGCGCCCGTGTCCTCGTCGCACTCCAAGTCGCCAACCTCGCCGAAGTCCGCACGGAGGACGAAACGCTCGTGCTTCACCTCCACGCGCTCGCGCCGGACATTTTCCGCGCCTCACTGCCCGGCACCGCCGTCGAGCCAACCAAAATCAAACGAGCGGACGCCAGCGAATTGCCGGACACAGGCCGCTTGTTGGAGTAGTTCATTCGCCGACCACACTCACCACGATGGTGCGTGTGTGTGGTGCACGGCGGTGCTCGAATAGGAATATCCCCTGCCAGGTCCCGAGCGTGAGACGTGCGGCTGAGATCGGGATGCTTTCGCTCGTCCGCGTGAGCACCATGCGGATGTGCGACGGCATATCGTCCGGCCCCTCGGCGGTGTGGACGAAATAATCCTCATCCTCCGGCACGAGCCGGGAAAAATACTCATGCAAGTCCGTGCGCGCCGTCGGGTCCGCGTTTTCATAGATGATCAGCGATGCACTCGTGTGCTGAATGAAAACCGTGCAAAGCCCCGTGCGAATGCCGCTCTCTCGAACAATGCGGGCGACCTCCTCGGTAATTTCCGTAGTGCCCTGCCCGCGTGTGCGAACGGTGAAATTGTCTGTGTGTGCATTCATCGTCTTTAGCCGCCGCGCAATTTTACATCGTGCGAATTGCGAAGCGCAGTTCGTCGTGTATTCTATCCCCAACCCGATGGACGAACATTTTGCTCCGCAAACCGATGAGACTCCAGGCCTCGTCGCAAGACTGGAACGTCTCGTCGCCCAACTCCCGCCCGGCGATCCCCTGCGCACCGAGATGCTCGACATGCGCTCCGAGTTGGCCGAGCGCGAGGACATCATGGACGAGGCGCGCGCAACCATCGAAAAACTGGAGGCCGTCGTTCACAAAGTCACCGCTCCCGCAAACCGCATCGGCACATTCCTCACGGCATATCCGCGCTTCGACGAAGGCCGCCCCACGCTGCTCGCGCAAATCATCGTCGGCGGCAGCGAGTATTACTGCAACGTGGACCCGCGGCTCGACGCGCGCAATTTCCGCCGCGGCACACGCGTGCTCGTGAACGAGGCTTTCGTGATCGTCGGCGACCTCGGCTACGACCGCGCCGGCCCCGTCGTGAAAATCGGCGAGTTGCTCGGCCCCGATCGCCTGCGCGTGGGAGCCGACGTGGGCCAGCAGAGCATGATCGTCTATCGCTCCGAAATTCTCGCCAAGGAAAAGCTCAAGGCCGGCGACGAAGTGCGATGCGATGCAAACTTCCGCGTCGCCCTCGAAGTCCTCCAGCGCACGGAGAAAAACGAATACTACCTCGACAGTGTGCCCGAGTTACCTTGGGAAAAAGTTGGCGGCCAGCACGAAGCCATCGGGGCCATCCGCGAAGCCATCGAAGGCCCGCTGCTCCACCCGGAGCTGTATGAAAAATTTCATCACGCAACGCCGAAGGGTTTCCTGCTCTACGGCCCGCCCGGCTGCGGTAAAACACTCATCGGCAAGGCGACCGCGTGGAACCTCACCCAGCAACTCGCCGCAAAAAGCGGCAAGGAAATGCGCGAGTTTTTCATGCACATCAAGGGGCCGGAAATCCTCAACATGTGGGTCGGCGAAAGCGAACGCATGGTGCGCGAAATTTTCACCACCGCTCGCGAGAAACGGCGCGAGGGCTATCTGCCCTTCATCTTTATAGACGAGGCCGAGAGCATCCTCGGCACGCGCCGCGCGGGACGCTTCGCAGGAATCCTCAGCACGCTCGTCCCGATGTTTTGCACCGAGATGGATGGCCTGGAGTCGCTGCACGACGCCGTGATCATCATCGCGAGCAACCGCGCCGATTTGATCGATCCCGCAATCCTGCGCCCCGGTCGCATAGACCGGAAAATTAAAGTTCACCGCCCCACCAAGGAGGGCGCGCACGAAATCTACCGCATCTATCTCACACCCGACCTGCCCTACGATCCCGCCCTGCTCGCCGAGAAAGGCGGCGCGGAAAACGTGGTCGAGCACCTCGCCGCGCGCGTGATTGAAACGCAGTTCGCCCATCGTGATGAAAATCGATTCCTAAGCATCACACTCCGCAGCGGACGCAAGGAAACGCTCTACCGCGGCGACCTCGTCAGCGGCGCGCTCATCGCCAGCATCGTCGAGCGCGCCAAGGGCCTCGCCATCAAACGCGCCCTCGCCACCGGTAAAGACGAAGGCATCAGCGAAAGCGACCTCCTCATCTCGCTCGACGCCGAATACCACGAGAACGATATCTTCCCGCCCAGCGACATCACCGAGGACTGGCTGCACCTGATCGATCACGACTCCGAAAACGTGGTGAAAGTCGCCCCCTTCCGCAGGGGTGCGGAAACAGCCGCCCGCGCCGGAAGTGCTGTCGTTTGACTACGACGCAGCCTCCAGCGCTGCGTGATCAATCGTCACCAGCCGGTGCTGGCGGGCGCCGAGACGCGGGATGCACTGGATGAGCGCCTTGGTGTATGCGTGCTGCGGATTGCGGAGCACTTCTGCGGTGGGGCCGTATTCGACGATTTTGCCGCGGAACATCACGGCGACTTTGTCGGCGAAGTTGCTGATGATTCCAAAATTGTGGGTGATGAGAATCACGGCCATGTGCAGTTTGCTGCGCAGTTCGCGGAATTGATCCATGATTTGCGCCTGAATGGTCACGTCGAGCGCGGTGGTCGGCTCGTCGGCGACGAGCAGGTCGGGCTGGCAGGCGAGGGCCATGGCGATCATCACGCGCTGCTGCATTCCGCCGCTGAGTTGATGCGGGTAGTCGTGCAGACGTTGCGCGGGGTTGGTGATGCCGACGAGGTCGAGGCACTTGATGATTTCCGCGTCGAGGTCCTTCACGTCGGGGCGATGGAGTTTCAGCGCCTCAGCGATCTGACTGCGAATGGTAAATACGGGGTTCAATGATGTGCTCGGTTCCTGAAACACGTAGGCGATCCGCTTGCCGCGCAGCTTGCGGAGTTCGTCGCCTTTCATTTTTAAAACGTCGCGCCCATCGAGAAGAATCTCGCCGCTGACGTAGCGCGCGGCCGGCTCCGGCAGAAGGCGCGTGAGCGCGAGGCCGGTGACGCTTTTTCCACTGCCACTCTCGCCGACGATGGCGAGCGTCTCTCCTTTTTCGAGATTGAAGCTGATGCCCTTCACAGCTTCGACGACGCCGTTTTCCGTGTGGAAGTGGATGGCGAGATTGCGGATTTCGAGGAGTGACATGGTTATGAGCGTTTGGGATCGAAGGCGCGGCGGAGCGCGTCACCGAGCAGGTTGAGTGAAAGCACGAGGCCGAAGAGCGCGGTGGTGGCGGCGGTGAGGTTCCACCACACGAGCGGCTCGCGGCTGAATTCGTTGCGCGCGCCGTCAATCATCACGCCCCAGCTAGGCGTGCCGATGGGCGAGCCGACTCCGAGGTAACTGAGGATGGCCTCGGCGAGGACGATGCCGCTAAAGCCGAGGACAAATTTGATCAGCACGAGATGCATGACGTTTGGCAGCAAGTGGCGGATGAGAATGTTCCAAGTGCTTTGCCCAAGCGCGCGCGCGGCGATGACGTAGGTGCGCTCGGCCTGGCGCATCGTCTCACCACGGATGAGCCGGCAGAGATCCACCCACATCGTGATGCCGAGGGCGAGAGCTATCGAAAAAAGCCCTTTTCCCCAAACTAACAGCATGGCAACGAGCAGTAATATTTGCGGAATGCTGGCCAGCGTCGAATAGACGTAAGTAATGACGTCATCCACCCATCGGCGGAAATATCCAGCAGCAAGTCCGAACAGCGTGCCGAGCACAATGTAGATCACGCTGGTGACTCCGCCAAGCAGCAGTGCGGTTTTGCACGCACGAAGCGTTTCCACGAGCGTATCGTTACCGAGCGCGTTGGTGCCAAGAATGTGCGTGCCGACGACACGGTATCTCTCCGCGCTTTGTATTTTCATGGGGTCGCCACTCGACTGCGCTGCCGCGAACTCAGACTCTTGTCCGAGTTGTAGCTTCGCAAATGGCGCGCTGTAGCTGCGTTCCTGGGGGATGTTGATTATCAGTTTCAAAAGGCTCTCTGACTGCCCTTCTTTTGTAGGAATACGGATGACTTCCAGTGCACCAATGAGCAAATAAATTGAAATGACAACACCCGCAAAAATGCCGATGCGGTCATGACGAAAACGCCGGAATGCTATACGCCATTGCTCGTTTTTCGAACCCAACCAGATTACCGATCCAATAATAACAAGTCCGAGCACCACGATGCTATTCTGCACCGAAGGTTGCTCGAAACACTGGTTGAGTTTGGAAATTATGGATTGGTCAGCCATGGTTCAACTCAGGCGGATACGTGGGTCTGCCACCGCGTAGCAGATGTCAGTGAGGAGCAGGCCGAAAAGATAGAGCAGAGAGCCGATGAATACAGCAGCACGCACGATGGCGAAATCCTGTTTTTGGAGTGCGTTTACCACAAGCCCACCGAGGCCCGGGATTCCAAAAAAATTCTCGATGAGAAGTGACCCCATAATGAGCAACGGCAAATGTGCAACTACGAGTGTGATGAGAGAGATTGCTCCGTTCTTTAGCACATGTTTGAAGAGCACTCCGCGCGCGTTCACTCCCTTCGCCTGAGCCGTGCGGATGTAGTCCTGCGCGATTTCTTCGAGAAAAATGGAACGATAGAGACGAACATCCGAGCCGAGATAAATCACCCCCATCACAGTAACTGGCAGCATGAGAAAACGAATCGTCCCCCATCCTTGTAAATCAAAACCAAATGCGGGGAACCATTTCAAGGTAACAGCCATGAGGTTTTGGGCCGAGATGATATAGGCCATCGGCACGATGCTCATCAAAACGGCACAGGCAACTGTCATGCCAGTATCCAATGCAGATGCACGATAGAATACCTGCACTAGCGCCAAAGCCACGGCTAGAAAGAGGCCAACAAACATCGCTGGAGCGGTTATCAGGAGCGAAGGGATCATGCCTGAGCGAATTTTTTCGCCGATTGGTTCGCGATTAAAATCTGACTCTCCAAGTTCGAAGACCGTGAAGTTTTTAATCTGCTGGATGAAAATGGAGTCCCACCAAGGTTGTTCGGCATGATGATAGGTTGAATCAGCCCAAGCTGCATTAATGATCAATGGCTTGTCGTAACCATGTTCATGCAACCAGTTCCTTACTTCTGTGGGTCTCGCTCGCTGCCCCAGTTGTGCCTTCGCCATGGTTTCGCGCGAACCCCACACAAAAAAGAGAATGAACGTAATCAACATCACACCGAAAACAGTCGGTATGGCGTAAAGCAGGCGGCGGAAGATGTAGGCGATCATGTCAGTGATTCCACTCAGCCCGCTTCTTTTCACGAAGCGTGGGATCGAGGCAGAGATATTTGACGCCGCCTTCGAGCATCATGTTGTTGTGCGTGCGGGGTGCCCACGGCTGGACGAGCGAGAAGAAGGCTTTGTGGTTGGTGAGGAAAATCGGGCAGTCGTCGTTGAGCATATCCACCAACTTGTGAGAAATGGCGAGCCGATCGGGGCCGTCATCCATCGTGGACATCTTCTCGTAGAGGCTGTCGAACTCCGGATTTTTGTAGCGTGAGATATTCTTTCCCTCGGGCGGCATATTTTTGCTGTAGAAAAGCATGAAGAAATTTTCGGGGTCTGGATAGTCGGCACCCCATCCCGTTCCGCTCGATAGCTGGAAGTTTCCCTTGTCCTCTTTTTCGATTTTTTTTGCGAAGGTGTTTTCGATGACGGTCACCTTGATGCCGAGTTTTTCGAGGCACTTCTGCTCAAACTCCGTCAGTAATCGCTCGTCCGCGCCGCTCGCGCTCGTATCCATCGTGATTTCCAGCGAGCGGCCGGTTTTCGGATCCATACCGCCCGGATAGCCAGCCTCGGAGATGAGTTGTTGCGCGCGGGCGAGGTTGAAGCCCATCGGATTCCGATAATCCTTCCGATATCCGGCGATGCCGGGCGGGATGATCTGCTGGGCGACCTCGCGCACGCCGTTGAAAAATATCTCGTTCTCCGTGGCCGCGTCGAACGCGCACGCGAGCGCCTGCCGGAGCTTTTTGTTTTTTCCGAGGAGCGGGTCGTCCATGTTGATGCTCGTGTAAAAAGTGGACACCTCCACATCCTTTTCCAAAGTAACTCCGCGAGCGAGCAACTCCGGCGTCAGTTCATGCGTCGCGGTCACGGCGGAGCTGTAGGCGTCCTTGCTCACGCCGAAGCTGTCGAGGTATCCCTGCTTGGTGAGCAGCCACGCCGGGATCGTCTCGCGCAGGATTCGGATTTGCACTTCATCCAAAATCGGAAGCTGCTTTCCGGCGAGCGGTCGGCACACCGCCTCGCGTTTCGGACTCCAGCCGTCGGTCGGAAATTTTGTCGTGATGTATCGCTCGTTGCGCACGAGGCGGAAGTTGTTGTCGTGGTCGCTCAGTTCGTGGACGTAGCGAAACGGCCCCGTGCCGACCGGGTGCCACTTGAAACGCTCGCGTCTTTTTCCATCGTGCTTTTCACCATCGTAAAACTCCACCGCCTCGCGGGCGACCGGGCAGGTGAAGTGCATCGCCATCCAGTAAATAATCTGCGGATAAGGCTTGAGGAGATGCACCTTGAACGTGTGCGAATCCACTACCTCCAGGGCCGTGAATGGAGCCGCGTAGTCGAACTTGCCGCCGTTTTTTTGCGTCAACTCGTAGGCGTCCTTCAGCCCGGTCACGTAATCCCACAGCGAGGAGAGAACGGGACATTCTGTTTTAGGATCGGCGATTCGCTGCCACGAGTAACGCACATCCGCCGCCGTCACCTCGCGTCCTTTGCCACCGGGAAAACACGGATCGTCGTGGAAGAAAATTCCTTTTTTCAACCGGCACAGATAAGTCACCGGGCCGTCCGCGGACGCGTGTCTTTCGGGCATCGCCTCTAGCATACACGGAATCAATTCGTAGGGATCCGTCTTGAACGGATGATACTCCAGCAGGCAGTCATAGACCGGCTCGAGCACGCGGCGGCTCATCTGATCGTAAGCTTCCTGCGGGTCGAGCGAACGCGGGGCTTCCGATTGATAAGTGTATCGCACGAGCGGCGGACCACCGTCCCTGCCGCGCTCGACCAGCGGCTTCGGGTGCGGATCATTGTCGCACGACGCGAAGAGCAGCGTCGCTAGCAGGCAAAGTGCGCGAGTAATTCCGGTGAACATCTCCGCTGCGTGTATCGGGCCTGGCTTGTGAACGCCAAGCAAGAATCGCCTGGCACTTCAGCCTTCGCCCATCATCTCACTCCGCAGGCTTCATCGCCTTAATCTCATCGCGCAATTTTGCCGCGCGCTCGTATTGCTCGGCGTTCACCGCCTGCTCCATTTCCCGACGGAGTTTTTCGAGCGGACTGAGCGGCTTTTTTTCGCGCAATTCCTTGAGCCATTCGCGCAGACTGATCACCTCGGCATTGTCACTCTCATCCTCGTCGTGACCGGAATCGCGCAGGAAACGCTCGATGGATGCGATGCCTTTTTCCACCAGTGCAATCGCGGATTCCATGTCGTCCTTGTCGAGCGCGAGGTGCGCCTTGGCACGCGCGTTCATCATCAGCACGTAGGGGCGGAACTGCTGCACGGACCACGACAATTCCTCGTTCGGCGCGTGTTTCGCCACAAACGTGAACATATCGAGATTGCGCTTCGTATCGCGCACGACCGACTGCCAGTCACCCATTTGAAAAAATGCGAGGTAGCGATGGTAATACTGGATGCCCTCGGCCTGCAGGTCGCCAATCTCATCGGGTGTGAGTTGAAAACTCGTGCCGACTATTTTTGCGCGCTGCTGGTGGAAATCAAGCAGGCTCTCGCAATCCTCCGGCGTCTGCCCGTCGGGACGGCCAGTGACCTCCATCTGGAGCACGCCCATGTCCAGACGGAGCTGAATCTTCGGGCGCCCGTCGGCACCTTCGATTTTCCTCACTTGAAGCTGCCCCGGTTCGTAAGGCCAGTCGCGCAGCAGTTCGCTCAGATCAAAACTCATTGGCCGACTATCCAAAGCTGGGCGCGCGTGTCAACCGATGCGCTACTTTCCGTTAAAGTGCAGATACGTGTAACCCTTGAGCGCCTTTTCGTAGCTGTTCAGCAAACGGATCGCCTCAGCCGGTTTCATCAGGTCGCCTTTGATCGCCGCATCCACCTGCGCCTTCATCAGTCTGTTCATCTCGGCTTCGTCCCACTGCGTCATGCTCAGGACGCTCGCGATGGTGCTGCCCTCCAGCGTTTCCTCGATATACCAACCGCACTCTTCATCCTCATCGAGGAAGACGTGCGCCTCATTCACACGACCGAAGAGATTGTGAAAATCACCCATGATGTCCTGATACGCGCCCATCAAAAAGCAGCCGATATAGTAAGGTTGACCGGGCTGGAGACGATGGAGCGGGAGCGTGTCCTTCACGTCTTGCAGGTCCACGAATTTGCTCACCTTTCCATCGCTGTCACACGTGATGTCCACGAGCGTCGCCTGTCTGTCGGGCGCTACATCGAGATGATGCACGGGCATGATCGGAAAGAGCTGACCGAGCGCCCAGTGATCGAGCATGGATTGGAAAACGGAGAAATTGCACACGTATTGATCGGCGAGCGCTATCTCGAGTTCCTTCACTTCGTCGGGGAGAAATTTCATTCCCTGCGAGTGCTCCACCACAGCGCGCGCGATTTGCCAGAAGACAGTTTCGATGCGGGCCTTCGCGTCGAGTTCGAGCAGGCCGAGGTCAAACATCGCCTGCGCTTTTTCCTTCACCTCCTGCGCATCATGGAGCGTCTCCATGCGATTCTGCCGGGTGATGCCGCGCTTCAATTCAAAGATGCTGGCGACGAGCTTCGGATCGTTCGCTTTTGGTTCGGTGACGACCGTCTCGCGTTCCTTTTCAATGCTGCCGAATGCTTCCACGATGAGCACGCTGTGATGCGCGACGATGGCTCTTCCGCTCTCGGTGACGATAATGGGATGCGCGACCTTTTCGTCATCGCAAACTTCCATAATGTTCCAGACGACATCGCGCGCGTATTCCTGTAGCGAGTAATTCGTGCTGCTGTCGAAGGCCGTGCGCGAACCGTCGTAGTCCACACCAAGACCACCGCCGCAATCGAGATAACCGATGGCGTGTCCGAGCTTGCAGAGCTTCGCATAAAAACGCGCGGCCTCACGAACGGCGCGCTTCACCGTGCCGATGTCAGGCACCTGCGAGCCGACGTGAAAGTGAACAAGCTTCAAACAGTGTCCGAGGTTCGCCTCGCGCAGCATTTCGCTCGCAGCGAGAAGTTCCGCAGTGCTCAAACCGAACTTCGCGTTTTCACCACCGCTCAGCGCCCACTTGCCCGCGCCCTTCGCGAGCAAGCGCACGCGCATCCCGATCCACGGCTCGACTCCCATCTCGCGTGAGACAGCGAGGATTTGTTGAAGCTCCTCCAGTTTCTCCACGACCATGATGACTCGTTTGCCGAGCTTCGTTCCAATGAGCGCGTTCTGGATGAACGTGGCGTCCTTGTAGCCGTTGCAAATAATGAGCGATTCCGGATCACGATGGATGGCGAGCGCTGCAAGCAACTCGGGCTTGCTTCCTGCCTCGATGCCAAAATGAAACTCCTCCCCGGCCGCCATGATCTCCTCCACGACTTCCTGAAGTTGATTCACTTTGATCGGGAACACGCCGCGATAAACGCCCTGATACTTGAACTCCTCGATCGCGCTCGCAAATGCGCGGTTGATCGTCTCGACGCGATGGCGCAGCAAATCTTGAAAGCGCAGCACCATTGGAAAAGTGAGACCATGCTCCTTCGCCTCGGCGACGAGTTCCATGATGTCTATCGGCGTGCTGGTCTCCTTCGTTGGAAAGACCTGGACGTTGCCTTTTTCGTTGATGCCAAAATAGCCCGCACCCCAGCGATCTATGTTATAGAGCGACGTTGCTGCTGATATGTCCCAATTCTGCTGCTGCATTTGTGGGCGCGCGATTATGGCAAAGAGGCGGTGTGCGCAATCATGCTGTGAAAAAATATTTCGTTACCTTGCCAAGCATCACTTCTGCACGGTGCGCAAAAGCACATCGCCGACTTGCAAATCGAGCGCCAGCTCCGCGACTCGCAAGAAGCCCGTGCTTTGATCCGTGAGCGCCACTTTCAGTTTCCCAACACTCTTTTTAGGCGCAGTGAGTTTGTGTTGTTTGAGAAGTTTTTGCACAGCGAGCGCGGTGTTCTGCGCGGAATCTACGAGGGTGATATTCGGTCCGACAAATCGCTGAATGGCTTCGCGCAGCAGCGGGTAGTGCGTGCATCCGAGCACAAGCGTGTCCACGTCGTGACGCAGCATTTTTTCCAAGTAGCGGGCGATGACCGAGTCCGTGATCTTGTCTTCGATCCAGCCCTCCTCAATCAGCGGAACAAAAAGCGGGCACGCTTCGCTGAAAACTTCCATCTCGCTGTCCAGTTCCTCAATCGCTCGTTCGTATGCACGGCTGTTCACCGTCGCCCTTGTGCCGATGACGCCGATTTTTCCGCTGCGCGTCGCCTTCACCGCCGCCTGCGCACCGGGCTCGATCACGCCGGTCACCGGCACGCGAAGATCCATTTTCAACTGCGGCACACCCAGCGCACTCGCGGTGTTGCACGCGACGACGATGCACTTCGCGCGCTCCGCGAGCAGCAGCCCCGCAAGCTCCACGCTATATCGCTCGATGGTCGCCTGACTCTTTCCGCCGTAGGGGACACGCGCTGTATCGCCGAGGTAAAAAATGCTCTCGCCAGGCAGCAGTTCGCGCAGCGCCGCGACGACCGTGAGTCCGCCGATGCCCGAGTCAAACACGCCAATCGGACGCGCAGCTTCGTTGTGTTTGATGGGTTTTGTTTTGGTGGATTTCACAGGTGATGCAGATGAAAGGCGGATGGCGCTTCAAAGTGCAAGCGAACTGAAACTCACTGTGCGTTCGGCGGCTCGATGGGCTCCGGGGCTGCCGGTTTTTTCCTTGGAGGCTCCGGCGGTGCCGCGCGTTCCTCCCTCGGTTGATTACCAACGGCACGCTTGTAGTTTTCAACGGCTGAAAAAACGGCCTGCGCCAGCGTCTGCCGGTAGATCGGCGTTGCGATGAATTTCGCGTCGTAGGGATTCGATTGAAAGCCGCCTTCAATCAGCACGCCGGGGATCGTGAGATCGCGAATGACGACAAAGCGCGCCCGCTTCAGCCCGCGATCAAACATCCGCGTCTTCACCACGAGCGCCGCGTGCGTCGCGGTCGCAAGCGCGATGTTTTCCGCATCGTGCGCATGACCCGCACACTCGACGAAGTCGCTGATGGAAGGCCCGTCCGCCATCATTGAAGGCACGCCTCGCGGCGCGAGTGTGTAGGTTTCCACGCCCGTGCCGTAGCCGCCCGCGTTGAAATGGACGGAGACAAAAATGGCGCTCCGATTTTTGTTTGCGATGCGCACGCGATCATCGAGCGGGATGAAAGTGTCGTCGCTCCGTGTGAGCACGACCTTGTATCCCGCAGCCTGAAGCAGCGCTCGCGCGCGCTGCACCGTGTCGAGTGCAAAGGTTTTCTCCGCGCCCCACTGACTCATCGCGCCGTTGTCGTGTCCGCCATGACCCGCATCGAGAACTACGGTATCAATCGGCTCGGCGTTCTTGATTTTGCTCGGGCGCATCACCGGCTCGATGAGTTTCACGAGGTCCATGCGTGAGATGCACACCTTGCCATCATGCTCCACCGCCGGATAGCTGAGGACGAACTTGAGGTTGTTGATGAAAAAGTCCGGCGTGTTCAAAGTCGCGCGCAGGCTGCGCACGCCGGAGCTTGCGGTGACTTCCTTTTCCGTGCGCTTCACTTCTTTCAGTCCGTAGAAATCCGCGATGTTGTCCATGTCGAGGTAGTCGCGTCCGCCGATCTGATGCACAGTCCAGTCCCCTGCGCTGGCGAGGCGGGTGATGAGGACGATCAATAGACAGACGATCCGGCGCATGGGCGGCGGGAAAATAGGAAGCGCACTCCACATGGCAAGTGCCGCGCGGCTTGCTACACGACTTTTAATTCCGCGTTGGTGTTTGCGTCGTGGATGGTGAACTTCTCGTGGTGATACGATGGATCGGGCCGGAACGTGAGCCGCGCGGCGTATTTCCGCTCGATCTCCACAAGTAATTCCTCGTCCTCCTTGCGCAGGCGTTCGAGCACAAGCGGGTGCAGTTGCACGCGGACTTCGTGGATGTCCACGTAGAACTTCATCACGCGATGTAGTTCGCGCTGAATTTCGACACTCAAGCTCGTAGAACTCTTCACCGTGCCGCGACCATTGCAATACGGACACGGCGTGAAAACGGAGCCGCTGATGCTCTCGTGCGCACGCTGGCGCGTCATTTCCATGAGACCGAGCGGGCTGATGGGCAGGATATGTGTCTTGGCCTTGTCGCGCTTCATGCGGTCTTTCATGCGCTGGAAGACCTGCTGCTGATCGCGGCGGCTCTTCATGTCAATGAAGTCGCCGATGATGAGGCCGCCCATGTTGCGAAGGCGGAGCTGACGCGCGATGGCATCGGCGGCTTCGAGATTTGTCTGGAGGATCGTTTTCTCCACATCGCGGCTGCCTTTGTTGCGGCCCGTGTTCACGTCAATCGCGACGAGCGCCTCGGTCTCATCAATGACGATGTAGCCGCCGCACGGCAACCACACCTGGCGGTGAAACGCGTCCTCGATTTGCCGCTGCACGCCGTAGCGTTCGAAAATCGGCACTGGCTCCCGGTAGTGCGTGATACGGTTCACACTGCGCTTGCTGACCTGTCCTACGAGTTCCTTCATCGTCTTCACGCTGGCCTCGTCATCGCAAACGACCTCTTCGATTTCGTCGGTGAGGAAATCGCGCACCGTGCGCTCAACGAGATCCGGCTCCTGGAAAACGCACGCGGGAGCTTTTTTCTCCTGCATTTGTTTTTCAATGCCGCGCCATTGCTCGATGAGATACGCGATGTCTCGCACGAAATAGCGCGCCTTCTGCCCCTCGCCGACGGTGCGGATGATCACGCCCATGCCTTCTGGAATATCGAGTTCACGAAGGATTTTCCGAAGGCGCTCGCGCTCCTTCGGATTTTCGATCTTGCGCGAAATACCGCACTGATCCGTGTAAGGCATGAGCACGAGGAAGCGGCCGGGCATCGAGATGTTCGTGGTGATGCGCGGGCCTTTGGTGCTGATGGGACCCTTGGTCACCTGGACGAGCACTTCGCTCCCGACGGGATAAATGCTCGGGATGTCTTTCGATGTGATGCGCTGCTTCTGCTTGCGCTCGCCGCGATCCACTTCCTCGATGCCGGCATCGAGTGCTGCGGGAAGTGCGTCCCAGAAATGGAGGAAGGCGTTCTTTTCGTAGCCGATGTCCACGAACATCGCCTTGAGACCGTGTTCAATGTTGCGAACGCGGCCTTTGAAAATGCTGCCTACGATGTTCCGGTCGTCGGTGCGCTCGATGTTGTATTCCTCGAGCACTCCGTTCTCGAGGAGCGCGACGCGCTTCTCCAGTTTTTCGACGTTGATGATGAGTTTGTTGCCCGTTGGGCGTGGTGCGAGTCCGATGAGTTGTTTCACTTTTTTGATTAGGGAAATTGTGGTTTGAGTGATTTTACGAAGCACTGGTGGGATATTTGTTAGCGGCGAGGGCCACCGTTGGTTGGTTGTGTTGGTTTGTTGCTGGGGCCGAAAATTCTTTGCCAAATACTTGGCTTGCGGAGGCCGCCGACCTGTCCGCGCGCATCTGCGGGAGCGCTGACATCCGGACGCACGCCAGTGGCGTCGGCACCGGTGGTTTGCTGCGGGCCTTCAGCGTGCTCGGCAGTTTCCTCGTCGTCGGCAATGTGCCTTGCGTCGGGACGCTGGTCCGTGCCGGCGAATGCTGTGTCAACAAGTCTATTGAGCGAACCGTCTTGCTTGAGCGTGATTTCGGAGATTTGATCAAGACTTCCGTTCTGTGGTTCCAGCCACGCGACTTGCGGGGTGTAGCCAGCTTCGAGCGCGAGGCTCTGCTGTAAAATTTTCTGCGCCACGGGAGCCGCCACGCCTCCCCCGGATTTCGCGCCCTGAATCATCACGCAGATCGCGTATTTCGGCTGCTTGTATGGGGCAAAGCATATGAACCAAACGTGGTTGTCCTTCACACGCTCGTTGCCCTCCTTTCTCCAAAATTGCGCTGTGCCCGTCTTTCCTGCGACTTCCACACCTTTGATCTGCGCGCGCTTTCCGGTGCCGCCAGCTTCATTCACCACACGCCACATTCCGCGTCGGACTACTTCGATTTGATCCGATGAAATCCCAAAGTCGTGGAGGTTCGCGCGCACCTTCGGCTCGACAGGCACGGCGAAATTTCCATCAGCGTCGCGCACATCGTTTCCCTGCGAATCCACGATGCGGGAAACGAGGCGTGGGTAGTAGCTCGTGCCACCGTTGGCGAGTGTCGAGCAGACCATCGCCATTTGCAGCGGAGAGGCTTCGACTTCGCCCTGACCGATGGAGACATTCGCAGTATGCGATGGGGATTTAACCATCGCCGCCTGCCCGGTCGCCGCGAGCCATTTTGGGCCGGGCAGAATGCCGCCATGTTCACCACTCAGCGCGATGCCCGTCTTTGTGCCGAGGCCGAGCGCTTCACCAACGGTCTCGATGGCCTGCAAACCGGCGGCGTTTCCAAACTGGAAAAAATAGCAGTTGCAGGAGTTTTTGATCGCTCCTGATAGATCGAGCGTGCCGTGCGCTCCCTTGCCGAAAATCCAGCATTTCATTGCACGGTTGCCGTAGTTGAAACTACCCGCACAACTGTATGCGCGACTCGCCGGGATGCGCGTGCTGAGGCCTGCGAGCGCGGTAACGGTTTTGTAGGTCGAGCCTGGCGCGTAGCCCTGCACGGCACGGTTGACGAGCGGGTCGGCCACGGCGTCATCGAGCCGCTGCATGTCCTCTGCGCTGATTTTCGGGACGAAGATATTTGGGTCGTAGTCCGGCACGCTCGCCATCGCGAGGACGTCGCCGTTGTTGGGATTGGTCACTACGACCGCGCCGCGCCCTACGCCCGCCTGTCGCAGCGTTTGTTCGACGATCATCTGAATGCGCGCGTCAATTGTTAGATAGACATGACTGCCCGGCGTGGGAGCGATGCGCTCGATCTCGGCGCCGATTTTGTTTTTCACCGTGCGTTCGAGCACGCGTTTCCCAGGCTGGCCGCGCAGAAATTTGTCAAATGTGCGCTCGATGTTCGAGCGGCCCACCACATCGGGCTGGTAGTAAGTGTATGCCTTGATGTCCGTCTCTTTGTTGATGTCCTCGGGCGCGCCGGTGTAGCCGAGCACGTGTGCCGCGAGCGCGCCATAGATGTATTGGCGCACCGGGCGAAGTGCGACTTCGACACCGGACATGCCCGAGTCGTTTTCGGAAAGACGCGCGATGGAGTCATAATCCACGTCGTCGAGATATGCGAAGGGCACCTGTTCGTTGGTGCGGAAGTGGCGTTCGAGTTGCGCGGCGTTGTAGTCGCGAGCGAGGTCCAGCTTCTTCAGCGACGGGATTACAGTGCTGTTCACGATTTGCACGATGTCCGCGATCTTGCGGTCTTCGAGCATGTCGTTGTTGGTCGTTCGGAAAATGGAGACCGGGACTTTGCCGCCGTTTGCCTCGCGGTAGCCACGCTCCATTTGCGGGAGGTAAAAATCCACGCCGTAGCTGCGCCGGTTGGCAACGAGAGTGATGCCGTTGCGGTCACGGATTTCCCCCCGGACACTGGGAATGCGGACGGTGACAAACGCTCCTTTTTTTAAACGCTCGCTCCATTTTTTTTGCCGTGTGATTTGCTCATACCACAGCTTTGCGCTGAGTGCGCCGAGTCCGCTAATCATAAACAAGCCGAGCGCAAGCACGCGCCACGAGAGGCCCGAGAGCAGCCTGAAATTTCTGAGTTGGCGGAATGGCTTGTCCATCATTCGCTCTGCGCCACACGGGCGCGCTCGAAGTGGCCGAGCCGACGGCCAATCCAGTTTAAACCAAAAAACACCAGCGGCGCTATCAGCGCGGCGGCCAAGCCGCTGCCTGCGATGCGACCCCAGACATCGCGCGGCCATACGAGTGCGAACGGCTCGCGGCGAAATGTGATGATCAAAAATTCAATCAGCACGAAGAGCGACGTGAGCACACATGTGAGCACGCAGTGAATCTGCCATCGCCCGCGAATGAAGAGCGGATGCAGTCCGTTCATCACCGCGCCGATCCCGCCGTAGAGCAGGATGTGCCATCCAAAAAAAACATCCACTCTCCCATCCACGGGAATTGTGGTGAGGCAGTCACACATCAACCCCGCGCAGAAAGCCATCGCCAACATCCCCCAGAGCGGGAGCGCGGCGGCAGCGTAGAAAAAAACAACCGTCATTACGAGCACCTGCCCGCCTAGCCCAGGAAACGGTCCGATAAAATGCTCGGCCACCAGCGCGAAAAACATGAGCACAACTAGAAGGGCGGTGAACATGGCTACCGGTTGACGTTCGCTTTCATGCCCGTCTTGATGAAGACATCCGTGAGCGCCACGAGATCCACGGCCGGCTCGACGACGGCTTGCCCGTCGAGTTCGCGCGATTTGAATTCGACGACCTTCCCGATGAGCACTCCGGCCGGATAGACGCTGCCCGCGCCGCTGGTGAAAACTTTCTGTCCCGGTTGGAGCGATGCGTATTTGGAAACAAAATTCAGCGTCATGCGCGGCTGGAGATTGGTCGCCGTGCGTTCGCCGCGGACTTCCACGCGGACGATCCCCTGCTCCTTCGTGCCTTCGACGGTCGCGGCGACTTTGCAATTTTCATCCGTGATGAGCAGCACCGTCGCAGCATGCTCGGCGGCCTGAATGACTTTGCCGACGAGTCCGTCCGCTGTGAGCACCGGCATGTCTGGCGACAATCCATCCGCAGTGCCCTTGTCCACTTCGATGGTATTCCACCAGTTTGTGATGGGACGTCCGATCACGCGCGCCGGTATGAGCGTGAATGCCGACTGCGCCTGATAGCCGAGAGATTTCTTGAGTTGGTGATTCTCCGACTCCACGCCGCGCAGCGCCTGATTTTCTGCGCGAAGCTGCTCCACCTCCGTTTTGAATTTCGCGTTCTCCGATTCCAGATCGCCGAGTTTGCGCGCGCCTGATTTGTAGTTTTTTAATCCGGTATCCAGCTCCGATCCTTTGCGCAGAAACGGAGAGATGAGACTGAGGAATCCCGATTGCAGACGCTGGCGGCTGCGCGGGTTGATCAGAAAAACGAGAAGCACCGCTGCGAGGAAACACGAGACGGCAATGATGTTTGCGCGACGTTTCATGGCTGCAATAGCGGCGACTCCGCCAACGCTGTTCTCTGCGCGGCTTCCTGTCGGCTGGTGTTCATCGGCGTGGGCCGTTTAGCTATTCCGCCACTGGCGGTCAGTGGCTGTGACCTGCCGGAGGAATTTCATTTCGCTGAGCGCGCGGCCTGTTCCCTCGGCAACTGCGCTCAACGGATCCTCGGCGATGTGCACCGGCAGTCCCGTCTCCTCGCTGAGAAGACGATCCAACCCGCGCAGAAGCGCACCACCACCGGCGAGCACGAGTCCCCGATCCACGAGATCGGCGCTCAGTTCGGGCGGGCAGCGCTCCAGAGTCACGCGCACGTTGTCCACGATGGTGGAAATCGGTTCCAGCAGTGCTTCGCGCACTTCCTGTGAAGTGATGCTCAGCGTTTTCGGCAGTCCCGCTACGAGGTCGCGTCCCTTGACCTCCATTGTCGTCTCTTTTTCGCTCGGGTATGCGCTGCCGATTTTGATTTTGATGTCCTCCGCCGTGCGCTCGCCAATCATCAGATTATACGCGCGCTTCATGTATTGGATGATCGCTTCGTCCAGCTCATCGCCCGCCACGCGAACGCTGCGACTGAATACGATCCCCGACAGCGAAATCAGCGCCACCTCCGTGGTGCCGCCGCCGATATCAATGATCATGTTCCCCGCTGCGTCCTGCACCGGCAGGCCGCAACCGATGGCCGCAGCCATCGGCTCCTCGATGAGATAGACCTCGCGCGCACCCGCGTGCAGGGCCGATTCTTTCACCGCGCGTTTTTCGACCTCCGTGATGCCTGAGGGCACCGCGATAACAACGCGTGGTCGTGGTTTGAAAAGTGTCCGTTTCCCGTGAACTTTCTGGATGAAATGCCGGAGCATCGCCTCCGTGATCTCGAAGTCCGCGATCACGCCGTCCTTCAATGGACGTATCGCCGTAATGCTGCCCGGTGTGCGGCCAAGCATCCGCTTCGCCTCGTCGCCGACCGCGAGCACTTTGCTCGTGCCAGCCACGACGGCCACGACAGACGGCTCGCGGAGCACGATGCCGTGATCCTTTACATAGACGAGCGTGTTCGCCGTGCCGAGGTCTATACCGATGTCATTCGAGAAAAAGCCGAGAAGTCCGTTGAGCATTGAAATTGCGAAGGAGCTGGAAAGCTTGCCTTACGGGTTGTGGAGATCGCACGCAGCAGCCCGCAGGCTGGCTGTGATATGGATGCGATCGGGTTCATGTTTGGTGAAAGAGTGCGGTGTTGTAGGTTTCGCGGGCGAGGGCGTCAAAGAAATTTCCCTAAATGTAACGGGAAAACTCTCTGCACTGAGAATCCGCACAGGCCATAAACATTTGAAGCTGGTTTGATTCATCCACAGAAATACGCTCTTTCTTTCAAAATCTTTCATCCTTCGCGTGAAAAATCGAAATTATCTCATCCGTCTCGTCCCCATCCTCATCGCCGTCGTTGCTGTCCTCTTTCAACGTTGCTCAGCGGACAAAATCACCAATCAAGCAGGCCGCACCGCCCGCCTCGCGCTCAGCACGGAGCAGGAAACCAAACTCGGCCTCCAAGCCTACCGCGAAGTCCTCAGCCAGAGTGACACCATCAACTCCGGCCCCGAATACGAAACCGTCCGCCGCTGCGCCGAACGCCTTACCGCCGCCACCGGCGAGTGGGGCAAAGATTTCCGATGGGAAGTCTCCCTCGTCCGCAGCCCGCAAGTGAATGCATTCTGCCTCCCCGGCGGGAAAATCTGCGTCTATACTGGAATCCTACCCGTCACCCGCAATGAAACCGGCCTCGCCGTCGTCATGGGCCACGAAATGGCCCACGCAACCCTGCGCCACGGCAGCGAGCGCATCCTTCAACAACAAGCCACCAATACCCTCCTCTCCGGCGTCAGTTGGTCGCTCGGCAACATGGACTACAACCAGCGCCGCGCCATCATGGGAGCCATCGGAGCCGGGGCGCAATACGGCGTCCTCAACGCATTCAGCCGCGAACACGAAAGCGAGGCCGACAGCATCGGCCTTTTCACCATGGCCCGCGCAGGCTACGACCCCCGCGAAGCTACCGCCTTTTGGGAGCGCATGAGTTCCGCCAGCGGCGGAAAGGCCCCGCCGGAATTCCTCAGCACGCACCCTGCTCACAGCACACGCATCGAGCGCCTGAAAAAAGACCTCCCCAAAGCCATCGAAATCTACGAGGCGGGCACACGTCGGTAAGTAGATGTAAAAATTCCACCGGCGCGCACGGGAGTTGCATACCTCCCGCGCGCGATGGAACTACGCCTTATTAAAGAGAAACCACTGGAGGTGCCGAAGATCAACATTTCGGCGGAAACACCCGTGGAAGCACCTGGCGTGGTGACTGCACCCGCAAAAACATCCGCACCCGTGGAATCGCCTACCGTGGTCGCCGCATCCGCGAAAGTGGCCGCACCAGCGAAAGCATCAACACCCGTGAAAGTGGCTGCGCCAGCGCCCGTGCAGGCTCCAGCGCAGGCACCTGCGATCATCGCCCAAGAAAAAAACCCTGCAGAAGAGCCGCCAAAACCAAACAACCGGGAATCCCACATCCTTCTCTATCCCTGCCAGAAATGCGGCGAACCCACGGCCTTTTGCTACCTGCGCACCGTCGAATTCGAAAAAAAAGAAAGCCAGCGCTACTGTCTGGTCTGCTTTGAAAAACACGAGAAAGCAAAAAATCAGCCTAACAATGTAAGTTCGGCACTCACATCCGGTTCCACTTTTAAAAAGCGTGTTACATGGGAAGCTTGGAAGCTCATCGGCATACTCACCGCCAGTATCATCGCCCTTGCGGTCGGCTTATTTTTCGCCATCCGAAACCACAGCAAAGGCAAACAGCCTCAAAGCGCAACCATCGCAGGCGCGACCGATGCAAGCGGCCAGCCCGCAAAACCCGGCGACAAACCCGTAGCCACCGCCAACGGCCAGCCTGCAAATTCCGTCACACATCCGGGTAGCAAGAAACCCGGAGACCCCAACGCAGCCGCCAAGCCCGGAGCCATCGCCACCAACGGCAACATCTCGGACGCAAATGCCAAGACAGCCGCCACCCCCGGAACAACCGGCAGCAAAACCGCCACCACCTCAGAAACCAAAAAAGCCGCCGAAGCCGACGCGAAGAAAAGCGCCGAGCACATCGAAAAAATTGCAGCGCTCGCCGAAAAGGAAAACAGCGGCAAACTCGCCAAGGATAAAGATAAAGACAAAGACCCCAACACCCTCACCAGCCCCAAAGACGCCGCAGCAACCGATTCCCACGCCGCGAAGAAACCCGGCGAAAAAGACGGCCCGAAAAAACCCGGCGAAAAAGAAACCGCCAAAGACGCCGCCAAGCCCGGAGAAAAAGACCCCGCAAAGACCGCATCCGCCACCGACACGATCAAACAAATCGAGAATCTCATCCCGATGGACGAGAAAAAAGCCGCGCCCAAATCCGAAACCGCAGAAAGCGAAAAAAAAACCACCGCCGCAACGCAGGACGACAAACCCAAGGACCTCGCCACCACCGGCGGTCCAGTCGCCGCAGACAACAAGGAAAACAACTCCAAACCCAACAACGCAAAACCCACCATCTCCCACGAAAAAGCCGTCGAACTGAACGGCAAACTCTCCACCGTAGCCGCCAAAGTCGCACCGAAACTCAAAAGCGCCTCCACCATCGCCTCTAGGATCACCGAAGTCGCCACCCGCTTTGCCCCAAAAACAGACCTCGCCAGCGGCCCCCTCGAACGCACCGCCGCGCGCCAGAACGACACCTCCGAACAAGGCGACCTCAACCTCGACGGCGGCACCGGCGAAGACGCATGGGACGCCCTCCAGCGCGAAATCGCAGAATCAGACCCCAGCGTAAAACTCACCAACAACAGCACCAGCACCGACGGCGCACCCGGCACCAACACCCCCAACAGTCCTTACACAATCCCCGGCCTCCAGCCAAAAATCCCCGGAAAAACACCCGGCACCCCTTCCCCGTCGAACGCCCTCAACATCAAACCCAACACCCCCGCCAGCGCCTCCCCTGCCAAAAAAGTCACCCAGCTCAAATCCACCGACATCGTCCTCAACGATCTGTCAGGGAAGCCCCGCAAAACCGCCAGCCTCAACGGCACCGAAATTCAGATCAACTCCCTCAACGACGCCAGTCCCAAAAAACAAACCCAACTCAACAGCACCGAAATCAAACTCAACGCCACCGAAATCATGTTGAGCCCATTCACCGAAATCCCCACTCGGAAAGCCCAACTCAACAACACCGAAATCGTCCTCAATACCCTCACCGGCGTCGCCTCCGAGCAAGCAAAGCTCAACAGCACCACCATCCTCCTCCGCCCCCTTGTTGAGCCCAAGGGCGTCGCAGACATCACTGCGTTAAAAACTCCCCAGGCACCTACCCTCTACATCCCCGCCAACACACCACCTGTCCCGAAAATCATCGTCAACCGCTACGTCGCAATACCCGACGCCTTCAAAGGCGAAGTCATCATCCACACCCTCAACGCAGACACCCTCTTCGCCGACTCCCCCACCTCCCTCTGCAAAGCCGCCGAAGACCACCTCGCCCCCTTCGCCGAAGGCATCATAAAACACACCGAAATTCCCATCCTCATCCGCTGCTACACCGACAACATCGGCACCCTCAAAGAAAATCTAGCACTCAGCCAAAAACGCGCCGAGACCGTCCGCAATTGGTTCGTCAAAAAAACCGGCGTCCCCGCAAAAAACTTCACCATCATCGGCATGGGCTCCAGCGAACCCATCGCTTCCAACACCTACTCCGACGGCACCGACAACTTTCAAGGCCGCGCCCGCAACCGCCGCATCACCATCACCACCCCCACCCTCATGCCCAGCAAAACGCCCGGACCACCCGCCGCAACGCCCGTCACTGCAACGATACCTGTGCCAGTTCCAGCAACAGCACCAGTCGCCGCGCCGACACTCGCTTCAATTCCAACTGCCACGCAAGTTGCCGAAGCAACACCCGCCCCGGCTCCCGCAATCACGCCACCCACGACAACAGCGGCAATTTCCACCGTGGCAAACATACCAGGCCTCACGCCGACACCCGTCCCGACTCCGGCGGACACCCCGACGGCCAATAAAACCGCCACCCCCTCGGAAGCACATCTCCCCGCTGCAACCTCGGCGCCGATTCCAGTTGAAAAACAGCCCGCTCAATAGCTGACGAGCGATTCCGCGATACGAGGCGGTTGCCATGCCCCGTGCGATGTGCTTTACCTCCGCACTCGAAAACCCACACCCACTACATGAATAAATATCTGACTGAATTCCTCGGCACCTTCTTCCTCGTGCTCACCATCGGCTGCAATGCCCTCGGCTGCAATGCCCTCGGCGGAAATGCGCTCGCCCCAATTGCCATCGGCGGCGTTTTAATGGTGATGATTTTTGCCGGCGGCCACATTTCCGGCGCGCACTTCAATCCAGCCGTGACGCTCGCCGTCACCTGTCGCGGGAAATGCACTCAGGAGGACGCGTGCGGCTATATTATCTTCCAAGTGCTCGGCGCGGCGTTGGCGGCTTTTGCTGCAAAGTATCTCTACGCTGCCGCAGCGATGAAGCTCGTGGATGCTGCCGCAAAAACGGCGGCGGCACCATTCCCCACAGGCCCGGCATTTCTCGCCGAGTTACTCTTCACCTTCGCACTTGCGTGGGTGGTGCTGAATGTCGCGACCTCGAAGGGCACGGCGAACAACAGCTTCTATGGCCTCGCGATTGGCGGCACGGTGATGGCGGGCGCGTTTAGCGTCGGCAGCATCTCCGGCGGCGCGTTCAATCCAGCAGTCGCCATCGGCGCGGCGATCATGGGCCTTATCCAGTGGGGAAATATCTGGGTGCATCTTTTTGCCGACTTCATCGGCGGAATGCTCGCGTGCTGTGCTTTCAAGACGCTGAGCAAAGAAGACGCGGCGTAACCGGCTGCGCTACTTTTTAAGCGAAGCGAGATACTCGACCAGATTCACTAGGTCTTCCTGGGTGAGTGCTTGATTGAGTCCGCTCGGCATCATCGAGGTCGCGAGCTTCTCGCGCTTTGCGATGTTGGCTTTGTTAAATTTCTGCGTCGCGCCGCCGGGCAGCGCGAGGACGACTTCCTGCGCCGTCTCACTGCGAACGATGCCCATCGCGGCACCGCCGTCTTTCAGCGAAAGCTGTGTCGTTTCAAAGCCCATGGTGACGCCGGCGTTCGGGTTGATGATTGCATCGTAAATCGCCTCCTTCGGAAGTTTCGCGCCGATCTCACTGAGCGCTGGTGCGAAATCCACACCCACCGCGCCGATGCGGTGACACGTGACGCACGATGACTCCGCGCGCTCGGCAATGGCCTTGCCCTTCGTGATGTCGCCTTTGATTTTTACCAGCTCCGCGATGGGCGCGAGTGGCGCACCGCCCAGCGCGGCGGGCTTTGGAAAAAGTTGATCAATTTCCGTCTGGAGCGATGCGTATTGCACGAGGCGCAGCGCGGTCGCGGCGGTGGGTTTCAGTTCGTCGGCAAGCTGGCCGTCCTTGGCGAGTTTCACGAGTGCCAGTGCTCCAGCTTGCGTGCGGGCAAGCGCGATGACTGCCGCTTTCCGCCGCTCGATATTCGCCTCGGCATTGCCAACAGTTCCGCTCACGCGCGAGATGCCTCGCTGCGTTCCACTGAGCACGAGTAGATTAAAAACCTCGTTGATTTTTCCGGCATCAAGCGCGGCGTTCACGGCTTTCTCCGACGAAGGATCCGCAAGAGCGAGCTTCACCGCTTCGACTGCCGCAGGGTCGCTCCCAATCGCGAGCGCCGTGTCGAACAATTCCTGCGCCATCCCAGGCACACCGAAGTCGCGCACCAGTTCGACAAACTGCGCAGTGCCCTTGCTCTTCGCGAGCA
Source organism: uncultured Spartobacteria bacterium (assembly GCA_903929475.1). GTDB lineage: Bacteria > Verrucomicrobiota > Verrucomicrobiia > Chthoniobacterales > Chthoniobacteraceae > SXWH01. The sequence goes on from CAIYUV010000155.1 coordinate 40,874, forward strand.
CGCCCTTGAGCGCCTCGGCGACTGCGGGCGAGTTGTTACCCTTCAATCGCATCGTCGCCTCGCGGGAAATTTCGTCCGCCTTGCCAGACGTGGCGAGCAACACGAGCGCCTTCGCTTTCTCATCGCTTGCGGGGAGAAAATCGAACGCACGTAGGTAGCGCGGCTTTTCCTCGGCAGCGATGGATTCGTCGCTCAGCATTTTTGCGAGCAGCCCGGCGGATTTCGCAGCGCGTGTGCGCCAGATGATGTCGCGTCCGGCTGGCGTATTCCATTTGTCGCCGACGGCAGCGAGCCACGCATCGAGGCACGCGTCGTCATTTCCAGCGCAGCCGATGCCGAGCGCTTCGAGATACCAGCGATCCTTGCCGTCGTGCTGCTGCGCGAGCGCCGTCCAGAGTTTGGCGATGTCCTTTTCGCCGTGAAGCGAAAGCGCGACTTCGCGACGGACGGCGCTGTTGTCGGCGAGGATTTTTGAGGCGAGCGCGGCGTTGCCGTCGAGCGGCGTGGTGTCGAGGCCGCGAGTTGCGTGCATCATGCGGATGAGCCGGATGGCGAAGCAGCGCACATCGCTGTCCGTATCGTTGAGCCCGGCGGTGAGATATTTGATCTCGCTGCCTTTGATCTGCACGAGGACGCCGAGCGCACGTGCGCGGAATCGCGGATTTTCGTTTTTCCAAAGCAAAAGCAGTGCGCTTTCAGCCTTTGCTCCCATCGCATTCAGCGCGCTCCACGCGGTGGCTTGCGTCACCTTGTTCGGTGAAGTGAGTGCCTTCACGCAGCCAGCAGCGGTAGTGAAATCCGGCGAAACGATCTTCATTTTCTCCGCCGAAGAAGCGACGCGATAGATGCGCCCCATCATGCTGCCCTTCACGTTGTCGCCCATGTTGTGACCGCCCACGCCGGGGTCATACCAATCCGCGATGAAAAGCGAGCCGTCCGGCGCGATCGCGCAATCGCTCGGGCGATACCACGAGTCCTTGCTCGTGAGAATATCCGCCATCGTCGCCTTGTAGCCCGCACCGTCCTTTTCAACGGGATACGCCCGCACCGTGCGCGGCCCGGCATCGCAGTGGATGATTTGATTCGTGAACTGCGCGCCGAGCGCCGCGCCTTCATTCACGAGGATGCCTGTCGGCGAACCCGCACCTGTTTGCAAAAGATTCGGCACCACGCCGGGATCATTGAGATGCCAGTGGCGCAGCGGCGTTTCCTTTTCGATGTTCGTGCGCTTCGACTGCCAGCCCGCGCCGGTCATTTCGTCCGTGTAGCCGAAATTTCCGTAGTCCATCACGTAGTTGATGCGCACGCCGCGATTGCCGTCGTCGTCATTATCGCTCTGCCACATCGTGCCAAACGAATCCACCGCCACTTCGTAGTTGTTGCGGAAATTATGTCCCAGCACCTCCACGTTGCTCGCCTTGCCCGCGACCAGGTCTATGTCACAACGAAACACCATCCCCTGCCGGTAAGGCTGGCCCTTGTTCGTCACCTCGTGCCCCGCGATGTCTTTCACAATCGTGCCGTCGGGCCAGAATAACTCCGTGATCGAGTTCCCCGCATTGAAGTAAAATTTTCCATCCGGCCCGAAGCTGAACGAGTGAATTTGATGATCGTAATTCCAAACGCCGCCGACCTTGAAAAGCACCACCGCCTCGTCCGCCACATCGTCGCCGTCCTTGTCCGTAAGCAGCCACACATTGGGCGCAGCGCTCACAATCACCTTCGTCCCCTTCGCCTGTGGTAGCACGCAGATGCCAAGCGGATTCGTCAGGTCTTTGCTTTGGTAAAAAGTCTTTTCCTTGTCCGCGAGACCGTCGCCATCCGTGTCTTCGAGAATCACCACGCGATCCCCCTCCGCCCGCTGCTGCATCCACCGGCGATAATTCACGCACTCCGTCGCCCACACACGTCCCTTCGGATCCACTTCGATGTTCGTCGGATTTTGAATCATCGGCTCCGCCGCAAACAGCGAACCCGTCAGCCCCGGCGCAGTCGTAAACGCCTCCATGTTCGCCTTCGCTTTCTCCAGCCCGTAGCGTCCATCCACAGTGGCTTTGTCCGCCGCAGCGGTGAAAACAGTCAGGTAATAAAAGGCAGCGATGCTGGAGAAAAGGAACCGTTGTTTCATAGTGTTCGCGAGAGAACCCAAAACACCACACCTCCTTTGAATATTTGCGACGACAGCGAAGTAAGCACGAATACCTTCCAATTACTTCGCTCCGATGCAGTGGACGGTGCCGTCTTCTGCGCCGATGACGATGGTGCCGTTGGCGATGGCGGGGCTGGCGGTGATGGGTGCGCCGATTTCGTAGCTCCATCGCTGTTTGCCATCGGCGATTTCCACGCAGTAGAGGCGGCCGTCGCGGCTGCCGACGAGGATGCCGCCGTCTTTGCATAGCACGGGCGAACTGTCCACGTCGCCGCGCGTGGCGAAGACCCAGCGGGCCTCGCCTTTTACGCGTTCAATGCAGTGCAGGCGTTTGTCGCGCCCGCCGATGATCACGGTGTCTGCGCTGAGCGCGGGGCTGCTGTAGTAGGAGAAACTGCGGTCGCGATACGTCCATTTTGTCGCGCCGGTGGTGGTGTCGAATGCGAAGACTTTCTTCGATTCGTTGCCGAGATAGACCATCGCGCCGTCGGCGGCGACGCTGCCTGCGATGTAGCTTTCGGCGTCAATCTTCCGCACTTCTTTGTGGTCGCGGAGTGAGACGATGTGGAGTTGCGCGTCGCATCCGCCGAAGACCGCGTGTCCGTCGCCGGTGAGGGCGGGCGTGCCGTTGATGAAATTTTCCGTCTCCACTTTCCACAGCACTTTGCCGCTCGTCGCGTCGAGCGCGTAGAGACTGTAATCGTAGCTGCCGACTAGCACCCACTTTGCGTCGGACGCCGGGTCTTTCACCCAACTCGCACCGGCAAGGACTTTGTCGTTCGTCTCGTGCGCCCATTTCTTTGCGCCGGTCGCGGCGTCGAGCGCGTAGAGTTTTCCGTCGCTGCTGCCGATGTAGCAGAGGCCGTCGAGAATGAGCGGCGTCGCCTCGATGGGCCCTTCGGTTTTGAAAGTCCACGCCTCCTTGCCATCAGCAAGGTTCAGCGCGTGCACGATGCCGCCGTCGTCACCAAAGAAAACACGCCCGCCCGCGATGGCCGCGCTGCCTTTCACCGGCGAACCGGCTTTGAACGTCCATCGCAAAACAGCCTCGGCGGGCGCCGCGTCCTCGGAGCGGCCATTTAGCGAAGGATTCCCGCGATGCATCGGCCAGTCGGCGGCAAAGCTCTGCGAAATCGCGACGACGGCGAAAAAGAACTTCATCACTAAATCAGGTTTCATTGGAATTTACGCTGTAACTTGCGGAGTCGCGCCAGATGTTCCTCGGGCGTGGCATGGTCGCAATGATTCGGAATGACCCCAGCGAGGTCAAAAGCCAATGCAGTAGCAACACTTGCGGTCAGTCGGGCTGGCTCGGAGTTGAAGATCATCGGAGGCAAATGCGTGAAGGTTCGATAGCTGGCAAAAAGGTCCGCCGTGAACATGAGCTTAAGACTTTCGCAGTAAAAACCCATGTGCCCGTGGGTATGACCGGGGAGATGAACTGCCCTCAATCCCTGCCAAACTTCGATGAAGTCGCCATCGTCAAGCCACCGATCAGGGATAAACGGCTGGAAGGGCAAAACGGCTCTGCCGATACTTTCAAAGCAACCCGTGACTCGCGCCCAGCCGTGATAGCGGGGATGGCCAGAGTAGTGGTCGGCGTCGAGACGCGGAGCTGCTACCCACGCACCATGCTCCCGTGCAATCGCAGCAACATTGAGAATGTGATCGAGATGCCCGTGAGTAACTATGATTCCAAGGATAGGCTCCTTTTCCCAGCCACGTTCAACAAGCGCGCTGTGTAAAAGTGAGCGCCCACCGATGAATCCAGCGTCGAGCAAAAACAGCCCGGATGCGTCACGGAGGACGTAAAAGCTGACAGCTAGCGAACGAACTTGGAGGACATCGGCAAGCAAGGCGGTGTTATTATTGCTCCAAGAGCGCCGCGTAAATCCCCGCAAAGTCGGCGGCGCTTACGGGGCGCGGGTTGAAATTGGCTGTCCACTGGCGGGCGGCTTCCTCGGCGAGCATGGGGATTTTTTCGGCGGTGACGCCGAAGCTGCGCAGCGGTGCAGCGAGATCTGCGAGGACGAGGAGTTTTTCCAGCGCTTCAGCGAGGGACTCGGCATCGGGCACACCGGCAGCGGCGCAAAGTTCCGTGTATCCGGCGCGGGCGGCGGGATCGGTGGCGTTGAAGCGCACGACGGACGGGAGCACGAGGCCGACGGCTTGACCGTGGACGATGTCGAAGTGTGCGGTGAGCGGGTTGGCGAGGCTGTGCGCTGCGCCGAGCATGGATGTTTCAATGGCGAGTCCGGCGTAGGCTGCGCCGAGTTGCATCCGACCGCGCGCGGCGAGGTCGGAGGGCGAGGCGAGGACGTTTGGAAAGGCCGTGAAGGTGAGGCGAAATGCCTCCCTCGCGAGCATGGTGGAAAGCGGCGTGGCCTTTTTGGTGACGGCGGCTTCCACTGCGTGCGAAATGGCGTCAATTCCAGTGCAGGCAGTGACGCGCTGCGGCTGGCTGAGCGTCAGTTCGGGATCGAGAATTGCAATGCGCGCGGCGGCTTTCGCGTCGAGACACGCCATCTTTTGGTGCGTCGTTTCATCGGCGATGATTGCAGCACTCTGGCACTCGCTGCCGGTGCCGGCGGTGGTCGGGATGGCGATGAGCGGGAGCATGGGCTTGATCGCTTTGCCGACGCCCCAGTAGTCCTTCATTTCGCCTCCGTTGGTGAGGATGAAATTGCAGCCCTTCGCCGTGTCCATGCTGCTGCCGCCGCCGAGACCGACGATGCAGTCCACTTTTCCAGCGCGTGCGATTTCCACACAACGCGCAACATCGCCGGTCGTGGGATTTTCGCGCACGATATCATCCACGATGACTGTGAGACCCGCAGTCTCCAGCGCGCTCTGCGCATGACTCGCGTGCCCAGCGTCAACGATCCCCTTGTCCGTCACCAAAAGCACACGCCGCCCGCCGAGCGAGGCGGCCAGTTCCCCCAGCCTGCCCAGCGTGCCCGCCCCGCAAACCAGCCGCGTCGTGGGCTGCCAGTCAAACGGCGCGAGGAGTTGTTCGAGAGTGGCGTGTGGTTGCATCGTGGGCGTTTCGACTCGTTGTCGCGGTGGATGTTCAAGCCGTGAAGGTATGAAATCCTTAGCAGCCTCGTCGCAAATGTCTCTCACTTCATGGGCACCTCGCCTGCTAAACAACAGCAGTAATGTCACACGTTCTTCACAGTCCACACGGGAAAACCCTCTTGTCATCGCCGATTGCTCCCTTAATGTTCCCGACCCGCGTATGAAATTGACGCCCATAGCACTCATCACCCTTTGCCTCACATGGGCGGGGATTGCCGTGGCTCAGTCGCCTTACCAAAGCAGCGCCGATTTTTCCAAATACGCGATGAAGCTCCGCGAGCAGTCGCTGATGCAGTTGGAGCCGCAGGTCATCATTCCCACAGAGTCGAACCGCGCGGGCGTCGGCGGGCTTTACCCGTGGAAGCTGAACATCGTCGCCACCATCTTCTGGGTCGGCGAATCAGCCTCCGCAAACAACCCCGTCCACAATTTCTCCAGCTCGTGGGACAAGGAATGGTGGCGCAGCTACGGCGGCTTCGACAACCCCGACCGCTCCGTCCGGCGCGGACTGCCCGATGGCGGCTCGGTGCCCGGCAATTTCAACCCGCAGCAAAACCCGTTTTACTTCGCCCTTCCCTACAACGACGTGACGAGCGGCCACCACAAGCCGGAGGCGCGCTTCATCCCATGGTTCAAACAGACGTATGAGGAGGACGGCAAATCCGTCTGCCGCGACCGCTGGATCGCCATCAAGAAAGGCAACCGCGTCTGCTACGGCCAGTGGAGCGACTGCGGCCCCTTCCGCACCGATCATTTCAACTACGTCTTCGGCAACGAAAGACCCGCGCCCAACCTCAATCAGGGTGCCGGCCTCGATGTCTCTCCCGCAGTCCGCGATTATCTCGGCCTCGCAAACACCGATGTAGTGGACTGGAAGTTTGTCGAGTTTCGCGACGTGCCCATCGGCCCTTGGTCCCGCTTCGGCGAAAACAACACCTTTGTGATCGAGTCGCGACGCACTCAGACGCGCGTCGTTCAGGCGGAAAAACGGACGCCCGCCGTGCGCGAGACCCCGCAGGATGGCCCGGTGGTCATCACCCACTAACGCGACAGGCACTTCACTTGCGCTTGCCGTTTTCCGTGCCCTCGGCATCTTCGCGCCCCTTTTCCAGCCATGTCTGAAATTCCAAAGACCTACGAGCCAGCATCCATCGAAACGAAATGGTATTCCCATTGGGAAAATTCCGGCTGCTTCGCCGCTGACCCTGCTTCGACGAAGCCCGCGTATTCCATCGTCATCCCGCCGCCGAATGTCACCGGCGTGCTCACGCTCGGGCATGTGCTGAACAACACGATCCAGGACATCCTCGCACGCCGCGCGCGCATGACGGGCCACGAGGTGCTTTGGCTGCCGGGCACCGACCACGCGGGCATCGCGACGCAAAACGTCGTGGAGAAAACGCTGCGCAAGGAAGGCGTGATCAAGCATCGCGACGACCTCGGCCGCGAGGCGCTCGTGGGTAAAATCTGGGAGTGGAAGGAAAAATACGGCGGCATCATTTTGAAGCAGCTCCGCGCGCTCGGCGCTTCATGCGACTGGTCGCGCACGCGGTTCACGATGGACGAGGACTACTCGCGCTGCGTGTCGCGCGTGTTCGTGGACCTCTATAAGAAGGGCCTCATCTACCGCGGCAAACGCATGGTGAACTGGTGCCCCGCCTCGCTCACCGCGCTGAGCGACGAAGAGGTCATCATGAAGGAGCAGAAGGGCTTCATGTATCACTTCCGCGTCGAGGTCGCGGAGGAGCCCGGCACTTTCCTCACCATCGCGACCACGCGTCCGGAGACGATCCCCGCTGACACCGCCGTGGCCGTGAACCCGAACGACCCGCGCTACACGCATCTCATCGGCAAGCACGTCTATCGCGCGCTTCCGCTCGAAGTGCCGAAGGAGCAGCGCCGCATCCCGATCATCGCGGACGATCACGTCACGTTCGACTTCGGCACCGGCGTGCTGAAAGTGACGCCGGCGCACGACAAGGCGGACTACGAAATCGGCGTGCGCCACAAACTGCCGGTCATCGACGTGCTCACGCCCGACGGCCGCATGACCGCCGAAGCCGGTGCGGACCTCGCGGGCCTCGATCGTTTCGCCGCGCGGAAAAAGGCGCACGAAATCCTCGAGGCCGCAGGCGCATTGGAAAAGGCCGAGACCTACGTGAACAACGTCGGCTTCAGCGAGCGCGCGGATGTGCCGATCGAGCCGCGCCTCAGCGAGCAGTGGTTTCTGAAATACCCGAGCGTCGCCGAATCGCAGGCCTGCGTGGCGGACGGACGGATGAAGTTTTTCCCCGACCGCTGGGCGAAGGTGTATGACCACTGGCTGAACGGAATCCAGGACTGGTGCATCTCGCGTCAGCTCTGGTGGGGGCATCGCGTTCCGGTGTGGTCCGTCCAAACTCGCCTCGAAAAGGGATACATTCCCAATGAAGCGGCCGCCGGACTTGCATGCCTCCTTCAAGAACAGCGAACGGATGTCACCCTCATTCTGCTCAAAGAAGATGGTTCAAAATTGGACGTCGAACTCTGGCGCGAAGACACGCCGCCGCAGGAATACCTCGAGTATGCCGGAGCATTGACGATACGCGTCTTGTTCGCAGGCCCAGACGCTGCGCTTGAAAAGGATTTAAGCGACAGCGGCTTCACCCAAGACCCCGACGTGCTCGACACCTGGTTCAGCTCGTGGCTCTGGCCGTTTGCGACGATGGGCTGGCCGGAGAAGACGGGCACGCTCGCGAAATTCTACCCGACCACCGACCTCGTCACCGGGCCGGACATCATCTTCTTCTGGGTCGCGCGCATGATCATGGCGGGCTTCGAGTGGATGGGCGAACTGCCGTTCAAGA